>URUD01000006.1 GCA_900550935.1 uncultured Roseburia sp.
AAATCTCCATGCTCATAATTACCATATCACCATAGCCATTTTTAGTAACATAAATTGGTTCCTCTGTTTTATGACACATATCAGAAATTTCTGATGTATTCTTCAAGTCTTTAATTGGGATTATTTGTGGCATAATCTACACCTCCTATTCATGGTCTAATTATACCATAATTATGTCCTTTTTCAATCTATTTATTACGCCTTCTCCTTAAAAAGAAAAAGACACACCTGTCAAAGTGCGTCTTCATCTCTTATTCATGATAATAGAATATTCTCGTAGCGTACATTCTATTATTTAACCACAACTTTTATTCTTTTTGCACATCCATTTGCTGCATATACATAGATCGAGCAGGAACCTTTTCCTTTCGCAGTGATCTTGCCATTTTTCGATACCACTGCTACCTTACTGTCTGATGTAGCATATCGGAATTCCTGTGTATGCTTAATGACCGGGAGCTTCCTATCCTTCTTAACAACCGAAGCTTTTATGGTAGCTTTTTTCCCTTTCGCCAATACATAAGAAGTCTTTCTCAGTTTGATACTTTTTGCATCCGTTACGGATCCATTCTTCTTTCCTGCTGCATGTATCATGATGGATTTTGCAACGGTTACTTTTTTGCCATCAACCATCTTATATGCAACAACATGACATCTTATATTCTTTTCCTGGCCGATCGATTTCTTTTTCAGTTTACTGATCTCAACAGATAAACTATTGGCTGACTTTACAGACTTCACCAGCTTTTCCTTGTCTTTGCCGCAGTATGCCATATACACATCATAGCCGTCTGCATCCGCAACTTTTCCCCAGGTTACCCGGATCGTCTTTCCTGTCTTTACATTAAATCTCGTATTTAGTGCCACATCGTTTGCCTCAGTCCGTTTTACACTTACCGTTTCACTTCCCGTATTATTTTCTGTACTATTTTCCGTATTATTTTTATCCGCTGCCTCAGCTTCATTTTTTCTTGTTTCACTTACATAGCCGCAGACGGTACAGGTATATCTTTCTGTACCTGCTGCCCCATAGACATGAGCTGCTTCATCCTTTTTTTCTGTGGTATGTTCACACGCAGCCTCATGCCAATGGGAAGTATCATTGCTGCTCCACGCATCCTTAAATATATGGCTGTGTTCTACCCACTTTGCATAAAGGGTCGTGTCTGCAGTGATAGCCTGTCCCGGTTGTGCGGCTGTCACAAAATCCTCATCTGTATACCAGCCGGCAAAATCATATCCATCTTTGGTCGTAGTTGGCAGTGGATCAGGCAGGTTCGTCTGATCTGTTTCTGCTGCTACCGGACTGCCACCATTTGTATCATAGGTAATACTCCATTTCGTCACACTATCATTATTGTCATTATTATTTTCACCATTGTTCTCATTTTCTACGATAGTATATGGCGTATCCTTTAACAATGGGCCACTAATCTCAAAGCTGAAATACCAGTTAAACAATGAATATCCCACATTCCCTGCATGATCCTTATGAGCTTCCATCGCCGCCACCTCAGAGCGTTTCATATCTCCGATACCATAACTGGTGCCTGTCGTAAGCCACACCATGTTACATTTCTTACAAACCACAGCCTGTCTGTCTGATGACAACTGGATCCCCTTGTAAACCTTATCTCCAACTTCAAATTGGGCAGGATCAAAAGTTCCTGTTGTATATTCTGCTGCATGTACCTGTATCGTTCCCATTCCAACAAACATAAAAAATACCATCATCATTGCTACAACTACGTTTTTGTACCTGTTTCTGTGTAATTTTTTCATCATTTGTACCTCCTTTCGCAAACATAATACCCGCATCGGGGTGGATTCATTGAGTTCTCTTTCTATTATTATATCCTTAGTTGCCCTATATTCGCAAGTTTGTTTTGCACACTCCACGAACATTCTATTATCATGGATCAAAAAATGCCCCATATCAGCCATTTTTAGCTGATATAGGGCATCCTGATCTTCTAATTCATTCAGACGTGTCTAAATCTTAGTTCTCATTCATCTTCGCCAGTTTTGCAGCCTGGTCTGCTGCGATGCAGGCATCTATGATCTCCTGGATATCTCCGTTCATGATCTTATCCAGTTTATATAAGGTCAGGTTGATGCGGTGATCTGTCACACGTCCCTGTGGGAAGTTGTAGGTTCTGATCTTCTCAGAACGGTCACCGGTTCCGACCTGGCTCTTACGCAGTTCTGCCTCGGCATCATGTGCTTTCTGCTGCTCTAAATCATATAATTTGGTACGCAGCAGGGCAAATGCCTTTGCCTTGTTCTGGATCTGTGACTTCTCGGTCTGGCTGTAGATCACAATTCCAGTCGGGATATGGGTCAGTCGTACTGCAGAGTCGGTGGTGTTGACACACTGTCCACCGGCACCGGATGCACGGCAGACATCAATCCGGATATCTTTTTCATCGATCGTGACATCGACGTCCTCAGCCTCCGGCATCACAGCAACGGTAATAGTAGAGGTGTGGATACGTCCACCGGACTCTGTCTCAGGCACACGCTGCACACGATGTACGCCGGATTCGTATTTCATCAGAGAGTAAGCACCCTGACCGCTCAGCATGAAGGTAACGCTCTTCATTCCACCGATACCGGTCTCATCTGCTTCCATGATCTCTGATTTCCAGTGTTTTTCCTCTGCATAATGCTGATACATACGATAGATCTCTGCGGCAAACAGTGCTGCCTCATCTCCACCGGCACCTGCACGGATCTCGACGATAACGTTTTTGTCATCATTCGGGTCTTTCGGAAGAAGTAAGATCTTTAATTCATTTTCCAGTTCTTCCACACGCTCTTTGGACTCATTTAACTCTTCCTTTGCCATCTCGCGCATCTCTTCGTCAGACTCTTCCTCTAACATAGCAAGAGAATCCTCGATATTCTGCTTGCACTGTTTGTATTCCTTATAAGCCTCAACGATCGGAGTCAGATCACTCTGCTCTTTCATTAATTTACGGAAACGCTCCGGATCATTTGCAACATCCGGCTCGCTTAACTCACTCATCAATTCTTCAAATCGGATCAGTAAATCCTCTAATTTATCAAACATTCTGTTCCTTCCTTTCTTCCAAATCTGTCCTTCTGATTCGTGTCCCCGCTACAGCATTCCGGTCACGACTCTGTCATTATGCGCCAGATCCTTGATCACACGTACTTCTTTAAAACCTGCCCCGAGTAACATCGCCCGGACAGCTTCGCCCTGATCATACCCGATCTCAAAAAGGATCCTGCCCTCCGGTTTTAAATATTCCTTACAGGAGGCGATGATCTCGCGGTAAAAATACAGTCCGTCCTCCTTGCCGTCCAATGCCTCTAAAGGCTCAAAGCTTCCCACTTCCGGCATCAGTTTGACCACTTCCAGAGACGGGATATAAGGAGGATTAGATACGATCACATCAAATGTACCCGTTACATTATCAAACAGATCACTCCGTTCAAAATTGACCGCAACGCCATTTAGCTTTGCATTTTCTTTCGCCACATTCAGTGCCTGCTTGGAAATATCTGTTGCATACCCCTCCACATCAGCGACATTGTGCAGGATGCTTACGATAATACAGCCAGATCCTGTACACAGATCGAGCACACGCATACCGGGTGTTATGACTTTTAATGCCTCCTCTACAAGCGTTTCTGTGTCCTGTCTTGGAATGAGTACGCTGGAATTTACTTTGAATTTCAATCCCATAAATTCCGTTTCCCCAACGATATATTGTAATGGAACATGCTCTGCGCGTTTTTTTAATGCGATCTCATATTCACTTACCTGTTCTTCCAAAAGGTCGTCTTCCATATGAAGATAATAAAAACTGCGATCTATCTTGCAGACCATCTCAAGCAACAGCCACGCATCCAGTTTTGCCTCAACAATAGATGCCGTCTCTAAGACCTTTTCACCTAAATTTAATGCCTCACGATAGGTCACTTAGAATCCCTACCCTTCCTGTCTGATTTCTTCCACATAAGTTTTCCAGTCAAAAACCGCCTCTACCGATGCGATCCCTACCTCGATCATATCTTCATCCGGTTCCCTTGTCGTCAGATTCTGCAGCCACAGTCCTGGCTTGCTTAAGATATTGACCAGTGCATTGTCGCTTCTGCCTGCCAGCCGGATAAATTCATAGGAAACACCTGCGATCACCGGTATTAAAACCAGCCGCAGCAAAAGGCGGGCAACCCCGGAATCCACATGGATAAACATAAAAAAGAAAATACTGATGATCATTACGATCAAAAGGAAACTGGTTCCACAGCGTTTGTGCTGTTTGGAACTCTTTTTCACATTTTCCACGGTCAGATCCATACCATGTTCGATACAGTTGATACATTTATGCTCGGCACCATGGTACATATAAACCCTTTTAATATCCGGCATCAGTGAGATACCTGCCACATAGCCAATAAAAATAACCAGACGTAAGATCCCCTCCAGCAATGCGATCAGCAGATAGGAGGATGTAAAACGTTGAAAGAACAGAGAAATATAATAAGGAAGCACCATAAAAATCGCAACCGCAAGGAGGACCGATACTGCGACCGTTCCACCCATCATGGCATCCTCTTTCTTCTGATCTTTCTTTTTCTCTTGCACTGTCTTTGGTTTTTCCTCTTCTTCCTCAAAAAAGGAAGCAGAAAACGTAAGTGTTTTCATCCCCAGCACCAGAGATTCTATAAAGCTGAATACACCGCGTAAGATCGGCATATTTCGTATTTTCTTATTCTTAATGATTCCCGGATATTCGGAAACCTCGACGATAATTTCTTTATCCGGCTTTCGGACTGCGACAGCGTATTTGTCCTGATTTTTCATCATGACACCTTCCATCACTGCCTGTCCGCCAATTCCAGAATATCTCATTGTTTCTACTCCTAAAAAAAGGTTGAGATTTTAAAACCTCAACCTTATCTGTAACCGTTCTTAACTTACTGATTAATGCCATATTTTCTGTTGAACTTATCGATACGTCCGTCAGTTCTTGCTGATTTCTGCTGTCCTGTGTAGAACGGATGGCATTTAGAACAAATTTCTACGTGGATCTCTTCCTTTGTAGAACCTGTAACGAATGTGTTACCACAGTTACATGTAACAGTTGCCTGATAATAATCTGGATGGATTCCCTCTCTCATGATTTTCACCTCTTTATATTCTTATCGTTTTATAGTTTCGCCTGTTCAATCCTTTTGTACCCGTATACCCGATCCGTATATGGTACTTGTTGCAAAGGAAAGTCCCGATAAACAGCTTGTTAAGTATAGCATACTAATTCAGGAAAATCAAGTATTTTCTAAACAATTCTTGTCTTTTTTAGCAAATTCATGTATTCCTGATTGTCTTTGGTACGTGCAAACATATTTAAGATATTTTCCACCGCATCATCCGTACGCATGCCGTTGATCGCCTTACGCATCGCATCCACACATTCCTGCTCCTGCGCATCCAAAAGCAGATCCTCCCTTCGTGTTCCTGACTTTACAATATCGATTGCAGGGAAAACACGTTTTTCGGAAAGTTTGCGATCCAGCACAAGCTCCATGTTACCGGTTCCCTTAAACTCCTCAAATACCACGTCATCCATTTTACTTCCAGTGTCCACAAGAGCCGTTGCAAGGATCGTAAGGCTTCCGCCCTCTCTCATATTTCGCGCTGCACCGAAGAAACGCTTTGGCATATGAAGTGCCGCAGGATCAAGACCACCGGATAACGTACGTCCACTTGGTGGAACAGTAAGATTGTACGCCCTTGCCAGTCTTGTAATGCTGTCAAGCAGGATCATAACATCTTTTCCATGCTCAACCAGACGTTTTGCACGCTCAATTACCATCTCTGACACTCTCTTGTGGTGTTCCGGCAATTCATCAAAAGTAGAATAGATCACCTCTACGTTGTCACCCTCGATTGCCTCCTTGATGTCGGTAACCTCCTCCGGACGTTCGTCGATCAGAAGGATGATCAGGTGCATCTCCGGGTTGTTGTGTGTAACGGATTTTGCAACCTCTTTTAATAAAGTAGTCTTACCTGCTTTCGGCTGGGAAACGATCATACCACGCTGTCCCTTTCCGATCGGTGACACCAGATCCACAATACGCATTGCCACACTGCCGCCGGCGCGCTCTAAGCGCAGTCTCTCATTCGGAAAGATCGGGGTGAGATCCTCGAAATTCTTGCGTTTGCTGGCAACACTCGGATGATAACCGTTGATACTGCTGACATACAAAAGTGCGGAAAACTTCTCCTGCTGTGTTTTGATCCTGGTGTTTCCGGATACGATATCACCGGTCTTTAAGTTAAATTTACGGATCTGGGACGGAGACACATAGACGTCATGTTCGCCCGGCAGATAGTTTTCACACCGGATAAAACCATAGCCATCCGGCATAACCTCTAAAATACCATTTGCAGCTTCGCCGCTGTCTAAATCTTTTAACGTATCTTCCACTGCAACACTTTCTGCTGCCTTTGCCTTCTTTTCACGCTCATCCTCTGCCAACATCAGTTCTACCAGGTCCGCTTTCTTCATTGCAGATATGTTTTTCAATCCTCTGCTCTTTGCCACGTCCTTAAGAACGGTCAACGATAAACTCTCATATTTTTCTCTCATGAAATATAACTCCTTATCACTTTTTGCTGACTTTTACTCTCTTCATCTTCAACATCCGGGAATTTTGTCTGAAATGACGTAACGAATTTATGATAGGGCTATTATACTACACCTTTTTCCAAATAGGAAGTCCTAATTTTCTTGATTTGTGAAATTGATAATGGTATGATGAAATCGTTGTAATTTTTAGCAGCGTACGATAAGGAATGGAGATTATTTTATGGAAAACAAAGCACTCGAACTTCACAAACAATGGAATGGTAAATTAGAAACCACGGCAAAATCTAAGGTAAATTCCAGAGAGGATCTTGCCATTGCCTATACCCCGGGTGTAGCAGAGCCCTGTAAGGTCATTGCAAAAGACAAAGACGCCGCATACACTTATACGATAAAAGCCAACACCGTAGCGGTTGTCTCAGATGGAAGTGCCGTTTTAGGGCTTGGAAATATCGGACCTTATGCCGCAATGCCTGTTATGGAAGGGAAATGCGTCTTATTCAAAGAATTTGGAAATATCAATGCAGTTCCGATCTGCCTTGACACACAGGATACGGAAGAGATCATAAAGACGGTCAAAAACATTGCTCCAGCTTTCGGCGGGATCAATTTAGAGGATATCTCCGCTCCACGCTGTTTTGAAATAGAAGAACGTTTAAAAGAAATGTTAGACATCCCGGTCTTCCACGATGACCAGCACGGAACCGCAATCGTAGTTCTTGCCGGCATCATCAATGGTCTCCGGGTGACCGGAAAGGAAAAAGAGGACTGTAAAGTCGTTGTCAACGGTGCAGGCTCTGCCGGCGTTGCCATCACAAGGTTGCTCCTTACCTACGGTTTTAAGGATGTTACCATGTGTGACAAAGAGGGAATCATCGGAAAAGATTATCCAAACCTCAACTGGATGCAGCAGAAAATGACCGAAGTTACCAATTTATCCAACCGGAAGGGAACCCTTGCTGATGCCTTAAAAGGTGCTGATATCTTTGTCGGTGTATCTGCCCCTAATATCGTGACACCAGAAATGGTCGCATCCATGAACAAAGACTCCATTCTCTTTGCCATGGCAAATCCGGTACCCGAGATCATGCCTGACGTTGCAAAGGCTGCCGGTGCAAGAGTAGTTGGGACCGGACGAAGCGATTTTCCAAATCAGGTCAACAATGTCGTTGCCTTCCCGGGTATCTTTAAAGGTGCATTAGAAGGCCGTGCCACACAGATCACTGAGGAAATGAAACTTGCCGCTGCAACCGCGATCGCAGGTCTTGTTTCCGACGAGGAATTAAGCGATGAATTTATCATGCCGGAAGCATTTGATCCACGCGTTGCAGAAGTAGTCAGCAATGCTGTAAAATCCCATATCCGATGAGACAAATCGAACCGGTACAGTTCTGGGGAGACAAACGTTATTACTCTCTGGACTATTACTTAAAACAGACTTTCGGAGAAAAAGTCTACCGCCTCTCTTTAAACGGCGGTATGACCTGTCCGAATCGGGATGGCACACTGGGTGATCGCGGCTGTATCTTTTGCAGTGCCGGCGGCTCCGGTGATTTTGCAGCTTCTGCCGGTTCCATAACCAATCAGATCGCACAGGCAAAGATGAGGATCTTAGCCAAAACGAGCTGCAATAAATTTATTGCTTATTTTCAGGCATTCACGAATACCTATGCCCCAGTTTCCAAACTGCGGCAGTTATTTTATGAAGCCATCCAGCAGCCGGAGATCGTTGCCCTCTCCATTGCAACCCGATGCGACTGTCTCTCACCCGAAATACTCGATCTGTTAGAAGAACTAAACCAGATCAAACCGGTGTGGGTAGAACTTGGGTTGCAGACCATACATGAGGATACGCTCACGTTTATCCGGAGCGGTTTTACCTTACAGCAATACGAGAAAGCAGTCTATTCCCTGCATGAAAGAGGGATCAGTGTCATCACACACCTGATCTTAGGATTGCCCGGAGAAACGAAGGATGCGATGCGCGCTTCTGTTTCCTATGTCGCATCCCTGCCGGTAGACGGGATCAAATTACAATTATTGCATGTCTTAAAGGGAACCGATCTCGGCACGCTCTATCAGAAGGAACCGTTTCCCCTTTTCACGTTAGAGGAATACTGTTCTTTTGTGGCAGAATGTATCTCCCTTTTACCGCCCGATATGGTCGTTCACAGGCTGACCGGGGACGGTCCCAGAAACCTTCTCCTTGCGCCTTTGTGGAGCACCGATAAAAAACGCGTTTTAAATACGATCCAGAAACAATTAAAAGAAGCAGATTTATGGCAGGGGAAATATTTTTTCTGAAAATATTCTTCCTTGTAGAAATACAACTGGCAACTGGGAAAGTGAGGTAATTTTTATGGCAGAACCATTTACCATTTATAAACTGACAATTTTAAATATGTTGGATAAGGTGGATTTTCCCCTTACCAACACGCAGATCTCCAATTTCTTTTTAGAGCAGGACTACACGGACTATTTCCGTGTCCAGCAGGTGATCAGCGATCTGGTCGAGGCAAATCTGATCCGTTCCGAATCGACGCACAGCAATACGCAGTACTACATCACGGCTGCCGGGAAAGAAACACTTGGATTTTTTAAAGACAAGATCACGGATGCCATCGAGCGCGATACGCTGGCTTATCTCGAGAAAAACCAGCTGGAGCTTCGCAATATCAACTCGATCCTTGCCGATTACTATAAGACACCAAATCAGGACTATGCCGTCCGCTGTCAGTTTCGTGAACGCGGTACCAACCTGATTGACCTGACTCTGACAGTTAAAAAGAAAGAACAGGCGGAAGCTATCTGCGACAACTGGAAAAACCAGAACGAAGATGTCTATGCCTATCTGATGGATATTCTGATGAAATAGATTGGAGAAACGATTATGGGAAAACAGTATTTTAAACCGGGTAATATGCTCTATCCGCTCCCTGCTGTCATGGTAAGCTGCCAGTCAGACGGGAAACCAAATATCATTACGGTCGCATGGGCAGGAACCGTCTGCACCAACCCACCTATGCTCTCGATTTCCGTCCGCCCGGAACGTTATTCCTATCATATCTTAGAAGAATCACGCGAGTTTGTCGTAAATCTGACCACTGAACAGCTGGTACGTGCCACCGATTTCTGCGGTGTTCGCTCCGGTCGTGATGTGGATAAATTCAAAGAGATGAAACTCACTCCTCTTCCTTCCAGAGAGATTTCTGCTCCGGGCATTGCAGAAAGCCCGGTTAACATCGAGTGTAAGGTAAGAGAGATCATGCCTCTTGGCAGCCACACAATGTTTCTTGCCGATGTGGTCAGTGTCACAGTTGACGATACCTACCTGAACGCCAACGGCAAATTTGATCTAAACGCCTCCGGGCTTGTCACCTATTCGCACGGCGAATATTTTCTGCTTGGGAAAAAGTTAGGCACATTCGGCTACAGCGTGGCAAAGAAAAAGAGAAAAAAATAGGGTGGTTATTTTCCACCACCCAAAATTCCCTGAAACCAGGAGCCAACATCGGTTCCAAGATCATTGACTTTCTCTGTCATCTCATCCACTGCATTTGAAAATTCATCTACACTTTCCAACAGTTTCTGTGTTTCCTCTATTGTTCCGTTGATCGAATCAACATCGATCTCTGCCACTTTATCTGCAACATCTTCCATCGCAGCCGCCATCCGGTTCATATGACTGACCAGGATCCCTCCTCCGATCAACAGTACAACAACCAGTACTGCCAGACAGCCACTGATGATTTTTTGCATCCAGAGCTGTTTTTTCAGCAGCTCTAATACTTCCTCTTTTTCCATAAAACTTTTTATGCTCCTTCCTCTTCTTTCTTTTCTTTTTTCTGAAATGGTTTATGCTCGTTCCACCAGGAAGTAATCTTCTCTTTCCTCTCCTGATTTTTTACCCTTCGCTGCGCCTTCTTTTCCTGCTTTGCTTTTGATTTTTCTTCCGCACGCTCCATCCTGGCGACTTTTTTCTCTTTTAATTTCACTTCTTTTAGAGCAGTCTTTTCCATTTCCTTAATATAGTTATGTGCTTTCTTTTTGTTCTTCCGGTCCACGCGATACGGATCATATAAGAAATAAGAGACCGCGCCTACCATCAGAACCAGTACGCCTGCCACCACGAAAATGGGAACAAGGATCTCATACTCCTTGAAGCCAAGCTCATAACAGACAAATACCACCATCATGACCGGGAACAGCAGCAGATAGAGTACTTTGATCAGTGCCTCAAGCAAAACAGACTGTTTTCTCCCATTGGACAATAATGCTCCCTCGATCGCGGTGTAAAATGCCATAAAAATACAGACTTCCGAACCAAATCCATGCAGCACGCCGCAGAGCGCGATCAAAAGCAGTGAAAGGAAAAACAGCGCAAATGCGGCACCCTGATACCATGCGGTGCGCCGTTCCGTCATTCCCTGTAATTTATCCTCACTGATGCCGTGCATCTTGTAGATCTCCATCCGGATATGCTGCTCAAATTCTTCATTCAGCCGCTGTTCTTCCTTGGTATTCTTAAGAGTCTGCTCGACAGACTGTAACATGCGGTCGATGTATTCCTGTTCCTGCCGGATGCGTTTGGAACGAAGCTGCTCCAGTTCCTGCTGGTGTTCTGTCTCTTCCTGTAATTTTAAAACTTTTCCGATCCGCGGATTTTTTACTTCGATGTCAGAGAGATCTTTTTTCGCATCTGCGATCTCCACCTGCGCCGTCGGCTCTGTCTCGATCACATCCGCCGTGACTTCTTCTTTTTCTATCGTTTCTTCGATTTCTTTCTTTTCTTCTTCCACGATATTATGTACCCCTTATTCTGGTCTTCTGCCAGAGGACTTACTCAGTTTCCCTCTGTATTTTGGACTGCAGCTCCCTGTTGTTTTTCTCTTTGCTTCATTATACTAGACGCTGCACAAATAGGCAACCTGCTAAAATCACAGAACAGACACTTTGCAAACATTGTATAAGCACGGAGAATTGAAAAGAAGAAGCAGTCTCCCACTTCTTCTTTGGTTTTTTCTGTCGTATTCTATTTTACTGCACAGAAAGGTTGGAGTAACCCATCAGGCTCTCGTCTACCTCTTTTGCCACTTCTCTTCCCTCACGGATCGCCCATACGACCAGTGACTGTCCCCTGTGGACATCTCCTGCTGCAAATACATTTTTGACATTGGTTGCATATTCGCCTTCTGCGGTTGCAACATTGGTTCTGGCATTTAATTCCACACCAAATGCGTCTGCCACATATTTTTCGGTTCCAAGGAAACCTGCTGCGATCAGCACAAGATCTGCATCCAGTTTCTTTTCTGAGCCGGGTATCTCTGCCATTACCATTCGTCCGGTTTTCTCATCTTTTTTGCTCTCAAGCTGTACGGTAACCAGTCCGTTTAAATTGCCATTCTTATCCTTTAAGAACTCTTTGACTGTGGTCTGATAAATACGCGGGTCATGTCCGAATACGGCGATCGCTTCTTCCTGACCATAATCAGTCTTGCAGACCTTCGGCCACTCCGGCCATGGGTTGTTCTCTGCTCTTGTTTCCGGTGCCTTCGGCATCATTTCAAGCTGTGTGACACTTGCGCAGCCATGACGGATGGAGGTTCCCACACAGTCATTTCCGGTATCACCGCCTCCGATGATGACCACTTTTTTGCCTTTTGCAGAAATATAGTTTCCATCTTTCAAATCAGAATCAAGCAGACTCTTTGTGGTTGCTTTTAAGAAATCAACGGCAAAACAGATGCCTTTTGCATCTCTGCCCGGAGCCTTGATATCTCTTGGATTTTTTGCTCCGCAGGCTAAGATGACACGGTCATATTCTTTTAACAGTTTTGCTGCCTTTATGTCCTTTCCGATATTGACTCCGGTAACAAACTCGATGCCTTCCTCTTTCATGATATCGACCTTGCGGTCAATGACCCATTTCTCAAGTTTCATGTTCGGAATACCATACATCAGAAGTCCACCGACACGGTCATCTCTTTCATAAACAGTGACCAGATGTCCTCTTTTATTTAACTGGTCTGCTGCTGCCAGTCCGGCAGGGCCGGAACCGATAACTGCAATTTTCTTTCCGGTGCGTACCTTTGGCGGGTTTGCCTTTGCATAGCCCTGTTCGTAAGCATTTTCGATAATACCGTGTTCATTTGCCTTACAGGTGACCGGATCCTCCCAGTGTCCACAGGTGCATGCTGCCTCGCAGAGTGCCGGGCAGACTCTTGAAGTAAACTCCGGGAAGTTATTGGTCTTTTTCAGACGGTTGTATGCCTGTTCCCAGTTTCCGGTATAGACCAGATCATTCCATTCCGGTACAAGGTTGTGAAGCGGACATCCGCTTGTCATGCCCATGATATTCATGCCTGCCTGACAGAACGGAACACCGCAGTTCATACATCTCGCGCCTTGGATCCGCTGTTTTTCTTTGGAAAGCGGCGTGTGAAATTCATTAAAATTTAAAATACGTTCCTTTGGCTCAACTGCCTTCGCATTTTCTCTATCATATTCCATAAATCCAGTTGGTTTTCCCATTTTTATCGTCCTTTCCAGAAACTCTTAGTTTCTTGTGTTCGCATAAAATGCCTCAATCTGTGCCTGTTCTGAAGATAAACCTTTCTCTTCCATCTGCACGATTGCCATGAGCATACGATTATAATCATATGGAACTACCTTCTTGAATTTCGGCAGATACTCACTGAAGTTATCTAAGATTTCTTTTCCTTTTTCTGAGTTTGTCAAAGCTACGTGTTCATTGATCATCTCTTTTAATTCCATGACGTCGTATTTATTGGAAACTTCCTCCAAAAATACCATCTCTTTGTTGATTCTGGTATACAGGTCGTTGTCCTCATCCAGTACATAAGCGATACCACCGCTCATACCTGCTGCAAAGTTTTTACCTGTTTTTCCTAATACGACCACACGTCCTCCGGTCATGTACTCACATCCATGATCGCCTACACCCTCTACAACTGCAGATGCTCCTGAGTTACGAACACAGAAACGTTCGCCAGCCACACCGCTGATAAAGGCTTTTCCGCTTGTTGCACCATAAAGTGCCACGTTACCGATGATGATGTTTTCATCTTTTTTGTATTTTACCCCGGCTGGAGCATAAACGACCAGTTTACCGCCGGATAATCCTTTTCCGAAGTAGTCGTTTGAGTCACCGACCAGCTCAAGTGTCAGTCCTTTTGGAATAAAGGCTCCAAAGCTCTGTCCGCCTGCGCCGTTACATTTCACGATAAAGGTATCCTCATCCAGTCCCTCTCCACCGTATTTCCTGGTGATCTCTGAACCAAAGATCGTACCGAAGGAACGGTCGGTATTCGTTACTTCCACATCAATGCTTCTGCGCTGTTTTTTCTCCAGTGCAGGTCCGAGCTGTTTTAACAGTACGGTGATGTCCTTTGTCTTTTCAAGTTCAAAGTCATATACCTGTTTTGGATCAAAGATGACTTTCTGTTTAGCATCTGCAAACGGATTATTTAAGATCTTGGACAGGTCGATCTCTTTTTCACGTCCGCATAAATTCTCACGAACCTTTAACAGATCGGCTCTTCCTACCATCTCATCAATGGTCTTGCAGCCGAGTTTTGCCATATATTCTCTTAACTCCTGTGCGATAAAACGCATGAAGTTTTCCACATATTCCGGTTTTCCTGCGAAACGTTTTCTCAGTTCCGGGTTCTGGGTTGCGATACCTGCCGGACAGGTATCCAGGTTGCAGACACGCATCATGACACAGCCTAACGTTACCAGGGGAGCTGTTGCAAATCCATACTCCTCTGCCCCTAGCAGTGCTGCGATCGCAACATCACGTCCGCTCATCAGCTTACCATCTGTCTCAATGCGGACTTTGTTACGCAGTCCGTTTAAGATCAGGGTCTGATGGGTCTCTGCCAGTCCAAGTTCCCATGGCAGTCCTGCATTGTGGATAGAACTTGATGGTGCTGCACCGGTTCCTCCATCATAGCCTGAAATCAGAATAACCTGTGCGCCTGCCTTTGCAACACCTGCTGCAACAGTTCCGACCCCTGCCTCTGATACCAGTTTTACTGTAATCCTTGCATCCCGGTTGGAGTTCTTTAAGTCATAGATCAGCTGCTCCAAATCCTCGATCGAATAGATATCGTGATGAGGTGGCGGAGAGATCAATGATACACCCGGTGTAGACAATCTGGTCCTTGCGATCCACGGATAAACCTTTTTGCCCGGAAGATGTCCACCTTCGCCCGGTTTTGCTCCCTGTGCCATCTTGATCTGGATCTCCTGTGCACTGACTAAGTACTGGCTGGTTACACCAAATCTTCCGGATGCTACCTGCTTGATCGCTGAACAGCGGTTTACCGGACTGTTCTTGCTTGCGATACGCTCTGCATCTTCACCACCCTCACCGGAGTTTGATTTTCCATGCAGTCTGTTCATTGCGATCGCAAGTGTCTCATGTGCTTCCTGTGAAATGGAACCATAGGACATCGCACCTGTTTTAAACCTTGTCACGATCGACTCTACGCTCTCAACTTCTTCAATCGGAACGCCCTTTTTCGGATAGTTAAAGTCCATTAAGCCACGCAGTGTGATCTCGTTTTCTTCTTTATTGACCAGTTCTGTATACTGTTTGAACAACTGGTAATCACCACGTTTCGTTGCCTCCTGTAACAGATGGATGGTCGCCGGATTGTAAAGATGAGGGTCTGCTCCGCTTCTCATCTTATGACGGCCTCTGCTGTCAAGGGTCAGGTCAGTTTCCAGTCCAAGTGGATCGTATGCTGCAGAATGAAGTTCATTGACATCCTCTGCGATATCCTCTAAAGTAATGCCTCCGATCCGGCTGACTGTATTGGTAAAGTAACGGTCGATGACCTTTTTATCGATACCGATCGCCTCGAAGATCTTGGAACCTTCGTAAGACTGGATCGTGGAAATACCCATCTTGGATGCGATCTTTACGATACCGTTTAAGATTGCGGAGTTATAATCCTGAACGGCTGCATAATAATCCTTGTCTAACATATGCTCGTCCACAAGCTGTTTTACCGTCTCCTGTGCCAGATACGGGTTGATCGCGCAGGCACCATAACCAAGCAGGGTTGCAAAATGATGTACTTCTCTTGGTTCTCCGGACTCTAAGATCATGGCAACTGAGGTTCTCTTTTTCGTTCTGACCAGATGCTGTTGTAATGCAGATACAGCAAGCAGGGATGGAATTGGAACATGGTTTTCATCCACACCACGGTCGGAAAGGATTAAGATATTTGCACCCTCTCTGTATGCACGGTCTGCTTCCACAAACAGACGGTCGATCGCTTTTTCAAGGCTGGTGTTTTTATAGTAGATGATCGGAATGACTTCTACTTTAAATCCCGGCACGTTCATCGCTTTGATCTTCATCAGGTCGGTATTGGTTAAGATCGGGTTGTTTACCTTTAATACCTGGCAGTTGCTTGCTTTCTCTTCCAGAAGGTTTCCGTCTTCTCCAATGTAAACAGTGGTGGATGTTACCACTTTCTCACGGATGGAGTCGATCGGCGGGTTGGTTACCTGTGCAAACAGCTGTTTGAAATAGTTAAATAACGGCTGATGATCACTGGCAAGTGCTGCAAGCGGTGTATCAATACCCATGGCTGAGGTACCCTCGCCTCCGTTTTTCGCCATCGGAAGGATTGCTTCTCTTAATGACTCAAACGTATAACCGAATGCTTTCTGCATTCTCTGACGTTCTTCCTTGCTGTACTCCGGCACACGCTCGTTCGGGATCTTTAAGTCTTCCAGTTTTAAGAGGTTACGGTCTAACCACTCACCATACGGCTGTTTGCTCGCATAGGTTTCTTTGAGCTCATCATCGTCGATCACACGTCCTGCCACGGTATCTACCAGTAACATTTTACCTGGACGTAACCGCTCTTTTACCACGATCCTGGTCGGATCGATGTCAAGTACTCCGACCTCGGAAGACAAGATCAGGTAATCATCATCGGTAATATAGTAACGGGAAGGACGAAGTCCGTTACGGTCAAGCACTGCACCCATCAGATCCCCATCTGAGAAAAGAATGGAAGCCGGTCCGTCCCATGGCTCCATCATGGTTGCATAATACTGATAGAAGTCTTTTTTCTTCTGCGACATGATCCGGTTGTTTGCCCATGGCTCCGGTATCATGATCATAACGGCAAGCGGCAGATCCATTCCACTCATCACAAGGAACTCCAACGTGTTATCTAACATTGCCGAGTCAGAACCTTCACTGTTGATGACCGGAAGTACTTTCTGAAGTTCTCCTTTTAAGTGTTCGGACTCCATTGTCTCTTCACGTGCCAGCATCTTATCTGCATTTCCCTTGATGGTATTGATCTCACCGTTGTGTACGATAAAACGGTTTGGATGTGCTCTCTCCCAGCTCGGATTTGTGTTGGTGGAGAAACGGGAATGAACGGTTGCAATCGCTGACTCATAATCTTTATCCTGAAGATCGCCAAAGAATAACCGTAACTGCTCTACTAAGAACATTCCTTTGTAGACGATCGTTCTGCTGGATAAGGATACCACATAGGTATCATCATTGGACTGCTCAAAAACACGTCTTGCAACATATAATTTACGGTCAAAGTCAAGTCCCTTTTCCACCTCTGCCGGACGTTTTACAAATCCCTGCATGATGTATGGCATACAGTCAACTGCTTTCTGTCCAAGCTTGGTCGGGTCGGTCGGTACTTCTCTCCATCCT
The DNA here is from genome assembly GCA_900550935.1 of uncultured Roseburia sp. Taxonomy (GTDB): domain Bacteria; phylum Bacillota; class Clostridia; order Lachnospirales; family Lachnospiraceae; genus Roseburia. The sequence goes on from URUD01000006.1 coordinate 17,347, forward strand.
AAGAATTTCATACCTTCTTTTTCTACGATGACCTCGAACATCTTCTTGGCACGGTTACGTTTCAGTTCATCCTGCGGAAAGAAAAACATGCCGACGCCATAATCGCGTTCCTCTCCCAGTTCGATCCCGAGTGGTTTTGTCACTTTGGAAAAGAACTTATGGGAAACCTGCAACAGGATACCGACACCATCACCGGTTTTTCCTTCTGCATCCTTTCCTGCTCTGTGTTTTAAGTTTTCTACGATCTTTAAAGCGTTTGCTACTGTATCATGTGTCTTGATGCCCTTGATGTTTACCACTGCGCCGATACCACAGTTATCATGCTCAAAGGCTGGATCATACAGACCCTTTTGTGTGTCACATGCACCAGATACGGAAAAACGGTTCCTTTTCTCTTTCATCTTTCATTTCCTTTCCACTTCGTGTATTCAGATACTGTCTTCATGTCTTTGCCAGAAGAACAGTTGTCTTTTTCTTAACTTGTTATAACCTAATATACAACTTTCTTTTTCGTTTGTCTATCTATTTTTTCGCTCTATTGTCTGATAATTTGATAATTCTTATTTTTATATATTATTTTCTGACACTATAGGAATAATTTTCATCTAAACAACTTCATACGCACAATTTGGCATAAAAAAAGTGCAAAAAATTTTCAATTAAATTCTTTGCACTTTACCATTTTCTGGTTTTTATGAAATTGTATCTAAATTGTTACTCTGTTTTTCCGGAAAAGTTCCTATGAAAGATCCAGATCGCTCCTGCTGCAATAAGAAGCATCACGATGGTAAATCCGATCCCCTTTACGCTCGGCTCGTAGGCAAAAGACAATGCTCCTGTCTCCGCACGCCATACCGCTATGGTATTTGCCGCGATATGCCCGAGTACCGGAATATAAAAATATTCTGTCTTTTCGTAGAGATACGCTAACAGGCATCCCAACACCGTGGCATAAAGGAACTGTACGAGATTGAAATGAACTGCACCAAAAATAAGTGCGGATAAGACGATCGCCTGCGGCACCGTCCCCATCATCCCTTTTAATCTCTGATAAACCACGCCGCGGAACAAAAGTTCCTCTGCGATCGGCACCATCAGGCAGGAACCAAGAAGCTCATACACCACCGTTCCGCCAAAGAAGGACTCGTTTGCCGTCTGAAATCCGGCAGAGGCAGAAATTAACGGGGTCATGGCAATGATATTGTTGACTGCTATGCCAAGTGCCGCTGCCGCAATGAGCGTACACAGGATATTTTTAATCTGTGCACCATCCAGTTTAAACTGTTTTTTACCGTAAACCGTGTTGCGGATCACGGCATCCTGCTGATAAAACCGCAGTGTGACCGGGATCGTACATGCCGCACAGACAAGCTGCCGCAGCATATAGGTTTCCACCGCTGTTCCTATGAGCAGTTCCAATGCAAAATAGATCAGGCTTGATACCACATAATAGATACCGATCGGATATACGATCTGCCAGATCCGGTAGCCCCATGTCGTTTTCATCGTTTCGTTCCCTTCGTATCACGTCCTGCTGTGCGCAGGCGGTTCAATGTAACCTCTTTGCCCTTGACCTCTACGGACACTGCCTCATCGTCTTTTAACAGATAGATTGCGGTAAGGACATCCCCGATGCCAAGTTTCATGCCGCGGACACCGACCGCTCCCTTTTTCTTTTCCGGGATCGTTGACACCTCAATGCGCAGGAAGAAATCTTTCTCTGACTGCATGATAAGTGTTTCCGTTCTGTCTGCCGCTTCCGGATCAGCCGTTTCCTCAAGCACCCGGACAAATAACAGTTCGTCGCCATCGTTTAACTTGGTTGCCGCCGTTGTACGCTTTGCCACATCAAATTCGCTTCCATCCACAACCTTTAACATTGCATTTTTCGTTCCGAAGATCACTTTTCTGCTGCTGATCGCACCAAGGTTGATGATATAAATAAAGTTTTCTGTCTTACTGTCATAATTACTCAAATTGTCGATCGGTGTCCCCTTGTCACGGAATTTTCCAAACGGAAGATCCAGTACTTTTAACAGGTGCATCTGCCCGGTATTCGTAAAGATACAGATCTTGTCCGTGTTCTTACAGGTCAAGACATAACGGTTTTCTGCATCTGCCGCCTCTTTGTTTCTCTCGTAGGCAGAGACATCCACCGTCTTTGCGTAACCGAAGCGGTCCATTAAGAATACCACATCCATCTCTTCGATCTTCTTTTCTTCGACCACTGCCTCTTCGAGGTTGGCGATCACGGTCTTTCTCGGGCGGTCATAGTTCTTCTTGTAGCCCTCTAACTCTTTGATGATGACTTTTGCCATCACGGCACGGCTGCCTAAGATCTCCTCATATCTTGCAATATTCTTTAATGTCTCGTCATGCTCTTTTAATAAGGCTTCCAGCTCCAGTCCGATCAGCTTCTGTAACCGCATCTCTAAAATTGCTGTCGTCTGCCGCTCTGTAAAGCGGAGCTGTGCGGCATCCTTTTTAGACTGTGCCGATTTGAATGTGATCGCATCGGTAATACCCTCGGTCAGACATGCTCTCGCATCCTTGACATTTTTACTTCCACGCAGGATCTCGATGATCAGGTCGATCACATCCGTTGCCTTGATGAGTCCTTCCTGGATCTCTTTTTTATCTAATTCCTTGGCAAGCAGGGTCTTATACTTTCTGGTAGCAAGTTCATACTGGAAATTCACATGATGTCTTATGATCGGGACAATGCCCATCGTCTCCGGCTTTCCGTCTGCCACGGCAAGCATATTGACACCAAAGGTATCTTCCAGTTTGGTCTTTTTATAGAGCAGATTCTTTAAATTCTCGACATCTGCACCCTTGCGGAGTTCCAGCACGATACGGATGCCCTCTTTGGAAGACTGGTTCGTGATATCCACGATATCGTTTGTCTTTTTCGTCTCGACCAGACTGTAGACATCATTTAAGAATTTTCCGATGTTTGCCCCTATCATGGTATATGGGATCTCGGTAATGACCAGACGGTCTTTTCCACCTTTTCCCTGTTCTACCTCAACTTTTCCACGGATCTTGATCTTTCCGGTACCGGTTGCATACACGGCTAACAGTTCATCCTTGTTCGCAACGATCCCACCTGTAGGGAAATCCGGTCCCGGGATATACTGCATCATCTGCTCGGTGTTGATATCCGGGTTTTTCATGTAGGCGATCACACCGTCAATGACTTCGCCGAAATTATGCGGCGGGATGCTGGTCGTCATACCGACCGCGATCCCTTCCGCTCCGTTTAACAGCAGGTTTGGCACCTTTACCGGAAGTACCTCCGGCTCTTTTTCGGTCTCATCAAAGTTTGGCACAAAATCCACCACGTCTTTGTCTAAGTCTGCCAGATAAGCCTCTTGCGTGATCCGCTGCAGTCTTGCCTCGGTATAACGCATGGCAGCCGCTCCATCTCCCTCGATGGAACCAAAGTTACCGTGACCGTCCACAAGCGGGAGTCCCATCTTAAAATCCTGTGCCAGTACGACCAGTGCTCCATAGATCGAGCTGTCTCCATGCGGATGATATTTACCCATGGTATCTCCGACGATACGGGCACTCTTACGATATGGCTTATCATAGCGGATGCCAAGTTCATACATATCGTATAAGGTACGTCTCTGTACCGGCTTTAATCCGTCCCTCACATCGGGAAGTGCACGCGCTACGATAACGCTCATCGCATAATCTATATAAGATTTCTGCATCAGTTCTGAATATTCTGTGCGGATAATCTGTTCTTCCTGTCTCATTCCACCTTATCTCCGTTCTTCGATTTAAACATCCAAAATAGCATCTGTCGCATGCTCATAGATAAACATCTTTCTTGGCGGTACATCATTGCCCATCAGAAGCTCTGTGATATCCGATGCCATTCTGCCATCCTCGATCTCTATCCGCTTTAACATCCTTGTTTCCGGGTTTAATGTGGTCTCCCAGAGCTGCTCTGCATCCATCTCGCCCAGACCTTTGTAACGCTGCAGCGTGAAGTTTCCTTTGTGGGTCTTACGATACCGTTCCAGTGCCGCATCATCGTAGAGGTATTCCTCCTCTCCCTTCGCAGGGATCGTCTTGTAAAGAGGCGGCATGGCAACATAGACATGTCCCTCATAGATCAGTTCCGGCATAAAACGATAGAACAGGGTTAAAAGCAGGGTGGAGATATGTGCTCCATCCACATCCGCATCTGCCATGATGATGATCTTGTCATAGCGCAGCTTCGTGATATCGAAATCGTTGCCGTACCCTTCGGAAAAGCCGCAGCCAAACGCATTGATCATCGTTTTGATCTCGGCATTGGCAAGCACCTTGTCAATACTTGCCTTTTCCACATTTAAGATTTTTCCACGGATCGGTAGGATTGCCTGGAAATTACGGTCTCTGGCTGTCTTTGCCGAACCACCCGCAGAATCTCCCTCGACAATAAAGATCTCACATTTGGAAGCATCCCTGCTCTCGCAGTTTGCCAGTTTCCCGTTTGAATCAAAAGAGAATTTCTGTTTGGTTAAAAGATTGGTCTTTGCCTTTTCCTCGGTCTTACGGATCTTTGCCGCTTTTTCCGCACAGGAAATGACCGTCTTTAACGTCTCTAAGTTTTTATCGAAATAAAGCTGGATCTCGTCTCCGGTCACTTTTGCCGTGACACGGGAGGCATCCTGGTTGTCCAGTTTGGTCTTTGTCTGTCCCTCAAAACGCGGGTCCGGATGTTTGATGGAAACCACTGCTGTCATTCCATTTCGTACATCCGCTCCGGTAAAGTTTGCGTCCTTTTCTTTTAAAATGCCAAGCTCTCTTGCATAAGAGTTGATCACAGTGGTAAATACCGTCTTAAATCCGGTTATGTGAGTTCCACCCTCGGCATTAAAGATGTTATTACAGAACCCCAGGATATTTTCATGGAATTCGTTGGTGTACTGGAATGCTGCCTCCACCGTGATGTTTTCCATCTCTCCCTTGAAATAGACCACATCATGTAATGTCTCGCTGCTCTTGTTTAAATCCTTGACAAAGCCCCGGATGCCCTCTTCCTCATGGTATACGATATGCTCGACTTCCGCTCCGCGGCGGTCTTCGTAAATGATGGTCAGTGCCGGATTTAAGTATGCGGTCTCGTGCATACGGCTTTTAACTTCGTCTTCCTTGAACCGTGTTTTTTCAAAGATCTCCGGATCCGGAAGGAAGTTTACTTTTGTTCCGGTCTTTTTGGTCTTTGCGATCTTTGGCAAAAGTCCGTCTACCAGTTCAACAACCGGCACCCCGCGCTCATACCTGTCATGGTGGACATATCCCTCACGGCTGATCTCCACGTCCATATAAGTGGATAACGCATTCACGACCGAAGAACCAACGCCGTGCAGTCCTCCACTTGTCTTATATGCAGAATCGTCAAATTTTCCACCTGCATGCAGCGTGGTGTAGACGATACGCGCTGCGGATACTCCTTTGGCGTGCATTCCTACGGGAACACCCCGTCCGTTATCTTCCACCGTACAGGAACCATCTGACTCCAATGTCACATGGATCGTATCACAGGCACCTGCTAAGTGCTCGTCCACTGCATTGTCCACGATCTCATAGATCAGATGGTTCAAACCTTTTCTTGAAACACTGCCGATATACATACCCGGACGTTTTCGTACTGCCTCAAGCCCCTCTAAAACTGCAATACTATGCTCATCATAAGATGCCTTGTTTGCCATAACTTACCGCTCCTCTGCTTTCTGATAATTCATATGTGCAAGGACCATCAGCGCGATCTTAAAGGTCATTGCATCATCAAACCGGCGGATATCAAGACCTATCATCTTTTCCAACCGCTCTAACCGGTATACTAACGTATTCCGGTGGACATATAACTGTCTTGCCGTCTCTGAAATATTAAGGTTATTTTCAAAAAATTTCTGGATCGTTGTGGAAGTCTCTTCGTTAAACACATCCGGTATCTCGTCCCCAAATACCTCATGGATAAACATCTCGCATAAGCTCATCGGAAGCTGGTAGATCAAACGTCCGATGCCCAGATAACGATATGCGATCGTCTCTCGCTCCGCATAGAAGATCCTGCCTACCTCAAGTGCCATCTTTGCTTCCTGATAAGAACGGGCAATATCCTGTAAATTACTTACACGGTTTCCATAGCCGACTCTTGCACGGATCATGACTTCTGTGTGCATATTATCCACGATCATATCGGCAAGGCTCTGTAAATCCTCATCCTCTTTCATGTCACGCACATCTTTGATCAGTACGATGCTCTGTTCATCTACTTCGGTCACATAGTCACGCATCTTGGTTGCAAACAGATTTTTTATGAGTTCTACCGCTGCACTGTCCTTTTTGCTTCCCACATCAATGACAAATACCACACGCTCTGCCTGTTCCACATGTAGCTTTTTCGCTTTGTTATACATGTCCACCACGAGCATGTTGCCTAACAATATGTTCTGCATAAAGTTGTTGCGGTCAAACTGTTCCATGTAAGCCGCTGCCAGATTCCGGATCTGACAGACTGCCAGTCTGCCCACCATGTATGCATCCTCTGCCTGTGATTTGGTTAAAAGGATGTATTCTAACTCTCCCTCTACCACCACCTTAAAGAAATGGCAGCCAGACAACATCTGGCTCTCTGCCATCGAATCTGCAAATGAAACGACTGCATCTTCCAAATCTTCTTCCATCGGAAAAGTTGCAGCAACTAATTTTCCTTTTTCGGTATAAAGCGCCATATCCGTTCTGGAAATCTCCTTGATCTCATCCAGCGCCGCCTGAATCTTATGATTGGAAATCATTTACTATACCCTTTCTCTTTGCTATCGGTAACACGAACAAAAACTGGGTACATAGCCTGCACCCAGTTTCTATTTATCCTGTTTTGTTTAATTTTACCGAATTAGTTGGTAATTGTCAATTCAGTTTCTTTGTCAAATACATGAATCTTCTCAGGATCCAGAGCTAATTTGATATGGTCTCCCATACGAGCAGTTGTTCTTGAGTCAACTTTTGCTGTCAGGCTTGCTCCACCTGCTTTGAAGTATAATAATACCTCAGAACCTAATAACTCATATCCTGTGATATCTGCCTCAAATGTGCAGTCTTTGTGAGCTTCGATCTCGATCTCGGAATCTCCGATATCCTCTGGTCTGATACCCATAACAACTGTTTTGCCGTTGCAGCCAGCGTCGATTAATTTCTTTGCTTTTGCTGGTGGTAAAACGATTGTTGTATTATCAAAGGTAAGAGTTACTTTCTCGCCTTCTACTTTGCATGTGGTATCGATGAAGTTCATCTGAGGAGATCCGATGAAACCTGCAACGAATAAGTTGTTCGGCTCGTTGTATAATTTCTGCGGAGAGTCAACCTGCATGATAACACCATCTTTTAATACGACGATTCTGGTACCTAATGTCATAGCCTCGGTCTGATCATGTGTAACGTAGATGATGGTTGCTTTTAATCTGTTATGTAAAGAAGAGATCTCGGAACGCATCTGCACACGAAGTTTTGCATCCAGGTTGGATAACGGCTCATCCATAAGGAATACCTTAGGATTACGAACGATCGCACGACCCATAGCAACACGCTGTCTCTGACCACCGGATAAAGCCTTTGGTTTACGGTCTAATAATTTCTCAAGGTCAAGGATTCTTGCAGCCTCTTCTACTTTTTTCTTGATCTCATCCTTCGGAACTTTTCTTAATTTTAATCCGAATGCCATGTTATCGAATACTGTCATGTGTGGGTACAGAGCGTAGTTCTGGAATACCATTGCGATATCTCTGTCCTTCGGCTCAACGTCGTTCATTAATTTTCCGTCGATTCTGAACTCACCAGAAGAGATCTCTTCCAGTCCGGCGATCATACGAAGTGTTGTAGATTTACCACATCCAGATGGCCCTACGAAAATGATGAACTCCTGATCTTCTACTTCAAGATTGAAATCCTTAACAGCTTCAAAGCCGTTTGGATATACTTTGCAAATATTTTTTAAAGATAAACTTGCCATTGGTATAAACCTCCTAATATGTTTGCTTCGTTTTTTGATAGTTATACTATACAAAAAAACAGCCGAAATTGCCATATGCCGCCTACACAAAGAATTGTTTGTTTTCTTGTGACATATCACAGTGCTTTCGACTGTTTTTATTCTGTTTCGTCATTCTGACGGAAACTGCATGTTTTTTTATACATTTTGACGGACAACTATTGGATGCCTGTGCTTCCAATCCCGCCGCGGTTTTCATTTCCGAAGTGATCGACCTCTTCAAATACGATAGAAGGCTGATGTTTCTGGATCCGGAACTGACAGATCCGGTCATTGATATGGATCTCGGTGTCCCGCATTGCAAGTGCCGGCATATAGTAGATATCATCGTCTCCGCAATAGCTCTCATCGATCACACCCATATGGTTGGTCTGGATGATCCCGAAATTTTTATAGGTTGAGCTGCGCGGTACGATCACTGCCTCATACCCCTTTGGAAGTTCCATGGAGATTCCAAGGTTGATAAGTTTAAATTCGCCTTTTTTTAATGTGACGTTCTCTGCTGCACGCAGATCGATCCAGTCACTTTTGCCGTCGATATACGTTAATTTTTCGATCTCTTTTGAATGATAGATGATTCTGATCTTCTGCTGTTCCATTTTATGCTTCCCATTCCAATCCACTGTGTTCCGCGCGTCTGTCACGCATCATCAGTTCTTTTACGGCATCTTTTGCCGGTTTATCCTCAAATAAAACTTTGTTGACTTCCTCGATGATCGGCATATCCACCTGATATTTATGTGCTAACGCAATGGCAGCCTTGGCAGAATAAATGCCCTCTACGACCATCTTTACCTCGTCCGTCGCCTGTTTCATCGTATAGCCCTGTCCCATCAGCATTCCCGCCTTGCGGTTTCTACTGTGTCTGCTCTCACAGGTCACGATCAGATCACCGATCCCGGTCAGTCCGCTTAACGTCTCATATTTTGCACCCATCTCAAGGGCAAGACGTCCCATCTCTGTGATGCCTCTGGTGATCAGTGCCGCTTTGGTATTGTCTCCGTAGCCAAGCCCGTCTGCCATACCTGCTGCCAGTGCGATGACATTCTTTAAAGAACCGCCAAGCTCCATGCCGAGCACATCAGGGCTCGTATAAACGCGGAATACTTCATTCATAAAGATATCCTGCACTGCCTCTGCAGTTGCTTTTTTATGTGCACCTGCAACAACAGTGGTCGGAAGCTTCCTGCCGACTTCCTCGGCATGGCTTGGTCCACACATAACGGCAACATCCGCCACAGGGATCTCCTGCTCTACGATTTCAGACAATGTCATTAAGGTATCTTCCTCGATCCCCTTTGCGACACATACGACAATCTGTCCCTCTTTTACATAAGGAGCCATACTCTTTGCCGTGCTTCTGGTAAATACGGACGGAACCGCCAGGATCAGAAATTCTTTGCCAGAAACCGCCTCCTCCATATCTGTTGTATAGGAAATGCTCTCCGGCAGCTTTACTCCCGGCAATTTGTCAACATGCTCATGTTTTTCCTGAAGCATTTTGATCTCATCTTCTGCGATCGACCACAGGGTCACATCATGTCCGTTGGTTGCAAGCACCAGAGAAAGTGCACTTCCCCAGCTTCCCGCACCAAGTACTGCTATTTTTTTCTTCATTTTCATCTCCATGCCTTTCCAAAGCTGCTTTATTTTTTCTTCATACCAAATTTATTTTCTGTTCCATTCAGCAATCGTCCAATGTTCGCGCGGTGTCTCCACAGTGCCATACCGGTAAAGCATGCGCTCACAATGTAAAACTCGATCCGATCAGAGGATGCCACATGTAACATACCATTCTGTCCAAAAATGATCACCTGGATCAGATAAGCGGTCACGACCAGGATAGAACCTAAAGATACATATCTTGTGATGGCAACTGCACCGATAAAAAGGATCAGGCAGATTGGAGCTGCCAGAGGGCAGACTGCCAGGATCATACCAGATGTACATGCAATTCCCTTTCCCCCTTTGAATTTAAGGTAGCATGGGAAATTGTGTCCCAGCACAGCTCCGAAACCTGCGTATAATTCCAGTAATTTGATTGAATCCGGATACTTTCCGATAAACAGAAAATGAATGATAACTACTGCAAAGATCGCCTTAAACAGATCGCCTGCAAATGTGACAAGTCCTGCTTTCCAGCCTAACACGCGCAGCGTATTGGTTGTTCCGGCGTTTCCGCTTCCCTGTGTGCGGATATCCACCCCATGTTTTTTTCCATAGATATAACCGGTCTGAAACAGTCCCAGTACATATCCAACCGCTAATGCGGCAATTCTTGCCCCGATCATTATTTTTCTTCCTTCCTCTCCCGTATGATAAACTTGAGCGCTGTTCCACGGAACCCGAATGTATCACGAATCCTGTTTTCGAGATAACGGGTATAGGAAAAGTGCATCAGTTCCTTGTCATTGACAAAGATAACAAAAGTAGGCGGTTTTACTGCTGCCTGTGTGATATAGTAAATCTTCAGTCTCTTTCCTTTGTCAGAAGGCGGCTGCTGCATTGCGACTGCCTCTGCCACGATCTCGTTTAAGACTCCGGTTGCCACACGCATGCTGTTGTTCTCAATAACAACGTCGATCAGTTCAAACAATTTGTTCAGACGCTGTCCTGATTTTGCGGAAATAAACAAGATCTCTGCATACGGCATAAAGCTTAAGATCTGGCGGATCTTTTCGGTATGACGGTAAATCGTCTTATCGTCTTTTTCTACTGCATCCCATTTGTTGACTGCAATGATGATACCTTTTCCACGCTCATGTGCAATTCCTGCGATCTTGGCATCCTGCTCAGTCACACCCTCAGTCGCATCGATCACGATCACGCAGACATCGGCACGCTCAACCGCTGTTACCGCACGGATGATACTGTAACGCTCGATTTCTTCCTTGATTTTGTTCTTGCGGCGCAGTCCTGCCGTATCGATAAAGACATAGTCTTTTCCATTATAACGGATATCCGTATCTATGGCATCACGGGTCGTACCTGCGATATCCGATACGATGACACGGTCTTCCTGTGCCAGCTTGTTGATCAGGGACGATTTTCCAACATTGGGTTTTCCAATAATGGCTACCTTTGGTCTGTCATCCTCTTCCCCGCCTTTTTTGTAGTCAGGGAAATATTTGATGACTTCGTCTAACATATCCCCCAGTCCTAACATGGATGCTGCAGAAACCGGGAACGGATCGCCGATCCCAAGGTTATAGAACTCATAGACATCCGGCATATATTTTTCAAAATTGTCCACTTTATTGACAACAAGCACGACCGGCTTTCCGGAACGGCGCAGCAGATCTGCCACCTTGGCATCTGAATCCTGTAAGCCCTGTCTCACATCCGTAATGAACATGATGACATCCGCTGTTCCAATGGCAATTTCTGCCTGCTCTCTCATCTGTGACAGGATAACGTCTTTGCTCTCCGGCTCGATTCCTCCGGTGTCTATCAAAGTAAATTCGCGGTCCAGCCAGGTTACTTCCGCATAAATGCGGTCTCTTGTTACACCCGGTGTATCCTTTACGATTGAAATACGCTCTCCTGCAAGAGTATTAAACAACGTAGATTTTCCGACATTCGGGCGTCCCACAATCGCTACTACTGGTTTACTCATTTTTACCTCCAACTTCATCTAAGCATAATGCAACGCATGTCACTTTCCTGCCACATGCGTTTCCTATAGTTTACAATAAAAAAAAGAGTTCCGCAACTCTGTGAAACTCTTTTTCTTTGGTTTTACATCTCAGCCTCCAGCTTATCATATGCGGCACGCGTAAACAGCTTCCATTTTTCGTCCGTAATTCCAAGTTTTTTTAATGTCTCAATCGTATGCTTACATTCTGGTCCAAACGAAATATAACGGTTGGAATCCATGGTTTTTGTAAACGATATGGATGCATCTTTTCCATCTTCCTGTTGTTTATACTCTCTATAATTGTAGCAGTAATCCCACATATCATACTGACTGTGCTGATTATAATAAAGAAGACTTAAACCATTGACGTAGTAGTCCGTATCTGATTGTGTGCTCATGATCTGGTACATGTCAAAATTTCCTTCCTCAATATCGGCCATCACGGCATCTTCGATCTCCTCGAGTTCTTCCGGCTCAAAGTAATAGGTAAATGCATCTCCCGCATCGGAATACAGATCGATGGAACCTGCATAATAACGGTTGTCTGTATAGGATCTTCCCAAAATCTGTTTTTTCATGCACTCTGGATCTTCTTCCCAGGAAATGATCTGTGCCACAGGTGATGCTGCATCGGAAAGATACTCTTCCGTTACTGGGATTGCATACCGTCTTTCAATGTCCTTGCCATTTTTCAGATAATATCGAATCGTTGTATAATAGTATTTTCCATCAGGGTCTTTTTCATTTTTCTGATATACCTTTTTGCTGTCAATAATCTGCCGATGTATACTTAACAGTCTGGATAGATCCTCCTGTGCTACTTCTATTGGGAAATCCATATTGACAAATGCCATCTCGACCTCATTTTCCTGCGGCAGTTTCCGCTCGATCTTAAACGCATCAAACTCAAACAGGGTTAAAAATCCGACTGACATCACAGCGATCACCGTCCACTCTGCCAGTCTTTTCTTCGAAAATACCCGGAAATTTTTCTGCAGCAGCATTTCTGCCACCCAGAAAAAAATTGCACAGCCAATCAGCATGGAAATCAGCATACATGCGTAATTGTTGACCCAGCCACGCGCATTTTCAATCACACTCGTTACGAATAATGCAAACAGGATGCCACAACAGAATGACATTCCCCAGCGGAACAACGGTTTTACAATGCGGATGCTGATCAGATCCCCCGCACATTCTAACTGACGCCTCTTATAGAGCTGATATGCCAGCACAACCAGAACGACTCCCACAACCACATAACCAGTCACAAGATGTCCTCCTGTAATGAATATACCAGTTGGAAAACCGCCCTCGTTATCATATACCACACGCGCACGCAGATTGTTGTTCATATAATACATCGGTGACAGCATGCAGCTTCTGCCCGGATCCCAGGAACTGTCCCCAAGTCCGTAACATAATTTCTGCTCCACCGTATGGATCAGATAATAACATCCGACATAAAGATAATTCACTATGATGTAATAAAACGGCATTGCAATCGACAGTCCGGTAAACATTGCCACAAACACTGCCATGGAATAAGCAAAAAAGCTTACGCCCATCGTACATAACAGCCACCAGAACAGATACTCGATCACTGTAACCTGATTGACAAGGCTCACGATCACTGCTGCCACAAAGGCGATCAGTTCCGGTATGATGAGAAACAGAATTCCCGATATATAATTGGTCACAAACAGCTCAAACCGGTTGACCGGAAGTGCATGCATGGTATTTGCTGTCCTTGCGTTATAAAGATAGGAAAATACCACCAGTGCTGCTACCAGCGCAAATATAAAATAAGGGATCGGCATTACCGCACCGCGGATCACACTTCCGATCACCTGGTACTGTGTTGCAGCTGCCGACATTCCAGTCTCGGCATAATAGCTCTGATAATCTGCTGTATCTGACCAGATACGGATTGGCAGCAGAAAGATCAGATAACACAGGAACACGACCCAGACCGGCCAGTAATGGGAGATATTTTTCTTAAATATCGTCGCATTAAAAAAGGATGTCTTTGACTTCATAATCTGCCCCTCCCATTTCATAGATAAAGATTTCTTCCAGTGTCAGAGGAAGTACATCCACAATTGCAGGATTATATACTTCCAATGCCGCCTGCGCTTCTTTCGGATTTCCTTTGACGATCAGTGTATAGACCCGTCCGGTATTAGACATGTGTAACACATCGAACTGTTCCGGCAGTTTTGGCATTCCGTTCTGGCATGCCACCTGGATCTTGGAAACGCTGCCCTGCAAATCACTTAAGGAACGCTCCACCATGATCTTGCCGCGGTGCATGATGCCCACGTGGTCACAGACATCCTCTAACTCACGGAGGTTGTGTGAAGAAACCAGTACTGTCATCTGTTTTTCTGCCACCTCTGACATGATAATGCTCCAGATCTGGCGGCGCATCACAGGATCCAGTCCGTCCACCGGCTCATCTAAGATCAAAAGCTCCGGTTTACAGCAGATTGCCAGCCAGAATGCAACCTGTTTCTGCATTCCTTTAGAAAGGCGTCGGATGCTTCGTTTCATATCGATATTCGGGAAAAATTCCTGCATCCGGTAAAACAGTTTCCCATCAAATTCCGGGTAAATACCCTCATAAAAGCGTTTCATCTCCAGCGTATCCGCCTGCATGAAATAAAACAGTTCATCCGGAATATATGCAAATTTCGCCTTTACATTCCGGTTCTCAAATACCGGTTCTCCAGCAATGAGCACCTGCCCTGCATCCGGACGGTAAACTCCCGTAAGATGACGGATCAATGTCGATTTTCCGGCTCCGTTTGGTCCTACCAGACCATAGATCTCGCCTTTTCCAACATGCATATCTACTCCATTTAACGCATGAAAATCATCAAAGGATTTCTCCAACTGTGTCACCTGTATCACTGATTTTCTCCTCCCTTCGCCAGTTTTTTCATTCGCTCTTCCAGATCAGCTTCTTTTACGGACAGGAAGAAAAGTTCTTCCACCACTTCATCAAACTGTCCAAGCAGCTCCTCCTGTCTGGTATCCAATATTTCTTCCTGCTTCGCTACAAAAGTTCCTCTCCCGGCTATCGTGTAGAGATAGCCTTCACTCTCTAAATCCCGATATGCTTTCTGGATCGTATTCGGATTGATCGCAAGGCTTGATGCAAGTTCCCGGACCGAAGGAAGCTTTTCATCCGCTAACAGCGAACCGGATATCACTAATTTTCGAAATCCGTCTTTGATCTGTTCGTAAATCGGTTTGGAATCCCGGTAATTTAACTGTATCAAAGAAATACCTCCCATCTGTACTAACCGTACTATCTGTTTTAATACAGTTAATATAGCATTGAAGGTATTCGAATACAATAAAGAGTTTCCTAGGAAATTTTTAAGAT
Source organism: uncultured Roseburia sp. (assembly GCA_900550935.1). Classification (GTDB taxonomy): domain Bacteria; phylum Bacillota; class Clostridia; order Lachnospirales; family Lachnospiraceae; genus Roseburia. Next base: position 32,431 of record URUD01000006.1, read on the forward strand.
TCTCTTAAGTCCGTTTCTATCCAAGATAAGAGCAGAGCAGTGCGAACGTATTCCATACACCGTCTTTATGGCTTCTCTCATAACCATGGGAAGCATAGACACCCGCACCGATCAGTCCGTGGCGCACATCGTACCCCGCAGTCAGCGCCACATCCGCATCCGAACCATAGTATGGATAAACATCCACTGCAAAATCGAGATTTTCTTTTTTTGCCGCTTCGATCAATCCCGTCACAACGTCATAGTTGTACGGTCCTCTGCTGTCTTTTGCACAGATGGATACCTGTGTCTCTTTACAGGTCAGCCCGGTTCCGATACATCCCATATCAACAGAAATGACTTCCGTCACACCCTGCGGGATGGACGCTGCCCCACCATGTCCAACCTCTTCGTATACCGTAATATGCTGATATACGGTGCGCTCCGGTGTTACCTTTTCTTCTTTTAAATATTTTGCATAGCCTAAGAGGATGCCAACACTTAATTTGTCATCCAGGAAACGGCTCTTGATGTAGCCACTCTCTGTCACAACGGTCCTCGGGTCAAAGCAGACAAAGTCTCCGACCATAATCCCCAGTTTTTCCACGTCTTCTTTGCTGGAAACCGGCTCATCGATCACGATCTCAACCTCATCAAAGGTTCTCTTTTTGTCACTGTAATCTCCATTCACATGGACGGACGCATTTTCAAGCTGGCAGGTTCCCTCATATACACCGGAAAATCTGGTTGCAATACGACAGTTCTCTGCCTCTGCGTTGTTTGCGTTCATGCCTCCGATCGGGCTGATCTTTAATCTTCCGTCGCCCCTGATCTCGCGCACCATGCCACCTAAGGTGTCAATATGCGCCTCTAACATGACTGCATCTTCCTTATTTTTACCGCCAAGGGAAACCAGAATACCTCCCTTTACGGTCAACTGCGGTTCATAGCCCAGTGCACGATACTCTCCCATGACATATTCTGCCACCTGCCTGGTGTAGCCGGACGGGCTGTCGATCGCAAGGATTTTTTTTGTCTCCTCTACCATATAATCTACATAACTTTTCTGATCTTCTTTTTTCATTTTCTTTCTTCCTCTCTACTATTCTTTTAAAAACAGGAACGCACCCAGATTTCCTCTTTTCCCTGCGCTTGCCCGGTGGGAAAACAATACATCAGGGTTACAGCAGGTGCAAAGGTTCGTTACTGCAAGATGCTCTTTTACTACGTCTGCCTCCTGTAGCACGATCTCATTTGCATGCCAGAGATTCAACTGGTATTTCCCGTTTCCTTTCGGATCTAAAATTTCCTCTTCTCTGCCCCTAAATTCCCTTTGAAATGCTTCCGCCACATCTTCACTGACTTCATAACATTCCTGACAGATGGATGGTCCGATGGCACAGATGACATCCTGCGGCTTTGTTCCGTATTCTCTTTCCATTGCAGCCAAAGTCACCGCTCCCATCCTGCCTACGGTTCCCCGCCAGCCGGAATGGGAAAGTCCGATCGCACGATGCACCGGATCGACAAAATATAGTGGCACACAGTCCGCATAAAACGTCGCTAACACGAGCCCCGGCTCATCTGTGATCAGGCCATCGATATCCGTATAGCCGCGGTCTTTTACAATGCCACAGCCGGCATCTTCCGCCGTTACTTTTCTCACATTGGTGGTGTGGGTCTGATCGGTAAAGACAAGATCTTTCGTACTTTTTCCAAGTACCGATGTGATCCGTCTGAAGTTTTCCTCCACGTTTTCTTTTTTATCCCCTCTGGAAAAGCTCAAGTTCATGCTTCCCAAAAAGCCCTCGCTCACGCCTCCATATCTCGTGGAAAAACAGTGTCCCACGATACCGGTCTGCTCTAGCAGCGGATATTTTAACAGTACAAGTTCTGTTCCATCCGGCATCGGATACGTTTCCTGTTTTAAAATGGTGTCATTACTTTTATATTTTAACTGATACAAGGCAGTTTCCTCTCTTACCCCTGAAATTCAAACGCATTTTTCAGATGCGTTACCTGTCCGTCGTCCCCATAAATGGAGATCACATCAAAACGGCAGGGACGTCCTTCTGCATAACCGTGGTACGCATAATAATGTAACGCAGTCTTACTGATCCGTCTCTGCTTTTTTCCATTCACTGCCTCCTGTGGCATGCCGCACACGCTGCTGCTGCGGTATTTTATCTCACAAAAGACAAGTGTTCCATCTGCCTCTTCGGCGATCAGGTCGATCTCTCCCGAAGCGGTGCGGTAATTCTGTTCCAGAATACGATAGCCCTTCTGCTTTAAATAGTCCGCTGCAAAACGCTCGTACTCTGCTCCCATTTTTCGTTTGTTCATAGTAATCCTGCTTTGTCCAGTTTTGCCTTCATGCGATCCATGTCATCCACAAAGACAAGGATCTCTGCCACCACGTCATACAGTTCCGGCGGGATCGCATCCCCGATCTGTAATCTGGAAAGCGTTTCCGCTAACTTGTTATCCTGATAAAACGGAACATCATTTTCTTTTGCCTTTTCAATGATACGCTCTGCGACCTCGCCCTTTCCGGTTGCAAGTATCTTCGGTGCACGGTCTCCCGGTTCGTAGGCAAGTGCAACAGCTGTCTTTAATTCTTTTTTTTCCTGTTGCTGCATCCTCTTTTCTCCCATCTCTTATGCTTTCATATCAAATGAATAACGGCGCAGGGTTCCTGCCGGTGGCAGATCCTGCTCTAAAAAGTCGGTTACAAAATCCACTTTCTTTGACTCATTCGTGATCGATATCTTACAGGTATATCCCCGCTTTTGCAGCCGCTTCTCTAAGATCGGCAGATGTTTTTCCAACAGATCATAGGAAGCATCATTGTCAATGTAAAATCTGGTATTCACATTTTTGCGGAGCATTTTTACAGAAACATCTGTAGAGCCCAGATGCTCGAGATCCAGGTGTAAAAACGCAGTCAGCTCCGCATCCGGATTGCTTAAATTTTTTTTATTCGTGTATACATATAACTCGCCGGAAGCATTCTGTCCGGTCAGTTTTAACGGGATCTGGACATAGGTGTAGATCTGGTTCATCTGGTTCATAAATTCCACATTGGACTGCACCTGCGATGCACTTGCAGAAAAGCTGTTTTCGGTTGCTCCTGCCAACTGCATCGCGTGTTCGATCTGGTTCATCTGCCGTTCCATTTTTTCATAGAACTGGCTGACTTTTTCCCCATTTGTGACCTCTTCCGGCCGCATTGTCCACTGTTTTTCTATTACATTACGAAGCAGTGTCTGAAATTCTCTACTTGCAAACAGTTTTGACACGCCGGAAAATCCATACTGGCTGTTCTGCGCAATCGCGTTCCGTACGGTCTGTAAAAATTCTTCTGCAGTCATGTTCTTCTGAAATTCCACATCCTGAAATCCAGATGGTGTTTTCTCTGCGATCTGCCGCTCTGCCGCACCGGTCGCATCCTCTGACATCGTATCGACAAAAACTTCCTCCGGCTGACCAAACAGCTCGGTGTTTCCGGTCAGTGTCGGAATATTCCGAAGCAGGTGTTTTAAATGTGTGACCTGTCCCTCATCCAGTAACTGCTCGATGGTCTGCGGAACAACGGTCCTCTGTACCTCTCCCGCTTCTTCCGGTTGCATCATTCTGGAAGTATCCTGTCCCTGCACCGTCTCCTGCTGCCCGGCTCCGATCTCCTGCATGATGTCGGCTGCCACACCATTCGATGCCATTGCATCGGATGGTATTGGATTCGATGTCGTTGCATTCGATGTTGCTGCCTCGCCCGTTATTGTTTCAGCCGCTGCTTCACCTGCCACTGCCTCGCCTGTTGTTGCTGCTTCTCCTTGCAATGTTTCTGCTGCCTCGCCTGTCAGTTCGCCGGTCTGCATCCCTTCCTGCAATGCCGCTTCCGGGTCTCCTGTTACGATATCTAAAAGGTTGCTGTAGAGTAAAAACGCATCCTCTGCCTGTAAGTCTTCCCCTCCAAGCGACCAGAGTACCTGATCGATCGCCTCATCCACGTCTCCCATGATCGCATAGGAATCTGCCTGATAATTCTCAAACTGCGCCGCGGATTCAATCGAGATCGGCAACCCGACCTTCGTCATCTGAACTAATGTCGATACCTTGACATCAGGATTGCTGTTTAGCACTCTCGTCATGTCTAAGATGCTCTGCTTTCCGATCGACATCTGCTCTTTCATCATCACATCCACCATTGCAACACTGCGCTCATTTGCCGGAACGCCTGCCGCAGAAAGTGCATTCAAAAGGATCGGATTATTGACTCCGCTTTCCGTCGTGTACGGCTTGATGGCTACCGTATTTCCATCGTTGGAACGCACCTGAAAAAACATGGAATCTCCCGGACTCAAATTGATCTTTCCATCCAGTCGGGCAGAGATTGTCTGTCCATTGCTTAGTGAAAGCATCACTCTGCCGTTTTTGATGTTACTTACCGTTCCCTCAAAAATCGTTCCGGTCTCGAGTTCTCCAAATGTTGAGACCATTTTTCCGGAACTCTGCGCACTCTGCAATTCATCGGAACTGTTACTTGTGATATTTTTATTATATTGTCCAAGCATCTCGGATATCCGCATGATTTCCTCCAAACTATACGAAGTTTTTGATAAAGCTCATCCGGTGGATCGGTGATGGTCCGACCTCTTTTAATGCCTTGATATGATCTGCCGAGCCATAGCCTTTGTTAGATGCAAATCCATACTCCGGCAGCATTTTGTCATATTCCACCATGAGCCTGTCCCTTGTCACTTTGGCAATGATGCTCGCCGCACCGATGGAAATGCTCTTTGCATCTCCTTTTATGATCGGCACCTGCCGGATCAAAACGCCCGGTATCGTAACTGCATCATTTAATAATATATCGGGTTTTACTTCCAATTTGCTTATAGCCTCACGCATGGCTTCGTAAGTCGCCTGTAAGATATTGATCTCATCAATCCTCGCCGGTCCAACCATGCCGATCCCGGTCGCAACGGCTTTTTCCATGATGACATCGTAAAGCTCTTCCCGCTTTGCTGCCGAAAGCTTTTTAGAGTCGTTGATGTATAAGATGTCACAGTCTTTTGGCAGAATGACTGCGCCTGCCACAACAGGTCCTGCCAACGGTCCTCTTCCTACTTCATCAATGCCACAGATATAACCGCAGGCAGCGTATTCTTCTTCGTAGCGTTTTAGTTTCCTGCACCGCTCCAATTCTGCCCCATATTTTTCCTGTCTTTTTCTTGCCTGCTCGACGAGTTTTACGACTCCGCTCCGCTCATCTTTTTCATAGGTTTCTATAAAACAAGGCAGCATTGTATCCTCTGCCGCCTTTAGTTCTTCTTTGATCTCTCCGATTTTCTTTTCCATTTCCGGTCATCCTTCCTGTCTACCCATCCAGCGCGCCGATCTTTGTAAACGGATAGATCCGCCACCTTGCCTTGCCCAGTATCGCTTCCCGCCGGATCAGTCCAACTCTTTTGTCTCTGCTGTCCATGCTCTTGTTCCGATTATCGCCCAGTACGAAATAGCTGTCATCATCCAGCGTGATCTCCTCGATCGCACAGCCGGGATTTTTTATGACTTCTTTTCCGTAGGATTCCTGCAACCGTTCCCCGTTTATGTAGATGCTCCCCTCTTCATCGATCCGCACGGTCTCTCCGGGCAGTCCAATGATCCGTTTGATATAATAGGTGCCGTCCTGATAGGGAAACACGATAATATCAAACCGCTCCGGTTCATGAAACCGGTAAGTCAGCTTGTCCACGATCAGGTTGTCCCCATTATTTAAGGTTGGCTGCATGGACGAACCGCTTACCACCGTGCGCTGTCCCACAAACAAAATGATAAAAAATGCTGCCGCAAATACTACGATCACATACAGGATGAAATCGATCAGAGCACGCCTTTTCTTTCTTTCTGCGTTCATGCTGCTAGTTCTCTCCATCCGGCACTTCTATTGTGATCCTGCCCAGTTTGCCACTGCGAAATTCATCGATCAGAAGTGTCGCTGCCTTGCTGTAATCCAGTTCATTTCCCCTGGAAATACATTTTCGGTTCTCTGCGATCTGCCGCAGTATCTCTGCCGGTGCCACGCTCTCATCCACCTGATAGCGTTCTTTTAAAATGCCCGGATATGCCTCGGTCAAAAGCTTGATCAGCTCTAACGATAATTCGTCGATATTTAAGATTTCATCCTTGATCGCGCCGATCAGTGCCAGACGAAGTCCGACTTTCTGGTCTTCAAATTTCGGCCACAGGATACCCGGTGTGTCTAATAATTCAACGTTTTTGTTAAGTCTGATCCACTGTTTTCCCTTGGTCACTCCCGGTTTATTTCCGGTCTTTGCACATGCCTTTCCGGCGTAGGAATTGATAAAAGTGGATTTTCCAACATTTGGGATACCAACAACCATCGCACGCACCGGGCGGTTTAAGATGCCCCTTTTCCGGTCACGTTCGATCTTTTCTTTACATGCCTCCATCACAACATTGGTCACATTTTTCATGCCCGCCTTGCTTCTGGAATCCAGACACACGACAAAATATCCTTTTTTACGGAAAAATTCTGCCCATTCCTGATTTCTCTTTTCATCGGAAAGATCCGATTTGTTCATCAGGATCAACCGGTATTTGTTCTTACCGAGTTCATCAATATCTGGGTTTCTGCTGCTGAGCGGTATTCTGGCATCTACCAGTTCTATTACTAAATCGATTAATTTTATATCTTCCTGCATTTGACGTTTTGCTTTTGTCATATGCCCCGGGTACCATTGAAACTGCATATTTCCCTCATTTCTGCGGATACTCCGCTTATTTTACTGCTAGGAAAAGAACCCAAAGCTGGAAAACGGTGCTACCCGAAACCAGGCTTTTCCTATGATATAATCTTTTTTTATGTTGCCGATATTCGCATACCGGCTGTCCTCACTGTTATTCCGGTTATCTCCAAGTACAAAATATTCATCCGAATCCAGCGTAATCTCTTCAGATGCAAGTCCTGCCTCCTCGATTGCTGCTGCCTCGATCTCTTCTTTATAGACTTCGCCATTGATGTAAACCGCTCCATTCTGGATCAGCACCGTATCGCCTGGCACGCCGATCACGCGCTTTACATAATAATGTGATTTTTCATTTCCGTTTGGCAGGAATACGATAATATCACCGCGCTTCGGATCTGTCACTTTATAAACGAAACGGTTTACGAGTATCTCATCCCCGCTGACTAAAGTTGGCGACATCGACTGTCCGACCACACTCGTGCGCAATCCGATAAAATAGACAAAAGTAAAGGCAAGCACGATTGCAAGCAGGATCTCTATCATCCACGAAAACACTTCCCTGACCGCAGTAACATTTATCTTTCTTTTTTGTCTTCCAAAGTTTAATCCTTCTCTACCACGTCTGCCCACAATGTTCTCCTTCCGTATCTACACAACATCGTGTTCATTTTAGCATAAAGCGTTTTTGTGCGCAAGAAAAAGGGCAGAATCCAAAAGGATCTGCCGTTTTTTCAGAAGTGGTTTTTAAAATTCTACAATTTGAAGCGGTTGGTCTGCTGCTTTAAGTTGACGCTTAAGTCTGATAGTGCTGCTGTTTCCTGGCGACAGTCATCAATCGTTCCGGAAAGTGTCTGCATACTTGCACTTGTCTCCTCTGTGGATGCTGCGTTTTCCTCTGAAATAGCAGCCAACTGTTCTACGACTCCGTTGATCGCATTTTTCTGCTGTTCAAGTTTTTCTGACTGTGCGTAAATGTCCTGTGTTGCTGCTGAAACAGTATCCATCTCTCCTTTTAGTCCCTCAAATGCATGCTTGGTATCTCCCAATTTTTCTTTCTGTATCTGTGCATCCTCGTTGACCTGATTCATCTTCTTTACACTCTCATCGGAGTTTGCGACCAGCTCTTTGACAATTGCTTCAATCTGGCTGGCACTGCTGGCGGATTCCTCTGAGAGGGAGCGGATTTCTTCAGCTACAACTGCAAATCCCTTACCTGCCTCGCCGGCCCTTGCCGCCTCGATGCTTGCATTTAAGGATAACAGATTGGTCTGCTCTGCTATGCTCTGTATCATCTGTACTGCCTCGCCGATCTTACCTGCAGACTGGTTGGTCGCATTGGTCTGTTCGGTTACCGTCTCTATGGTGTCTAACGTCTTGTTATTGATATTCTCCAGCTCTCCAAGATTTTCCTCTGCCTGTGCTGCAATTTCATCCATTTTCTTAACAGAAAGTTCCAGATCACTTACGCTCTTGACATTCTGATCGATCACTTCTGCCATATCTGCCACCTGCTGGCTTGCTGATGTAGTTTCCTGTGCCTGAGAACTGCTTCCCATTGCAATTTCTTCCACTGCAACATTGACATTTCCAACGTTATCTGCAATCGTAGTGAATTTCGTGTTGAATTCTGTATTACTGCTGTTTAACTGGTCTGCCTGTCTGGCAATTGCAGCCACAATGTCTTTCAGTTCTTTATGTAGCTGACTTACAGCATGGTTCATCACGTCGATTTCATCTTTGCTTTTTGTATTTCCAACTTCAATCTCTCCGCTCAAATCCCCATCTGCAAGAACTCTAACCCGTACGGATGCTTTTTCAATCCGTTTTGCAATAGATCTGGAAATGACAATCGACGTAACAAGGCAAATCACATACGCTACTGCCGCAATACCACAGAGGACCAATATAATTGATCTCATGAACTTCTGCACATCCGCTCCTGGTTTACCTGCAAATAACATTCCATTGTTTGTTGGAATATAGTACCCATAATAGGATTCGCCATTTATAGAAATATTTGTTTCATAGAGAGTCTCTCCATTATTCAATACTTTCTCAATTACTTCATCCGATGCCTTGGTTCCAACTGTCCCCTCAATTGAACTGACTGTTCTGGTGTCCCCGGTAAACACGGTAATGTCAATATCCATTCCTCTATCACGCAGATAATTTACATTGCTGCTGTAACCCGTTACCGCCGCCTTAAGTGTCTCTTCGATTCTGATGTCAATCTCATCTGATGCGATCACAACACTTGTAACCAGAAGTATCACTGCTAATACCATTAATGACATGGTCTCCATCAGAATTAATTTAACTTTAATTTTCATCTTATTTCCTCCCCAAATACTTGTATACACTTGTTTTATTACAGTTCATCTGCACTAATTATATCACATCCAGTACTTTTTTCACATATTTTATTTGTTCTTTTATAAATACTTTCATAAATACACTCTTAAAATCAGACTAAAAAGGAAGCGTATCAAACACCCCCTTAATAAAAAAATGCCAGAACCATTACTGGAACTGGCATTTCTTTATAAGAGACTTCTTTTGCAGTCCCTTTCTCGAAATTATCTTACTAATTCTTTTACTTTTGCTTTCTTACCAACACGGTCTCTTAAGTAGTATAATTTAGCACGTCTTACTTTACCCTGACGAACAACTTCTACTTTTTCAACGTTTGGAGAATGCAGTGGCCAGGTTTTCTCTACGCCAACACCATTGGATAATTTACGAACGGTAAATGTCTCACGGTTGCTTCCGCCCTGTCTCTTAATAACAGTTCCTTCGAATACCTGAATTCTTTCACGGTTTCCCTCTTTGATCTTACCGTAAACTTTTACAGTATCACCAACACGGAACTCCGGTACTTCTGCCTTTAGCTGAGCTGCTTCAATGTTCTTAATGATTTCGTTTGCGTTCATTTTGTGACCTCCTAATTATCTGGATGTTCTTAATACGCCTATTCGTAACAGAGGACCATCTATTTACTCACAACCATGAAATCATAACATAAAATATGCGGATTGTAAAGAAGGTTTTTATCTTTTTTTCTTCTTTTTTTACTTATTCGATCAACACTTCCATCACGATTGGATTATGATCCGCATGTTCAAACCCCAGATCTTTTGTCTCCACAGAATGGATCTTCACATTGGATGATACGATAAATCCATCTATCATATAGTACTGGAACTGCTCCGGGCTGCTGTCATTTCCGGCAAGCGGACGGTCTAAGGAACGGCACGACGGTGTCGTATTGTCCGTCACAAACTGAAACTCTTCTCCAAACGCTTCGACATCCACCTCGCCCGGCACCCACATATCCTCATTGATGATCGGATAGGCGCTGTTTTCATAGTTTGAAAATGACTGGTTGAAATCTCCTCCTGCAATGACATAATTGCCCTTTTGTGCTTCTTCCTGAAGTAAGTTCTGCAGCTGCTTTGTCTGTGCCTCCTTGCCCTCTCCGTCATCATAAGCTTCCAGATGGAGATTGACCAGAACAAGTTCATGATCTGTTCCCTCGACCGGGATGCGGTCTACCAACAGGCATCGCTTGAGATTGCAGAGCCGGATCGGATAAGAAAACGGACACGGCAGGGAAATGCGCTCCGCATCCGAAAGCGGATAAGAAGATAACGTGGCAATGCCACAGTCCACTTTTCCGATTGTAGGAAGCGGATAAGGCACATAAAGTACCTTATAATTAGCAGCAAATGTGGACTCATAGTCCGTCAGTGCCCTCGTTGCATACTCTAACTCGTCCACATAATAGGAACGTTTGGAAGAGCGGTCTACCTCCTGTAAATACATGATGTCCGCATCCAGCTCCCTAAGTTTTGTCGCGATGGAAGAAACATTTTCCGTTACCTGCTCCCTGCTGCTACTGCGCACATGCTCGCCGCCATCCATAAAGAAATCTGCCGTTTCCGAAAGTGCGCCATATCCGATGTTCCATGTCAGGACTGTAAACGTATCTCCCTGTGACAGTGTTTTTGTCGCATCCCCTGTGATCTCTACCTGTTCCACGTCCTCTGGTCTGTATTCGGTTACGGTCAGCACCCCGATCAAAAGCAGAAACGCTGCCAGTAAAATAAGGACAACGGCTGCCGCAATTTTAACCCCTCTCTTTTTGTGTACCCCCATGTAATACCCCCTTGCTTTGCTTCTTTTTATTATTTTATCACAAAAGCAAGGTGTTTTTCATCTCTTTTTTCGTGTTTTTAGACAAAACCGAAATTTTGTCTAAGCCGTCAGAACAACCTTTTTTCCCTCGACTTCCACAACCTTTAACGAAACGCCATACAGTTCTTTCATGCTCTCTGCCGTGATAACTTCCTGCGGTTTTCCCTGCATGACAATGCTGCCGTCCTTTAACCCGATAACCTCATCGGAATAAGTGATCGCCTGATTGATCTCATGGAGTACCATCAGAATGGTAATGCCGTACTCCCGGTTTAATTTTTTGACCAGCTCTAAGATCTCCAGCTGGTAACGGATATCAAGATAGGTGGTCGGCTCGTCTAAAAATAAAATCTTTGTATTCTGCGCCAGTGCCATTGCGATCCACACCCTCTGTCTTTGTCCGCCGGAGAGTGCCGCGATCTCCCGGTCACGATACGGCAGGATCCCGGTCACTTCCATGGCGCGCTCGACCAGCTCTTCATCCTCTTTTGTCCTCGTACCTAACATTTTCTGATAAGGCGTTCTGCCATAGCTGACCAACCGCTCTACCGTAATATCATCCGCCGCCGAATTGTACTGATGCACGATCGACACCCGTTTGGCAAAATCGATAAAACGCAGGTTTGCGATATTTTTTCCTTCTAATAAAATTTTTCCTTTTCCCGGTGTCTGGTTTTTGGTCATCAGCGAGAAAAGTGTGGATTTGCCACAACCGTTTGCCCCCATCACCGTTGTGATGTTTCCCTCTTTTACCGCGAAAGAAAGGTCAGATAAAATGGTGTTTTTTCCATAAGAAAAAGAGACATGCTTTACTTCCATCAAATTCTCTTTAGTTTCCATATTTTTTCGACCTCCTAAGCAGTAAAATAAAGAACGGTCCTCCGACCACACTCATGATCACAGCCGCACTGACCTCGTAAGGTGCCGCGATCGTTCGTCCGATCGTGTCTGCCAGCAGAAAAGTTGCCGCTCCCGCCAGCGCGGAAAACGGGATCAGCACTTTATGGTCACTGCCCACAAAAAGCCGTCCGATATGCGGCACGATCAGTCCCAAAAAGCTGATCGCTCCTGCTACCGCCGTTGAGATGCTCGCAAGCAAAACGGCGATCAAGGAGATCACGATCCTTGTCCGGTTTACGTCCACGCCAAGTCCGCGTGCCGTCTTATCTTCCAGACCAAGCAGATTACATTCTCCCGAAAATAACACTGCCAACAGCAGCCCTGCCACGACATACGGAAGCAGCATGGAAACGTCATCCCAGGTCTTCTGCGTGATATTAGCCTCAACGATCGATGCCACTCCGGTGCGGTCTCCGCCAGACATCGTGCTGAACACACTTGACAATCCGGTAAATAACGCATCCACCGCCACACCGGTTAAAATAATACGCAGCGGGCTTAAGCCGCCTTTCCAGGAAAGACAGTACACCATAAAAAAGGCTGCCACGCCTCCCGCGAAAGCTGCCATCGGCGTAAAATAATACCACGCTGGAAACAGTGCTGTCACGCAGACCGCCAGAAAAGCGGCTCCACTTGAAATACCGATCAGTCCCGGATCTGCCAGCGGATTTTTCAAAACCGCCTGAAACAGGACACCGGACACTGCCGTTGCCGCTCCCGCCATCAATGAAATAAAGATTCGCGGGAAACGCAGATCATACACTGCCGCCACGTCCGGATCGTACTCCACAAACAGTCCACGCACAAGCTGTCCAAATCCCACCGACAGACTTCCGGTATTGACCGCTACAAAAAACAATATAATAAGAAGAAACACCGTCACACCAAAGGACAGCAGTATCTTTCTTTTTTTCCCGATTGGTTTCTTTTCTCTTTTCCTTGCAAACATGATCTTTTCCTTTTCCTGTGACTATGGATATAAATATCCCTGCAATTCTTCGAGTGCTTCCGGGTAATCAAAGGTCGCACTCATTCCAAAATATTCATAGCTTAGATTGTAGACTTTGCCCTCCTGCACTGCCTTGAAATGTTTCCAGATATCATTTGTGGCAAAATCCTCCCGGAACATCTCCGTTACCTGCTCCGGCATCGCATGTGCCGCACAGAGGATGACATCCGGCTCCCTGGTCTTCATATCCTCGGTATTGACCGTTAAAAATTCTTCGTCACTTCCGGCATACACGTTGTTGCCGCCTGCCATCTCGACCAGGCTGCCGACATACGAATTTTCCGTTGCAATGATATAGCTTCCCGGCAATCCCATTAAAACCAGTACATCCAGGGATTCCTTCCCCTCATTTTTCCCCTGATACTCTGCATAAAAGTCTTCAAATTCCGTTACCATCTCTTCTGCTTCTTCCTGCCGGTCGAAGATCTCCCCCAGTTCTTCGATGGACTGATACATTCCAAACACGCTTTTTAAGTTCAGAAACGCCCAGTCCGTATTGATCGCCTCATACTTTGGCTGCAGATCACTCTGTAACGAAGACGGGCTTAAGATCCAGTCCGGTGCCAATGATGCCATGATTTCCATATCCGGTGCCATTGCCGTTCCGACCTCGGTCAGCCCCTCGTAACGCTCCGGTATTGTGGAAACGGTCGTGGAGCAGACTCCCACCAGATCCAGATCGAGCCTGTCGCAGATCTGTGCCACAGCGGGCGAAGTTGCCACGATCCTCGGATCATCAGACAGTGCAGCTACCTTCTCCTTTGCCGCTTCCACTGCCTCTTGTTCACTTCCTGCTGTCCCAGAAACTGTGTTTTTTCCGTCAGGATGCTGATCCACGCATGCCATCAGGGGCACCATGAGACTGCATGCTGCAAATACCCCCATGATCCGGCTAATCTTCATCCTCTTCACCGCCCCACTTTTTCCAGTTTTTCCGAAACAGATAAACGACTGCTGCTCCTGCCGCGATCAGGATCAGTCCTGATATCGTCATCGACAGAGTCAATGCGACTGCGATCTTTCCTATTCCTGCCTCTGCCATATTGCTGCTTTCCTCCCCTGTATCTTTGCTTTCTTTTTTTGAACTTTCTGTGGAAAGGCTTAACCCCTTCACACTGCCGTCCGAATTTTTCGTTGCCGATGTGCTGCTGCCTGCCGTCTGCGACGTATCGCTTGCCCCCGCCGCACTTGTTCCGGCCGACAACGAACTTTCTGCTCCGCTCGCGCTTCTGCCTGACTGTGACGTGCTTTCTAACGACGTACTGCTTGTGGTATCACTTGTATCTGCCACTTTTCCTGTTGTCTGCATGGTATCTTTCGTATCTGCCGCGCTCTCTATATCTGCATCATTCTCTGTATCTGCATCCTTCTCCTGCGCTCCTGCCGCGGATGTCTCCGTTACGATCCCTGCGGTCATCCCGGAGGTGTTGCCCTCGGTATAACTGCCCGGATAAAAATAAAAAATAACATCACGCCCCATCGGCGTTACGTTCATGCTGCAGCGCACCACACAGCTCTCACTCGGCACCAGAATACGAAAATCAGTGGTGGTTCCATTGCTGTCTGTCGCACTTGACACCTGTGTCACGGTCGTGCTCATCCAGTCGCTGTCGCCTGCCTTCTGCACCAGAAAACTGTGTCCTGTCGTATAATCCATCATGCTCATACGGACGGTCAGATAATAGTCTCCCCCATCTGTGATCTCCAACATGCCTGTGGTCCCCACCGCACTCTCGACCATTCCCTGACCGGTTGCATAAGAGGATTCCCCGCCTGCATCTTCGATCACGCCTGTGACCGGATGCGAATAGCAGCGGGTAATATTGCAGGTATAGATCTTACCGGATTGTGCATAGACCGGCTGACTGAACAAAAGCAGCAGGACTGCCGCCCCTATGTATGCCAGTATTTTTTCTCTCACTCTGTATCTCTCTCTCATGTCCATTCCCCTGTATGATATGATCTGATAAATCAATCTCCGTCTTACATACGGCTTCTGATCTTATAAAAAATTCCGGCACCTGCCACGATCGTGCTCATGATCGATGGCAATACCGCCGTTGGGAGCGAAGTGTCATCGTCTTCTTCCTCCCAGGCATCCTCGGTATCGTCCTCGTAGAGTTCTTCGGTGTCATCCATCCAGAGATCTTCTCCGCCATAGGTCTCGATGCCATTATCCAGTGCGGAAACGAGCGGCTCTCCGGTTGACATGTCATCCAAGCTGCTTTCCAGATCCAGATCTTCCTCCCCGGATGATGCCATGCCTGCCGTATTTCCTGCCGCAATGCCGCCCGTTGCTGTTCCAGCTGTCTGCCCTGCGATCGCACTCTTTGCCGTTCCGCTTGTCTGGCTGGTCGTAGCACTCTTTGCTGTTCCACTTGCCTGGCTCGTTGTGGTACTCTTTGCTGTTCCACTCGTCTGCGTGGTTCCTGTCGTGGTCGTGGTTCCGGTGGTATTTGTAGTGCCTGTCGTTCCGGTTGGCAGACTGGAACCCGCTTTTAATGTAGAAGTTCCGGTCGTGGTGCCTGTGGTTGTGGTTGTTGTCGTGGTCGTATCTGTTTCGGTCTCTGCCACATTGCTTTTATCTGCAGTAATGCTGTTTAGATCCAGTTTCAGATAGACCGCCTGCGTTCCGCTTCCCTTGGAGATTGCATCCATGATCGGCACAAACACCTGTAACGGTACATAGCCTGTGCTCTTCGCTTTCTCGATCAGCGGGAACGTCACTTTTGCCGGATAATTTGTGCCATAGGTATCACTGAATGTCTTGCCGCCTGATTTCTGTACGGATTTGACAGTTACATTCTTTGTCGTTCCCTTTGGCACTCCATAGGAATCCGTGGTGTAGCTGTTGGTATAATATTTTAATTTACTTAAATACCCCTTCTTAGAATTTACCGTCAGCCCTTTGAAATCCATCGTCACGGTATAAGTTCCGTTTTTCACGGTCAGCGTGATCGTGTGGTTGATCGCTTCGTTTGACATGGACAGGTTCTTTTTGTCGGTCTTTTGCATTTTGCCGTATAAATAATAGGTTCCGTCCGAAAGCGTTTTGATGTCCAATGTTCCACTGCTCTTTTCTTCAAGTGCCATGATCGCCGCGGACAGGGCAGAGATCTGCGCATCTACCTGTGCTGCGGTGGCATCATCATTTTCATACACCTTCTGTGCAGTCTTCATCGCTTTTTTCAATGCCGTGATGCTGTCTGCGGTATACAGATTGGTCTTTGCGGACAGATTGGATGCCGTCATTAACATGTGGTAAAGCCCTTTTTTGTCTACGGTCTGCTTGGTATCGTCTGTATCTGAACTGTTATCCGTACTGCCGCCTGTGGTCTCGTCTGAAATCTTTGTTATGCTGTTCCAGTCCAGTTCCAGTTTCGCATACTGTCTGCCGCCTCCGGTGCTGATGGACTCCATGACCGGAACATACACCTGCACCCAGAGTTCACTGTCATTTTCTGCGATTGGGAAAGACAGAGTCTTTGGATACCATTTTCCCTTGACACTGGAATCCGTTCCTGTCGTGGCATCGTTGTAACTGTCATAAATGCCCTCATAATATGCCGTCACGCCTGCCGCCTGTCCGACTTCCCCGTCCGGCATCGCATAGCCGCTGTCGCCGCCATTGTAATCCGGGTAATAGTAAAATTCGGACAGATATCCGGTAAAACTTACGGTCCCCAGATTGGTCGTCAGCGGCACAAGGTCTGCCTGTATCGTATAGCTGCCGTCCTTTGCGATCAGTTTCATCGGTTTTACCAGTGCGGCATCTCCCATGGAACTTTTATCCGCTGTGGCACTTTTTAAATATCCGTCAATGCTGTAGGTGCCATCTGCCACTGCCGCCTCTGCCTTCTCGGACATACCAAATATCCCTACCAGCACGGCACTTAAAAATCCGACTGCACCAAACAGCCATTTTTTTCTTTTTCTCATAATCCTTTTACTCCCATCCTGCCATTTTTCCTGTCTATGACGGCAAAAAGGCTGCCACACCGGCAATGCCGGTGCACAACCTATCCGCCTTAAAAAAGGAGCTGTATTTCACTATTTCATAGATACTGTCTTTGCAATTCCTGAAGATTTTAGTTTCTTCTTTAATGCTTTTTTCTGGCTTGCCTTCAGTCCTGATAATTTGATCGTTGCTTTCTTATTGATATTTTTGAAAGCACCCTTTCCAACCGTTTTTACTTTGGTTGCCTTGATTGTGATCTTCTTTAACGCTTTGTCATTCTTGAATGCGTTTTTGCCGATCGTTGTTACATTTTTACCAATGGTAACGGTGGTCAGCTTTGTGCAGCTTTCAAATGCACTTGCTCCAATGGATGTCACGGTAGAAGGAATAGTAACGGTCTTGATCTTCTTATTTTTCTTGAATGCGTTTGCACCGATCGCCTTGACCTCACAGGAAGTTCCATTGATGGTCACCTTGGACGGAATGCTTGCTTTGGTTGATTTCACTGCTGATTTCGTCAGGATTACCTGTGGTTTTGTACCGACCTTTGTCACACGGTAAGTGTTGCCGCCTACTTTTGCTGTCATGCCAACGGTTAAAGCTGTTTCGGTGTCTCCACTTGTATTTCCGTCTGTGTTTCCATTTGTGTTTCCGTTTGTATTTCCGTTTGTATTTCCGTTTGAGTCATCGGAAGATGATGTATCGCTATTGGATGGATTCGGATTATCTAATACGACATCCTCATCGGAAAATCTTGCATCCTGCGCTGTTGTCTTCTCTAATGTGCTGTAGTCTAAGGTCAGGTATACATCCTGTGTTCCGTTTCCTGCGCTGATGGATTCCATGATCGGGATCATAACCTGTAACGGTACGACTCCGTCGCTCTCTGCCTCTGCGATCAATGGGAAGGATACGATGTCCGGATAGCTTGCTGCAAGTGTATCACTTACGGTCACGCCATCTTTGTATTTCTGTACGCTGTTTACGGTTGCTGCGCCAAGCTCACCGGATGGATTGCCGTAGGCATCTTTGGTGTAGCCTTCTTTATAGTAGCTTAAGCTGCCTAAGTAACCGAAGAGTGATCCGATGCTCATTCCGTGGAAATTCATGGTCACAGTTGCCTTGCCATCTTTTACCGTCAACATGATCGTATGGTCGATCGCATTGTCTGACATAGATGCTGTACTTAAGTCGATCTTTACCATTTTTCCGGTTACGGCATAAATGCCATCCTCTAATCCTGCAATATTAGAAGTCGATACCAGTGCATTTACGGCTGCGACCAGGTTTTCGGCTGCTGTTTTGATCTCATCCTCTGTTGCACTTGTGCTGAATAATACGGTCTTTGCTGCGGTAAATGCTTCATTCATTGCCGCATAGGACTCTGCTGTGTAAGCAGATGACTTCAATGCGCCTGCCTTGTCACAGATGCTCTGTAAGTCGGTCTTATCCGGTGCTGCATCACAGAGTGTTAAGGTATCCCAGTAAAGGGTGATCGTGGATAAAATGTTAAATCTTCCGTTGTCAAAATCTACGCCAGATACCACGCCGTTTAATGCTTTCATTGCCGGAACGTAAAGATATACGTTGGTGTAATACTGCTGTGCCAGCTGTGTGATCGGAAGCTGGACGTCAGTGATCAGGGTATCGGTTCCTGCTTCTGCCACGATCGCTGCATCGGTATTGGTCTCAGTCTGATATAACACACCGCTCATGGAGAGGTTGTTCTCGGATGAGGTGTCATTTCCTGCATAATAGCCGTTTAAGCCCAGTACATAAAGTGGCTCTTTGCTTGTTCCAGAGATCATCCGGTAAGATAAGGTCATTCTGCCGTTTTTGTCTACGGTTAAATATCCTGTGGTCTTCTCGTTTTCCACTAAGCTGTGATCTACAACGGATGTCTTATCTTTCATCATAATGCTGTAGGTTCCTGCTGCCGGGATCGCTGTCGGTGCATCCGGGATGACTTCCTGCTCGATCTGGATATCCAGTGCATCTACGACTGCCTCACGGATCGCATTGGATGTGATCGTTGCACCGGAAACGCCGTCGAGCTTATCCTCGGTATCCTCTGCATCCGCTTTTTTTGTTGCACAGGAAGTGGTATCTAATGCGCTGATCGCTGTATCATCCTTGTAATAACGACCGATCAGTTTTTCTTTCATGTTTTTGATCGCTGTCACAAGTTTATCGGTCTCATTGTATTCTGCGTAGGTACCACCGAAGTTTCTGCCCGTGATGTCAATGTCTGAGATCACACCGTCTGTCAGTGTTACTTTTGCATCGACATCATACTCGCCGAACTGGCTGATGTGTGCGGTTCCTGTCTTTTCTGTTGTGTAGTTTAAGCTGGCATCTCCGCTCTCTTTTGCGTTTGCATAATCAATGCTGATAAACGCATCCGGGTTTGTGTTCATTGCCTCTACAAACATGTTGACATACACGCCATCGGTACTGATATCCGGGATAGTAAAGGTAATCTTGATCGGCACTTCTTTTTCTTTTTTTGTTGTACCATCCATTGTTACATTTACTGTCTTTTTCTTTAATACGGTAACATCCTCTGTGTCTCCTGCATTGGATGCCCCTTTATAGATCTTGACATCGGTTGCATAATCTGTTGCAACTCCCATCGTTACGCTTCTCATTGCTGTCGTAAAGGTTGCGGTTCCATCCTCTGCCACCGTAATTTCGGCATATCTTCCAAGGCAGTCCTTTGCATTGGAATCAGCATCCAAATTACCGGCATTTTTCAGGCTGACCGGTACGATGTAGATCTTTCCCTTTTCTAATGAAGTTCCACTCGTTCCTGCTGAAATACTGTCTGCAAGCATTACGCTCTCTTCTGTCGTTTCGGCTGCTGCCACCTGCGCCGGTGCGACGCCTGTGGCAAGCAGAAATGCTGAGAGTGCAACTGCTGTTGCTTTATAAGCTGTTCGTTTCATCTTTTACACATTCTCCCATTTACTGTTTATTTTTTGATCTTTATTTTTACCACCTTAGAGTATTCGCCGTATACTTTTTTGCCTTTTACATTCTTGTAAGCTCTTACTTTATAGTAGTAGGTCTTGTTTTTGCTCAGCTTCTTATTGGTATAAGAAACAGATTTTCCGCTCTTGCTGGTTGCGATCTTTTTAAATTTGCCTTTTGCTGCATTGGAACGATATACTTCATATCCGTCTGCTCCGGCTACCTTCTTCCAGGAAAGTTTTGCTGTCTTTTTCGCACTGTTCTTGACTGCCACTTTCTGTGGTGCTGCCGGTGCCGGTTTTGCGGATACCACTTTGGTGTAACCGCTGTAGGTTTTCTTGCCATCTACGGTGCCGTATGCGCGTACCTTAAAGGTGTATTTTGTTCCGGTTGTCAGTTTCTTTACGGTGTAAGAAGTTTTCTTTACGGTTGCGATCTTCTTAAAGGTCTTGCCATTCTTCTGATATACTTCATATCCGGTCGCATTGTCCGATGCTTTCCAGCTGAGTTTGATCTGGTTATATGCTACGGTCGCTTTTACGGAACCAGGTGTTGTCACCTCTTTGCTCTGGGTTGTATCATCGGCTGCTGTATTGTCCGGTGTCTGGGTGTCAGATGGTTTGGTATCCTCTGTTTTTGCTACCAGTGAATTCATTGCTGCATTTAACGCATTTAATGCTGTAGTGGCATCTGCATCTGCCACACGGTTATTTAATGCTTCCTCTGCAGCTGTCAATGCGGTCTGTAAGTTTTTGTAGCTGTCCTCAGTATATTTGCTGCCATCGACTGCCTTTGCTGTCTCGATCGCGGTCTTTAATGCTGCTTTTGTCTCTGCTGCTGCGGTCTTTACCAGGCTCTGCATTGCTGTGTTCAACGCTTCGACTGTTTTTAAGGATTTCTCATTTAATGAACCATCGTCGTTGGTGTCCTCAACTGTCAATGCTTTTGCTGCTGCCAGTTTTGTGGTGATGTCTGCTGCATCCCAGCTTGCCTTGGTGTAATCGCTCTCGTTTAACTCTTCGGCTGCCTCGATCGCAGTTCCGAGCTCGTTTGGTGTTACGGTGTAGGTATCTCCGTCCTGTACGATAGTGTAACGGTTTGCCATTACATAACTGCTTAACGCTAACTGATTTCCTACCCAGGTACTGCTTCCAATATCAACCAGATTTGGAACATGGAAAAATCCATTGACAGCATAAGAGGAAGATAAGTTATATGTACCTCCGCGTACGATCAGATTTCCATTTCCCTCATAAGCCACATACAGATCTGCCGTAATGTCCCGTAATTCTAATTCACCGATCTCCATTCCATCCCGTTTATCACTCCAGCCTGCATAACCTGCTGAAACATATTTTCCTGATTTATCCGCACTGCTGTCAATGATCGTAAGTTTCTTTGTCTCAATCGCGATCGGTGCAATCTCTGTGTCTGATACACTGTCTGGAGTATTCACACTTCCGTATGTCAGTGTGTGACCGTTCAGATCTAATGTTGCATTAGAATCGGATCTCATCATACTGTCGAATGTTACATCTTTCTGTAATACTGCTGTCTGTCCATCTTCCATCACATCGGTTACAGCAGCAAAGTTATCTTCCTCAAAAGCTCCTGCCTCTGTACCATCTGCATTGTAGATCTTCACTACATAATCAGCCGGGTTCTCTGCTGTGATCGCCATCGGTGTGCTGTAACCGCTGTAAGTTCCACTGGCTACTTCTGTCATACGCATGCCATCCGGTACGATATAACCTGCTGCAAGATTATCTGTCACACCTTTAAAATAACCGCCTGTGATCTCTGCCGCTGTTCCTTCTGACTGCACACCATAGGAATAAATCGTTTCCTCTGCTTTTTTTGGATTATAATTTCCAGTATAAACACCATCTTTGATGATCAGCTTTGCACCGTAGGTCACGCCTGTACTGGTCCGAGACTGCATTGCATTGTGTGCATTATAGACTGCGGTTCCGTTGTAAGCAGTGATCTCATTCTTGCCATCAAACGTAGCTGTTCCACTACCCGTGATGTCAACAGCAGGATAATTATGTTTTCTTGAGTTTCCTGTTGTTGAAATCTTGCTGTCTGTTACTGTAATATTGTTTCCAATAAATTCAACTGCTTCGTTAATAGCACTTGTGATCGTAGAGCCTGTGATCGTCAGATCTCCTGCCAGCGTTGCGTTATTTGCATATTCAACCCTTCCATTGACTGTCGTATTTGTGATGGAAAGATTACCAACGTTCTGCTCTTTTTTCCCTTTCATCAATACCATGGTGTACGCATTGGTTTCTTCCCCGGCAGATGTGACCGCCTTGAAGGATGAATTTACAATGCTGATATTTACGCCCGGTACACCTGCACCGTTTGCCATATCATCCCGAATGAAGTTGTAATAAGTTGTAAATCCTGTCACGCCATCCAGAGCTACGTTATAGTTTCCTTCTCCCGCACATTCGATCGCACCTTTTACTGTGATGTTCTTTACGGTCAGTTCTGCGTTGGTAATGATGGTCTGCTTTGCAAGGTTTGAATTTACATTTTCCTCAGAGTCCCATGTGATCGTTCCTGTTTTGGTATTGTCTGTAATTACTGTGGCACCATTGGTTGTGATCGTGTACTGTCCTGCCTGGTTGATCGTATGTCCGTTCAGATCGATCGTACCGCCGGCGATCTCTACATTGGCACTCAATGTCACATCCTCGCCAAGTACCATGGTCTTGCCATCGGTCAGTTTTGCTGCTGCCTCTTCAAAGGTGTTATAAATTCTGGTTCCGATCGCACAGCCGCTTGTCAGTACGCGTACGCTGCCGTCTACGTCCGATGTTGCAGAGGTATCGGTGCTGGTCTGTACTGCGCTGCTCCAATCGATTCCGAATGCTGCATCCTGATTAATTCCCATGATTGCAATAAACATTCTGGTAAATACAACGTTCTGATCGGTGGATGGAATGGTAAATGTGATGCGGGTCGGCACCTTCTTGTAATTTTCCACTGCTGTCGCATCGACTCTTGCTGTCACACGGTTTAAGGTCGTATCCTGTGCTTTGGTCATCTCCATGTATTTTGCAGTATCTGTGTAGATCGTCCAGTCACTTGCAGATCCGTTCTGTCCAAATGCGGATACTGCCTGAAGTCCGATGCTGATCGTCGCACTGCCATCCTCATGTACGGTAAGGGTTGCAGGTCCGTTGATACAGCTTCCTGCCATGGAACTGTAATTTGTTACCATTTCGCTGTATGCCATCGTGTAATTGCTTGTCTGTGAAACTTTTCCACCATTTAACAGTGCAACTGGTACGCTGTAGGTTCCCGGTGCAAGCTGTTTGATGGTCTCTCCGGAAGAGCTTCTTCCAAATCCGAATGTCCCTTCGGCATATTCCTGTGTGTCTTCGGTCTCGGTCTCTTCCACTTCTGTATTCTGCATTTCCTCGGAAAGGGCTTCTGCCTCTTCTTCGGTCTCTGACTCGTCCTCTATTACATCCTCGTCCTCTGCAGCTTCGGTTGCCTCGTCTGTCTCGGTCTCCTCATCCTCTGCCACTTCGGTCGCATCACTTTCTGTTTCGCTCTCTGGCTCCTCTGTTACCTCAGTAGCTGTTACTGCCCCGGTATCATCTGCCGTGCTTTCCATATTGGTCTGTGCTGCTAAAACTTCCGCATCTGTGATCGGCATACTTGCTGCTAACATAATGGCACTCAACACACCGGCTGTCACTCTGTATGGAATCTTTCTCATTTTCTTTTTCTCCTCCTTTTTTCCGTTCCATGAGTTAGAATAGTCTAACCCAATGCCACTTACGTTTTTACCATAACGTTATTTTCTCTGTCAATATTGGATTTTGTGTGAATGTTTCCATTTTTCTGTCATTTTTTTCCAGCTTTTCGTCCTGTTTTCCGCTATTTACAAAGAATAAACGCGTGTTGCAGGTGTGCAACATACGATTCCGCTTTGAGAAAAGTTATCAGTATCAATTTCTCTCATTTCTTCTTTTTGCTTGTCTATTTTGCACAAATTTTTTGCTCTTCCTTGTAACTACAATCCTTTCATGATAGAATACGCAAAAATACATTCGCATACAGTCTATTTTTTCTTTGTGCACTTTTTCGTGCATCAGAAGCCACATTTTACGGCTTCTAACGAGGGCTCGACGCAGTCCTTTTTCTCAGGTATTACCCTGTTTTTTAGGCATTTCGCCGACTATTTTCAAAATCTATTGTGGAAAAAAGAAATGTTTTTTATAATCAAAGGAGAATTGAATGACAGAAAAAACAAGAAAATCCAGGCAGGATAAACAAACCAAAACTGCTCCTGGCAAAACCGTTTTTGTCCAGAAGAAATACCGGGATGCACTCTTCCGCAAAATCTTTCATCAGAAAGACGTCCTGTTAGAACTTTATAATGCACTCTCCGGCAACCATTATATCGACGTGAGTGAACTCATTATCAATACGATCGATGACGTTATTTACCTCGGGTACAAAAATGATATTTCCTTTATCGTACGCGGAACCTTAAGTCTTTACGAACATCAGGGCACGTTAAATCCAAACATGCCCTTGCGCGGTCTGATCTATTTCGGGAAGCAGTACGAGGGTTACATCAAACAGCACTCTCTTAATATCTACGGGAAACGGCAGGTTATGATCCCATTTCCGCAGTATGTCATTTTTTATAATGGTGTTGATCCTTTCCCATCCGGCGAGGACTATATGGAACTGCATCTTTCCGATGCTTTTATCCATTCGGATCACGAACACGGTAAACCATGTCTGGAGTGCACTGCAAGAGTCTATAACATTAATTACGGACATAACAAAGAATTGATGAAGCGTTGCAGAACGCTGGAAGAATACTCTATTTTTATCAGCAGGATTTCAGATTATATCAGAGAAGATGTTCCCCTAACGGATGCCATCGACACCGCTGTGCAGGACTGTATCCGGGATCACATCCTGCGGGATTTTCTGCTGAAACATCGGGCGGAGGTAGTTGGTATGTTATTGGAAGAATTCGATATGGAAGAATATATTAAGATGGAACGACGCGACAGCTACGCGGACGGACTTGAAGATGGATTGTCCAAAGGTGAAGCAATCGGGTTGTCTAAGGGCGAGGCGATTGGGTTATCTAAGGGCGAGGTGATTGGATTGTCCAAAGGTGAAGCGATCGGGCTCTCTAAGGGCGAGGCGATTGGCAAACATAGCGAGCGTGTCCGCCTTATCCATACCCTACTTAATAATGGCATCTCCACCGAACAATGCGCCAGTCTGATGGGGGAGGATCCTGAGCTCGTAGTAAAGATCTACCATCTCTCTAAGGATCATCCCAACTGGTCCGAAGATGAGATCCTGCAGGCTGTGTCTTTGAAATAGTTACATCCGAAGCATCAGGGTTGCCATGCTCTCCGGCATATGAAGCACTCCCACGCTGCAGGTCATCGTCAGCTGTATCTGCCCTGTTATCCTTCCACCTGGCAGCGTTTCCAGTGTTATCTCATCAAAGGGGATCTCGACCCTGCCATCCTGGATCTGAAGTTCTTTTAAGCCATCATCACGGCACTTGCATTTGATTGTCTGAAGGTGTCCATGCAACAGCATATTATGATTGCTTCCTGAGTAGGCCGAAACCTCTTTTATCTTTAATTCCAGACAATTCCCCTCCGGTCTGACATATAATATTGCCGGTTTTTCAAATCCCTTGTCTGCCATAGACAGTTTTTTTCGGTTCTTCCCCTCCCGGTAAATGGAAAAATCCACTTCGTAAGTGCCATATGGAAGCAGCATTTTAGTCGTTTCATTCTGCGTCTCTAACGTCTGCCCCAGACTGTTGCTCCCGATATTTTCATACTGCATATGAAGTTTTTCTCTCTGGCAGATCATCTGGATCGTCTTGATATCCACGGAATCTAACATTCCGCCAACCGCCTGCGCTCTCGCATCCTCCTCCACGCCGATCTTCTCGAAATAATAAAAAAGCTCCTGCTCCACCTTCTGGTAATAGGTCAGCACCTCGATCCCTTTTCTGGTCAGCTCATAACCATCTTCGAGTAAAATGCCAAGTTCCACGCACCGTTTCAGACATCTGGACACCGTAGACCGGTTTACCGACAGGGCGCGCGCTATTTCCGCCTCATTGCATACTGCCCCCTTGTCTTTCTGATCTTTTAAATGTTTTAAACACTGCAGCTGGAACATGCTTGGTTTGCATGCCTCAATATAACTGGTAAACATCCTATGCCCCACTTTCTATATCAAAGATACTGTAAGAATACTTTCATCCGCTCCGATCCGGATGGGAACACTTCCCTCCGAAATCCACTCATTCCGCTGTACATTACACTCAAATGCTTCGGTTAAGATCGCATAAGTTCCATTCTGTTCTCTCGCCTGATGCCACTCGCCCTCGTAACGGTAATATACCTCCATCTCTGCATCTTGTCCCTCTTCCAGCTCCAGATAAAGATAACTTTCCTCACAGATGCAGACTTTCGCTTTCTTTTTGAACATCCGGTATTCCTTTGCCAGGGTTCTCGGGCAGATACTCTCTTTCGTGTAAATGGCGATCGGCATCTCGCGTTCCCCATACGGAAAAAGAAAATTAAAATCATTTCCCCTCATGGAGTAGGAAAAAACATGCCTGCTTTCCATAAACATACGAATGCCAAGATATATCTTTTCATCAATGATATGTTCGATCCGGCAGGCATTCTGTTCTGCCACCGCCTGGTCTACCCCCGTGATCAATAGTAAAAATTCCGTCAGACAACGGTGTTTTTCTAAATATTCTCGTCCTTTGTTAAGTCCAATGGCAGTCAAAAAGATCCGGCGTTTTTCATCTTTATACAGATAACCTTCCTCGATCAGTTCCTCCACCATACGGTTGACCCGTGCCGGAGAAGCATTCAGGTGCTTTTCAATATCGCTCCGCGTAACCTGATTCTGCCTGCGTTTCAGCAAATACATCGTTTCCAGATAGTCTTCTTTTTCCTGTCTCGTGATGTTCCCCATTAGATAGTCTCTCCTATTGTCTGTTAGTTTGAACTAACACATTATAACACAAAATGCGCCAGTGTAAATATTTTCCTGACGCATTTCTCTCTTACTTATTTTTACTGTGCATCCAGTACACCAGTCCTTTTGCGAAACACATACCCATGCCCTCCTGCAGACGCATGGATCTTTCATTTCCGACCACCACCTGACCATACGGCGTGTGTCCTCTCTCAAGTGTCAGATTGACAATGTAAGTTTCCAGTGTTTTTCCCAGTTTCCTGCGCTGATACTCTGAAAAAACTTCAAGCATTCCCATGCTGCCTTCCTTGTGCCATCCGACAAATCCGACCAGTTTTTCTTCCAGAAATGCTCCGAACAGACTGCCCGAAACGATCACCTGCCTGATATAATCCGGGTCACTGACTAATTTATAATGTTCCAGCACCTGATCCATATATGCAAGAGTAAGAGGACGGATAGAAAGCGGCTCTTCCCCTGCATAGAGTTTTGATACCGGTAATTTTTCCCTGCGCGTATAGACGGCCTGATAACATGCCACCGAAAGATACAGGTCAAATTCCTCTTTTGCAGGTTCCACCATAAAATCCTGATGCAGCACCAATTGTCCGATTCTGCCTCCTGTCTGTTCTTTTACGCAGGAGATCATCTTTCTTCCTTCTTCCATGCTGTCTGCTGTATGAAAATAGGTATCACTGACCTTATCATGGATACAGATATTTTCCCCGTCAGCATATACAAGTTCGGCACTTCCCCGGTCGATGACCTCGATCATATCCATATGGAGCAGTTTTTTCTTCCAGAGGATTTCCCGGCACTGCTGCAACGCTTCATATTTCTGATAGAGATCATAGCGGCGTTCCTTCGTCCGCTCCACCGCACGCGCTTTTCTCCATGCAGTGATCTCTTTCTGGTTGCCGGATAAGAGCACCTTAGGCACTGCCTTGTCCATCCATACCTCTGGTCTGCTGTACTGCGGATATTCCAAAAGATTTCCCTCAAAAGACTCTGTTGCCCCGGACTCATCATTGGATAGGACTCCCGGTACCATACGGGAAACGGCATCTACCATGACCATGGCCGGAAGTTCCCCTCCGGTCAGCACATAATCACCGATGGAAACGTAATCTGTCACGATCTCCTCTAACACACGTTCATCGATCCCTTCATAATGCCCACACAAAAGCACAAGGTCTTCCTCTTTGGCAAAATCTTTCGCCATCTGCTGGGTAAACGTCTGCCCTTGCGGTGTCAGATAAATCGTACGAGGCTTTTGGGATAACTTATCTGCAATTGATTTCCAGGCATCGTAAACAGGCTGTGCCTGCATCAGCATACCCGCACCGCCTCCATAAGGATAATCATCCACCTTTTTATGTTTGTCCAAAGTAAAATCCCGGATATTGACCGCATCAATGGAGAGCAGCCCTTTATCTGCTGCCCTCCCTATAATACTTTCGGAAAGCCCCTGCTTCACCATATCCGGGAATAATGTCATAATATGAAAGTTCATCGTTCTTCCTCTTTATCTAAGTCCTGCCAACAGATGTACCTGCATCGTACCGCTCTCAATGTCCACCTGTCTGATGCAATCCCGGATCGCCGGGATCAAAAGGTCTGGTGTATTCTCTTTGCTGACAACATACACGTCATTCGCTCCGGTCTGCAGAACATCGCTCAGGTCTCCTAACTCTTCGCCCTCATCCGAGACAACCTTTAATCCGATCAGGTCTGCAATAAAATATTCATTTTCCCCTAAAGGAACAGCGTTCTCTCTTGTTACATACAGGCTTTTCTGCCGATACTGCTCCACATCATTGATATTATCAATGCCTTTGAATTTCAGTATCACCAGATTTTTGAAAAATCGTGCCCCGGCAACCTCAAGTTCGATCTGTTCTTTTCCGGTATCTAAGATAACCTGCTTTAATTTTTTAAAGCGCATCGGGTCATCCGTGGTCGGGAACACTTTTACTTCACCACGCACTCCATGTGTCGTTGTGATCACGCCAATCTGCAATAAATCTTCCATTGTTCTCCTCTTTATTTTACCACAATATGCAATACTATATTTTCGATCAGTCCGGTCTTGTTGTTTATCATATTGATCTGTATCGAACCGTTTTCTACCATTTTAATCTTCGGCGAACTTACACTGTAGCGCTTGCTTTTTCCGTTCCCATAATAGTAAGAAAAAGAACCCTGTTTCCATCCACTCTTTGGTGTTACCTTAAATGTCACAATCTGATTTTTCTTAAATGTATAAGAGCCGGTTATATTCGTCTTATTAAATTTCGCCTTAATCTCTTTTCCTGCTAATTTGTAGGATTTTAACGGGTTGGTATATTTGTATACCGTCAGCTTCGAGGTAAATGTCTTTGTCATGCTGCCATATTTTACCGTAACTTTGACCGTCGCTTTTCCTGTTTTTTTCGGTTTGATGGAAACAGTGTCGGTTCCTCTCTTTTCAATCGTTGCAATCTTTTTGTTTGAAATGGAAACCTTTGTAATCTTTCCAGTGCTCGGCAGGTTCCAGACATGGTAAAGATAAGAATGATTTTTACTGCTTACGCCGGTATGCACTTTAAGTTCTGTTGGAAAAGAAGCTCTGAATGCTGACGATGTTGTTGCATATTTCAAATTATCTTCTATCATCGTAGTACTGTCGACTCCTGTATTCATCTCTTCCTGCACGCTGACAATACTTTCCTGTTCCGTTGTGGTAACCGTTGCTGCCTGTAATTCAGACGGCACTGCCACAAATAATATCACTGCAAGAAGGATCACGCCAAGTCGCTTTGTTATTTTCATGAGAAACCCCTTTCTTTTTACATTTTTATTGTAAAAAACCGGATGCACCATATTTCATGATGTATCCGGTATTTGCGCGAAAAAATCTACTGCATGATCTCTACAATAACTTTTTTCTCTTCTTTTGAGGCAGCAGCCTTCACAACAGCACGGATCGCTTTCGCAATACGGCCCTGTTTGCCAATTACCTTGCCCATGTCAGACTGTGCTACGCGCAGCTCTAACACGATAGCTTTTTCATTTTCGGTTTCCGTTACAGCAACTTCATCCGGGTAATCGACCAGTGATTTGGCAATTACTTCTACTAACTCTTTCATAGGTCCACCTCACTAATCCTATTTCTCGATACCAGCGCTCTTTAAAATTCTAGCTACTGTATCTGTTGGCTGAGCTCCGTTAGCTAACCATTTCTTTGCTAACTCCTCATTTACATGATACTCGCTTGGATCTTTAGTCGGATCATAAGTTCCGATCTCTTCGATGAACTTACCATCTCTTGGGGATCTGGAATCAGAAACTACGATTCTATAGAAAGGAGCTTTTTTCTGTCCCATTCTTCTTAATCTGATCTTTACTGCCATTACTTTCACCTCCTTGGATTATTTTTCATGTATTAAAAAGGAAGTCCTTTAAACATTCCTCTTTTACCTTTTTTCATCATACCAGGCATCTGTTTCATCATTTTCTTTGCCTGTTCAAACTGTTTTACCAGACGGTTTACCTCTGCAATATCCACGCCTGCGCCCTGTGCGATCCTGCGTTTTCTGCTTGGATTTAACAGGGAAGGATTCTGTCTTTCCTGCGGTGTCATCGAATAGATGATCGCCTCCGTGCGCGCCATGTTTTTCTCTGCGGCTGCCTCGTCAATGTCTGGCATCTTGCCTGCGCCAAGTCCCGGCATCATACCAAGGATACTGGACAAGCCACCCATCTTTTTCATCTGACTCATGGACTCTAAATACATCTCAAAGTCAAATTCATTTTTGCGCATCTTTTCTTCCAGCTTTTTGGCTTTTTCTTCATCCAGATCTGTCTGCGCTTTCTCGATGAGTGTTAAGACATCTCCCATCCCAAGGATACGGGATGCCATTCGATCCGGGTAAAACTGCTCTAAATCGGAGAGTTTCTCACCCATTCCTGCATAAAGAATCGGTTTTCCGGTCACAGCACGGATAGAAAGTGCCGCTCCACCTCTGGTATCACCGTCGAGTTTGGTTAAGATCACACCGTCAATCCCGATCTTCTCATCAAATGTTCCTGCCACATTGACTGCATCCTGACCTGTCATGGAGTCCACCACCAATAACGTCTGGGAAACCGGAACATTTTCTTTTATGGAAATCAATTCTGCCATCATGTCCTCATCAATATGAAGACGTCCTGCAGTATCGATGATCAACACATTAAAATCATTTTTCTCTGCATGCTCTACTGCTGCTTTTGCAATATCAACCGGGCGGTTTTTATCTCCCATCGAAAATACTGCAACGCCCTGTTTTTCTCCATTGATCTGTAACTGTTCAATGGCTGCCGGGCGATATACATCACAAGCCGCCAAAAGGACTTTCTTTCCTTTTAATTTGAGCTTTCCTGCAATCTTGGCAGTCGTCGTCGTCTTACCGGCTCCCTGAAGACCAACCATCATAATGATCGTCAGTTCCTTGCCCGGGCGTAATGCGATCTCTGTTGTCTCTGACCCCATCAGCCTGACCATCTCTTCATTTACGATCTTGATGACCATCTGTCCGGGATTGAGTCCGTTCATTACATCCTGACCAACCGCACGCTCCTGTACGTCTTTTACGAACTGTTTGACAACCTTGAAGTTTACATCCGCCTCTAAGAGTGCCATCTTGACTTCTTTTAATGCAAGTTTGACATCATCCTCGGTCAGACGTCCCTTACTCCGAAGGTTCTTGAATACGTTTTGAAGTTTTTCAGATAAACTGTCAAATGCCATCCTATAACTCCTCTAAAATCTGATTGGAGATCTGTTCGATCTCGGTAAAAACGCTCTCGTCATGGTTCGCATGAAACTGTTCTGCCAACCGGTGTATCTGCTCTACTTTCTGCTTTGCAGACTGGAATTTTTCGATCAGATGCAGTTTCTCTTCGTAGCCTTCTAATGTCTTCGTGCAACGCTTTACCATATCGTGCACACCCTGACGGCTGATCCCTTCGTCCTCTGCGATCTCACCGAGTGATAAATCATTAAAAACGAAATCTTCATATATTCTTCTCTGATGTTCGTTTAACAGTTCTCCGTAGAAATCATAGAGATATGCCTGTTCGATTTTTTCTTCCATTTCCATCACCGTCGATTAGAATATCATAAAAAAATAAGAGTGTCAAGTATTTTTTCTTGACACTCTTATTTTTTCTAATCTGTTATTTTTCCGTCTTACAGGAAAATGTATTTACATACAAACAATACTGCCAGTATGTACATTAACGGAGTGATCTTCTTTGCTTTTCCTGCTGCTACGTTGATGATAACATAAGAGATAACACCAACTGCGATACCCTCGGAAATGCTGTACATGAGTGGCATTGCAAGCAGACATAAATATGCCGGTACGGACTCTGTCATATCGGTAAAGTCGATGCTGACAACAGTAGAAACCATTAAAAATCCTACGAAAATGAGTGCCGGTGCTGTTGCAAAGTTCGGGATGGAACAAAACAGCGGGGAAAGGACGATGGATACCAGGAATAAAAATCCGGTTACCACAGATGCAAGACCAGTTCTTGCTCCCTCTCCTACCCCAGAAGAACTCTCTACAAAGGTTGTTGTGGTAGAAGTACCAAGTACTGCACCTGCTGAAGTTGCGATCGCATCTGCTAACAGTGCACCCTTGATATTTGGCAGTTTGCCATCTTTGTCTAACATATCCGCTTTGTTTGCAACACCGATCAGAGTTCCCAGTGTATCAAACATATCAACGAACAGGAAAGATAATAAGATTGCGATAAAATCAAAAATCCTTACGGAAGAGAAATCCGCGGTAAAGCATTTACCAAAGGTATTGCCGATCGCTGTGATATCCGTAAATCCCCATACCGGGTATAAAGAATAAAATCCTGCTTCTGCATCCGGCACATAAAGCCCTGCTGCCTGTGAAAGGATACCAAGTACCCAGGTTACTACGATACCAATTAAGATCGCACCTTTTACACGTTTGATATAAAGAACAGCGATAACCATCAGACCGATCAGTGCAAGTACGGCACAGATGCCTGCGGTACGGAAGTTTGCGGTAAAGTCAATGTAGCTGACTAAAGTTGAACTGTTTGCAACGACAACGCCTGCATGCTGTAAACCGATGAATGCGATAAACAGACCGATACCAACACTGACACCCTTCTTTAAGTTTGTCGGGATCGCATTGAAGATCGCTTCACGCACATTTGTGAGGGATAATACAATAAAAATCAGACCTTCTACAAATACAGCCATCAGGGCAATCTGCCAGGAATACCCCATACTTCCGCATACGGTGTAAGCGAAGTAGGCATTCAGGCCCATACCAGGTGCCAGCGCAAACGGATAGTTTGCCAGGAATGCCATCATTAAAGTTCCAATAAAGGAAGCCAGTGCTGTTGCGATCAGAACTGCTGTCTTGTCCATTCCGGCAGCCTCTAACATGGATGGGTTTACTGCAAGGATATACGCCATTGTCATAAATGTCGTGATTCCTCCCATCACTTCAACCTTGACTGAAGTATTGTTTTCCTTCAGCTTAAACATTTTTTCTAACATTTTCCTACTCTCCTTTTTACTTTCCTTCGTAAGTTATTACAGAAGCCACATCATATCCGGCTAATCTGTCCCGTCCTTTCAGTCCTGCCAGCTCCATTAAAAACAGAACTTTTACTACCTCGCCGCCAAGTTTCTCGATCATTTTAATACTTGCCTCGATAGTTCCTCCGGTTGCGATCAGGTCATCTACTACAACCACTTTCTGTCCCGGTTTGACCGCATCTTTGTGCATCTCGATCTCTGCTGTGCCGTATTCCAGATCATATTTTTCGGAAATGGTCTCGCATGGAAGTTTTCCTTTTTTGCGGATCGGAACGAATGCCTTACCCAGCGCATAGGCGATCGGTGCACCAAAAATAAATCCTCTTGACTCAGCTCCTGCGATCACGTCAAAATCAACACCATCTAATAATTTGATCATGGAATCGATTGCCAGCTTTAATCCTTCTGGATCCTGTAACACACTGGTCACATCACGGAACATAATGCCCGGTTCCGGGAAATCCGGTATGGTTCTTACATATTCTTCGATTTTTTTCATAGCTTTCACACTCTCTTTTCTTTTTATAAGCTTGTTCTTACCAGCTTTGGTTTATAGCCGTTTTTCTCCAATGCCTTCATGATCTGCTTTTTATGGTCGGTTCCAAAGCATTCCAATGTAATACGGAGTTCCACTGCCGCACTGCGGTTGATAGAAACGAACTGGTTGTGCTCCAGTTTGATGACATTTCCCTGTTCTGCTGCAATGATGGAGGAGACCTTTGTCAGCTCTCCCGGTTTATCCGGAAGCAGCACAGATACCGTAAAGATACGGTCTCTTAAGATCAGTCCCTGCTGTACCATGGAAGACATTGTGATGACATCCATATTACCACCGCTTAAGATGGCAACGACGCGTTTGTCTGTCACATCTAAATGTTTCAACGCTGCAACGGTAAGAAGACCGGAGTTTTCCACGATCATCTTGTGGTTTTCCACCATATCGAGGAATGCTCCTACCAGCTCATCATCCGGCACGGTAATGATATCGTCCAGATTCTTCTGGATATAAGGAAAAATATTGCTTCCCGGAGTCTTTACTGCAGTACCATCGGCGATCGTGTTGACACTCGGAAGTGTGGTCACCTTTCCTGCCGCAAAAGATGCCTGCATACAGTTTGCCCCTGCCGGCTCTACACCGATGACTTTGATCTTTGGATTTAAAAGTTTTGCCAGTGTGGAAACACCTGTTGCCAGTCCGCCTCCGCCGATCGGAACCAGAATATATTCTACCAGTGGAAGCTCCTTGAAGATCTCCATTGCGATACTTCCCTGTCCGGTCGCAACTGCCAGATCATCAAATGGATGAATAAAGGTATATCCATTTTTTTCTGCCAGCTCATATGCTTTCTGGCATGCCTCGTCATACACATCTCCGTAAAGCACTACCTCTGCACCATAGCTTTTGGTGCGGTTTACCTTGATGAGCGGTGTGGTGGTCGGCATTACAATGACCGCCTTGCAGCCGAAGCATTTTGCTGCATAAGCGACACCCTGTGCATGATTTCCTGCAGATGCCGTGATCAGTCCTTTTTCTCTCTCCTCATCGGTCAGTGTACTGATCTTATAATAGGCACCACGTACCTTATAAGCTCCGGTAAACTGCATATTTTCCGGTTTCAGATACACCTTGTTTCCAGTCTGGCTGCTCAGATAATCACTGTAGACCAGTTTGGTCTCTAATGTGACTTCCCTGACTTTTTCGCTTGCCTCTTCAAACTTATCCAGTGTCAGCATCTTATTCCTCCCTTTCTGTGCTGTCCTTTGTCTCTTGTTTTACATCAAACAGGGCATTGACAAATTCGTTTGAATCAAATTTTTGCAAATCTTCGATGGTTTCCCCTACTCCAATATATTTTACCGGAATACCAAGCTCGGAATGGATTGCAACTGCAATACCACCCTTTGCGGTTCCGTCCATCTTCGTTAAGATAATACCTGTGATATCGGCTACTTCGGAAAATTCTCTTGCCTGCGCTAAGGCATTCTGTCCTGTTGTCGCATCAAGCACGACTAAAGTCTCTCGATACGCATCCGGATATTCCCGCTCTAAAATACGGTTGATCTTTTTTAATTCTTCCATCAGATTCTTCTTATTGTGAAGACGTCCTGCCGTATCACAGAGCAGTACATCTGCATTTCTTGCCTTTGCCGCAGCAACTGCATCGTATACAACAGCTGCCGGGTCTGCACCCTCCTGGCCTCCGATCATCTCGA
Organism: uncultured Roseburia sp.; assembly: GCA_900550935.1. Taxonomy (GTDB): domain Bacteria; phylum Bacillota; class Clostridia; order Lachnospirales; family Lachnospiraceae; genus Roseburia. The sequence goes on from URUD01000006.1 coordinate 68,052, forward strand.
CATTGGCGCGTTTTGCCCACTCAAGCAGCTGGTCCCCGGCTGCTGCACGGAACGTATCGGCTGCCGCAAGCACTACCTTTTTGCCTTGGTCTTTTAATTTTCCTGCCAGTTTTCCAACGGAAGTCGTCTTTCCAACGCCGTTGACTCCGATGATCAGCACGACAGATTTTTCGTTTTCAAACCGGTATGCGGTCTCGCCCACATCCATCTGCTCTTTAATGCTGTGGATCAGAAGTTCCTTGCACTCTGCCGGATCTTTGATCTTGTTTTCTTTTACTTTTTCTTTCAGGTTTTCGATGATTGCTTCCGTCGCATTGACTCCGATATCACCCATAATGAGAATCTCTTCGATCTCTTCATAAAAATCATCATCAATGCTTGAAAATCCATTAAATATGGAATCGATCCCTGATACGATATTGTCTCTGGTCTTGCTCAGTCCGGAAACCAGACGGCTCCAGAAGCCTTTCTTCTCTTCGCTCATAGTTCGTCCCCTTTCTCTTCTTATTTATCTAAATCTTCTTCGATCAGATTGACAGAAACCAGTGTGGAAATACCCTTTTCCTGCATGGTGATTCCGTACAGGCGGTCTGCCGCCGCCATTGTACCACGTCGGTGCGTGATCACGATAAACTGTGTATTCTTGGTCAGCTTGTGCAGATATTTTGCAAAGCGGTTGACGTTTGAGTCATCCAATGCCGCCTCGATCTCATCCAAAAGACAAAACGGGGAAGGCTTTAAGTTCTGAATCGCAAACAACAGCGCGATCGCTGTCAGCGACTTTTCTCCACCGGACATCTGCATCATGTTCTGCAGTTTCTTTCCTGGCGGCTGTGCGATAATGCGGATACCGCACTCTAAGATATCTTCTCCCTCTACCAGTTCGAGGCTTCCCTTTCCACCACCGAAGAGCTCTTTAAATACCTGGTCAAACTCTTTCTGGATCTCGGCGAATTTCTCCATGAACTGTTTGCGCATTCCGGTGTCCAAGTCCTCGATGATGCCCATTAACGTTTTCTCCGCTTCGATCAGGTCATCATGCTGTGTCTTTAAAAATTCGTATCGTTCCGAAATTTCTTTATAATCCTCGATCGCGTTGACATTGACATCCCCCAGTTTACGTATATCATCCTTGATCCCCGCGATCAGCTTTTTCAGTCCGGCAAGATCCTGATACTGTTCATCACGCAGTTCCATTGCCGCATGCAGTGTCAGTTCGTACTCTTCCCACATATAGTTGTTCTGGTATTCTCTTGCCTCTTCTAACTTTTCTTTCTGGCTGTTTAAACGGAACACCTCTTTATCGAGGTCTGAGATCTGTTTGGAAACATCCTCGCGTTTCTGGAAAAATCCCTTGTAACGCTGCGACATTTCCTCTCTGGTCTCCTGCTTTTCCTTTAACTCCTGCTCTAAATCGCTGTGGCTGTCGTCCGATGCAAAGATCGTCTTTTGGATCTCTTCGATATCCTGTTTCTTTTTCTCTGCATCCGCTCTCGCCTCTTTCGCTTCTTCCATCAGGGAGGTTCTGTCATCCTCGAAGCGCGCGATCTCTCCTTCCAGACGTTTTAAGTTCGTCTGCACAAATTCGACTCTCTGTACGATCTGTGCCTCTTCCATCTGGATCTGGGAAACTGTCTGCTTCGCCTGCTCCTCTATGGAAGTATTTTTTTCTAACGATGCAGAAAGGGTCTCATTTTCCTGCTCAATCTCTGTCTCACGCTGCTTTGCCTGCTCGATCTCCTCTAAGATCTGCTGCTTGTTCTCTAAGATCTCCTGCAGCTGTTTTTCCAGCTCGCTGTTTTCTGCTTTGAGTCCTGCAAAAACGCTCTCGCTCTCGCCGCACTGCTCTTTGGCGCGCTCCACTTTGATCTTGGCTGTATTCTGTAAAATATACTGTTCCTGCAATTTTGCCTTGTTGGTTTCCGCATCTTCTTCTAAAAGTGCCTGTGCCGTCTTCACATCCTCAAGCCGGCTCTTTTCTTCCCGGATCTTCTGCTCGAGTGCAGCTACGCTCTGCTCTAACTCTTCGATCTCACGTTTTCTTGCCAACAGATTGCTGCTGTTCCGGAACGCACCACCGGACAGGGAACCTCCCGGGCTTAATGACTCTCCCTCTAACGTTACGATGCGCAGGGAATAATGATATTTCCTTGCCAGTGCGATCGCATCATCGATCGTTTCTGCCACAATGACCCTGCCAAGCAGATAAGCCGTAACGCCCTCATACTTTGCATCTGTCTTTACCAGGGTATTGGCGAGTCCGATCACGCCTTTTTCTTTCAGCGCATCCATCGTTTTAAATCCGCCTCTGCCATCCACACTGGTAAGTGGCAGGAATGTCGCACGACCGTAACGGTTCTGCTTTAAGTAAGCAATCATCCGCTTTGCAGTCTCTTCATCCTCGGTTACGATATTCTGGATGCTGCCGCCTAATGCAGTCTCGATCGCGATCTCGTATTTCTTTTCCACCTGGATCAGATCTGAGACAACGCCCAGCAAGCCTTTGTTGGTCGCCTTCTGCTCCATGACTTTCCGAATGCTGTTTCCGTAACCGTCATAGCGTTCTGCAATATTTTTTAACGACTCAAGCCTTGACTGTTCCTTATGATATCTGGTCAGATCCTGTTCTAAGTTCTGACTTGTCTCCTGCGATTTGCGTTTCCACTCTCTCGCCTTTTCATCGTATTCCAGTGCGATCTGCTTGAGTGCAGTAATGGTCTCATTGACCTCATCCAGTTCCTTCTGGCAGTTTGAAAGTTCTGCTTCCAGATCTGCCTCTTCTGTCTTGCGGTCCAGTAAACGCTTGGTCAGATGTGCTTTCCTGATATTGATCTGTTCTGCCATCGTATCGTAACGCTGCTGTCGCGCTTTTACCGATGCTTTATTATTCAAAAGCTCGATGATCTCGCTTTTCCCTTTTTCAATGTTCTCTGTGCATCTTCGGATCTCTTCCTGTACCTGCGTTAAGGTCTCCTGTGCCTGTTCCCTCCGCTCTCTGATCTCACGGAGACGCTCTTCCTCTTCCGACCTCTGGTTCTCATACGTCTGCTTTGATTCCAGACGTTCCTGTTTTTCTCTGTCGATTGAAGCGAGCCGCTCTGCCAGATGTTCCCCGGTCAGTTCTGCCGTATGGATCTGCTCTTTTAAGACATTTACCTGTCCCTCTAATTTTCCTTTTAAGACGGTCGTATTATTCAGGCGGTCACGGAGTGAATTGATTTCTTCGTCCATTGCTCCCATATCGCCCTCAAGTTTTTCATACTCCACCTTGATATTTTCATAGGTCTGATTTGCCTCTTTTAACTGGGCATCCGCGATCTGGTATTTTTCCCCGACCTCGCCAAGCTGACCTGCAATGCGTTCTACTTCCTTCAGGAACATATTGACATCATAGGTCTTTAATTCCTCTTTTTTCTTAAGGTAAATCCTTGCCTTTTCCGCCTGGCGTTCCAATGGTCCTACCTGACGTTCCAGTTCGGATAAAATGTCGTTGACACGGACCAGATTTTCACGCTCGTTTTCAAGTTTTTTCTGCGCTGTGGCTTTTCTCTTTTTATATTTTACGATTCCTGCCGCCTCGTCAAAAAGCTCTCTTCGCTCTTCCGGCTTGCCGCTTAAGATACGCTCGATCTGTCCCTGTCCGATGATCGAATATCCCTCTTTTCCGATACCTGTATCGTAAAACAGTTCCGTTACGTCTTTCAGGCGGCACGGACTTCCGTTGATCAGATATTCACTCTCCCCGGAACGGTAGACACGTCTTGCTACGGTAACTTCCTCATAGTCTACGGCAAGCTGATGGTCAGAATTGTCCATCGTGATCGCGACATACGCATAGCTTAACGGTTTCCGGTTCTCGGTTCCCGCAAAAATAACATCCTGCATGCTCGCGCCTCGCAGCTGTTTGGCGCTCTGCTCTCCTAATACCCAGCGCACCGCATCTGCAACGTTACTCTTTCCACTTCCGTTCGGGCCTACGATCCCTGTGATACCATTATGAAATTCGAATAATATCTTATTGGCAAAGGACTTAAATCCCTGGACTTCAATGCTTTTTAAATACATATGGACCTCTTTTACTGCAGTTTTGGTTTCAGAAGCAGCAATGCCTGATAAGCAGCTTCCTGCTCTGCCGCCTTTTTGGTGTGACCGGTTCCTGTTCCGACCGCTCTCTCACCGATCCGTGCCTCTACGGTAAACTGTTTGTTATGATCGGGTCCCTCCTCCGAGAGCAGCTCATAATGAAGGCTCTCTTCGTAATTGCCCTGCACAACCTCCTGTAAAATCGTCTTACTATCGTAAAACAGTTTTTTATGTTCAATATCTGTCAGTATAAATCTATGTATAAATGTCTTTGCATGTTCAAATCCGCCGTCTAAATAGATCGCTCCGATCACAGATTCGAGTGCATCGGATAAGATAGACTTTCTCTTTCTTCCTCCGGTCTGATCCTCTCCCTTACCTAAAAACAGGTAGCTTCCCAGATCCATTTCTCTGGTGCATAATGCCAGCGTAGGCTCACAGACAATGCTCGCACGCAGCTTGGTTAAATCTCCCTCCGGTAAATCCGGATAATTCCGGTATAAGAAATCACTGGATACGATCTCTAGGACAGCATCGCCCAAAAACTCCAGTCTCTCGTTATCGGAGTGTTTTTTCATTCTTTTTTCATTGGCATAAGAGCTGTGGGTCAGTGCCTGACGCAGTAACCCCTGCTGTTTGAACTGATAGCCAATTTTTTCCTCTAATTCACTGATTTTATTCATCCTGATCTCCATTTCCGTTTTCCGACATAAAGATAAGCCCTTGTAGAAAAACAAGGGCTTATCTTTCACTTCATGGAAACTTTATGAGTTTAAAGCATTCTTGATTTTTTCTACTGCATCGGAAACGGTAACAATGTTCTCTGCTTCTTCATTTGCAATTTCAATATCAAATTCCTCTTCAATACCCATAATAATCTGGAAAATATCCAAAGAGTCGGCTCCAAGGTCATCCACAAATGTTGTGTCCATCGAGATTTCCTCTTCATCGACATTCAATACCTCTGCAATGATTTTTTTCAGCTTTTCAAATTCCATAATTACATTCCTTCCTGTTCCGTTGAACTTATAATATTTTTCTTAATTTTTCCATTGATGTCCTCTTCTTTGAATGTGACACACTGGTAAATCGAATTGGTAACTTCCTTCGCCTTGGCACTTCCATGCGTCTTGACGACCAGACCGTTTAATCCCAGAAGCGGTGCCCCGCCGTACTGGGTCGCATCAAATGCTTTTAAAGTCTTTTTCAATGCCGGCAATGCAAGTGCAGCACCGATCTTGCTCTTTAAGGTACTCATCATACCGGTCTTGATCGCACCGATCAAGGTACCGCTTAAGCCCTCATATAATTTCAGGATCACGTTTCCGACAAACGCCTCACAGACGATAACATCGGCCTCGCCGTGCGGGATCTCCCTCGCTTCAATACTTCCGACGAAGTTGATATCCTTACATTCCTTTAACATCGGGAATGTCTCTTTGACAAGTGCATTTCCTTTTTCTTCTTCCGCTCCGATATTTACAATGGCAACTCTCGGCTTTTTGATCCCAAGTACATTTTCCATGTAGATCGATCCCATCTTAGCAAACTGAACCAGATGATCTGGTCTTGCATCAACGTTTGCCCCACAGTCGATCAGCAGGGAAACGCCTTTTTCTGTTGGAATGAGCGGTGCTAACGGCGGTCTCTGTATCCCTTTGATCCTGCCGACAATAACCTGTCCGCCTACCAGAATAGCTCCGGAACTTCCAGCCGAGACAAACGCATCTGCCTCTTTCTGCTTTACCATATTCATTCCAATGACGATCGATGACTGCTTTTTTTTACGAATTGCATTCACAGGCGGCTCGGCTGTCTCGATTACCTCCTCTGCATGCACAACTTCAATCTGTTCTGCCGGGAATGTATACTTTGCAAGCTCCTGTTTTACAGTTTCCTGCTGCCCTACGAGAAATACCTTGATGTCCGGTCTTGCCACTACCGCGTCTACCGCACCCTTTACGATCTCTCCCGGAGCATTATCTCCTCCCATGGCATCCAAAGCAACTTTTGTAATCCCAAGTGGTTCATTCTGTTGCATAACTACTCTCCATTCCTATGCGTTTTAGGGACACCCTACACATCTATAAAGAAATATACTATAAGTCTTTCTATAAATCAACAGCAAAATAACCAACAATTCAGGAATAGAATTCCTGATTTCTCTCATCCTCCGCTGCCAGATCTTCTTCTGACATATATTTGCGGAATACTTTTTCCAACAACAGGTTTGCAAACAGCATAAAGACTGCCGGCACCACGATCATGATCACCGGGAACATGTAAACGGTCAGTGCCATTCCTGCAAATACGACCAGCAGGATAATGGTTCCTGGCAGATTGGCGATCGCAATATATGCTGTATTTTTTAACATCTGTTTCGTCCTGTTCTCAAAGCGCGCCATATATGGAAAAATATAAAGTGCCCATGCGACCTCAAATGCAAGGAAAATGATAAATATAATGTAGATGACACCTGATTTATCTCCGTTTTTTGCGGAATGGTACATGATATAGCTGTCTCCGGCAAGCACGACTGCCAACAGAGATAAGATCAGTGTTACAACTGCAGACTGTTTGAAATTGCTGCGGAAAGAGCTGGTAAATTCACTCCATATGTAGCCCCGTCCGTGACGGATCACTTTGTTTACCGTATAATAAAGTGCTGTCGTTGCCACGCCAAGCGGTATTGCTGTGATGCAGGACACCAGCCAGAAGATCAACGATGCAGTCTGATAGGCAAGATATGCCGTGAATGCAAACGGAATGGCGCATACCATATATAAAACACTCAGCCAGATACAGTCTACGATCTTCCCAATTCCCTGAAACAGTTTATTATCCATATTAAAAAATTCACTCATAGAAATCCCCCTTTTTCTTTCTATCCATATTTAAAATCTTGGAAAGTAAAAAAACATCTGAAAGATATCTCTATCTCCCAGATGCTTTTTTCTCAGTAATTAGTCCTGAGCAATGATTTCTTTTTTGTTGTAAGAGCCACAGTTCTTGCATACTCTATGAGGCATCATTAACTCACCACATTTACTGCATTTTACTAATGCAGGAGCAGTCATTTTCCAGTTTGCTCTTCTTTTATCTCTTCTTCCTTTGGAAGATTTATTTTTTGGACAAATTGACATTTACTTACACCTCCTTAAATTTGTTAAAGACATCTTGGATTGCTGCCATTCTTGGATCCAGTTCTGTTCTCTGGCATCCGCAGTCTCCCTCATTGAGGTTGTGCCCGCAGACTTTACAAATTCCTTTGCAATCTTCTTTGCACAGAACTTTCATCGGCCAGTTCACCAAAATCTCTCCATAGACAAGTTTATCTATATCCAGATGTAATCCAATCAGGTAGTCGGCATCTTCCATTTCTTCATCATTGAGTGTGGAGTTTTCTAACTTTAACTCCTTGTCAATGGAAAAACGGATGTCTGTCGGAACTTCCTTCAGACAACGGCTGCACGGAATTGATACGCTCAGATCCACATCTCCTGTCACAAGCAGCTGCTTGTTCTCACGATTTGCGATCTTTAGCTCAATCGGTGCCGCTTTTGTAATTGGGAACTCGCCTAATCTCGATACAAAAGACTTTAACTCGATCTGAACTTCTTTGGTAATTTCCTTGTTCTCACAAGATATCACGTCTGAAATATCTATAATCACAGCATTCTCCCTATTCCGTGAACGGAATTTCCCTTACGGGATTGCACCTCTAAAACGAGGTTTTTCACACCTAATCAATTATACATAGGTGCTCGTATTTTGTCAACATCTTTTTGATACTTTTCTGTTTATTTTACCAGAGCAACGGTCTCTCTTGCGATCGCAAGTTCCTCGTTGGTTGGGATCACGCATACTTTCACGTTGGAATCTGAAGTAGAGATCACTGCCTCTTCTCCGTGTGTTGCCTTGTTTTCTGCAACGTTCTCGCGGATACCAAGGTAACCAAGATATGACATTACTTTTCCACGAACCAGTGCTGTGTTCTCACCGATACCTGCAGTAAATGCGATGGCATCCACACCGTTCATTGCTGCTACATAAGAACCGATGTACTTTGCTACGCGGTAAGAGAATACTTCGATCGCATTGATCGCAAGCTCATTTCCCTCGTTGTATCCTGCCTCTAAGTCACGGAAGTCGCTGGATAATCTGGATAATCCCTGTACTCCGGATTTCTTGTTAAGTACGTTCATCACGCCTTCGATGTCAAGGTTTTCTTTCTTTGCAATGAACTCCATGATCGCCGGATCGATGTCACCGGAACGTGTTCCCATGACAAGTCCCTCTAATGGAGTAAGACCCATGGAAGTATCTACACATTTTCCATTCTCTACTGCACTGATGGAAGCTCCGTTTCCAAGGTGTGCAACAATGATCTTGGATGCGTTGTAATCAAGTCCGAGATACTCTGCAGTACGTTTGGATACAAAGCTGTGGCTGGTTCCGTGGAAACCATATCTTCTTACTTTGTATTTCTCATAATACTCATATGGAAGTCCGTACAGATATGCTTTTTTCGGCATGGTCTGATGGAATGCAGTATCGAATACGCCTACCATCGGTACGTCTGGCATTAACTCTTTGCATGCATTGATACCGATCAGGTTTGCCGGGTTGTGTAATGGTGCTAAATCGTTGCACTCTTCGATGGTCTTTAATACTTCCGGTGTTAATACGGTAGAAGAAGCGAATTTCTCTCCACCATGTACGACACGGTGACCAACTGCATCGATTTCAGAAAGACTTGCGATCGCTCCTGTCTTAGGATTTACCAGAGCATCAAGTACCATCTGGATCGCCTGTTTGTGGGTTGGCATATCTGCCTCTGTAATCTCTTTATCTAATCCTGCTTTCTGGTATACTAATCTTCCGTCAATTCCAATTCTCTCGCAAAGACCTTTTGCTAATACTGCTTCACTCTCAGAATCGATTAACTGATACTTCAGTGAAGAACTACCACAGTTAATTACTAATACGTTCATATTATCCTCCATTGCTCTGCCTTTCTTTCCGGCAGTCTTTTTCATCTGCTGTTTGTATCACAGCCCATATAGTTTTAGTATACG
>URUD01000007.1 GCA_900550935.1 uncultured Roseburia sp.
AAGCGGTAAGGCACAGGGTTTTGATCCCTGCATTCGCTGGTTCGAATCCAGCTAGTCCTGTTTATGGGATATTAGCTCAGTTGGTAGAGCACTTGACTTTTAATCAAGTTGTCCGGGGTTCGAATCCCCGATGTCTCATTAATATAAGAAGAACGTCGCTCATGAGAGCGGCGTTTTTCTTATATTTAGGAACAGCGAGGGATTCGGACCCTGTGGGTTCAGAATCCCCGATATGTCTCAATTTACCATTTCTAACACAGCATTTTACCTCTAATGTCCGCATTGTGTCCGCAAATATATGTAGACTGGCGATGAATTTTCTGAAAAGTAAATGCTATAATGAAGATAAATTTAACTTGGGATGCCTCAAAAAGCAGGCAGGAAGGGAGAACGATATGGGAGCAAGAATAGTTGGACTGATCTGTTGTATTCTGTGTGCAGTTCCTTTTTTAATTATTTCTGCTTATAATAAAGACAGTAGAAAACCCATTCCTTTTTGGAGCGGAGATACAACTTTGAAATCAAAAGTAAAAAATATACCGGAATATAATAAGGCGATGGCATTGCTGTATCGGAAGTGTGCGATTGCATTTTTGGTAACGGGGCTTGGATTTCTTGTCATGTCTGCAATCGGAATCGTTATGATATGTTTAGATTGTACGATTGGTATTTATATTGCATATCGAAATTATAAAAGAGTTTTAGCTTTATATGAATGAAGGTGGCATAAGCGCAATAGCACAAGGTTACGAGAACCTTGGTAAAGGCACAATGGCACAAAAAGGTCTTGACTTAAACAGGACTTGAAGTAATAAAATAAATACAGGCACACAATCAGGCTTCTTATATGGAATATGGGAAGCCTTCGTTTATGATAATAGGATCCGGTATTCTATTATTGATCAGTCAGAAGGGAGAAGCGGAATGTATTTTGATGAAGTAAAGAAAAATTTTGGCTTTGGATGTATGAGACTTCCAATGATGGAAAATGGAACAGATGTTGACCTTGCAGAAACAACAAAGATGGTAGATATAAGAGGGAAGAGTATATTTTAACCGACAAACTTACGATGCCGTATTTTAATAAGCAGGAGGATATCCGCCCGTTTTTCGAGAGCCAGTTAGAGGCATGTGGCGTAGAATATTTTGATTTTTATCTGATGCACGCACAGTCAAAAGATATTTTTGCACATTTTAAAAAGTGTCACGCATATGAGACAGCACTGGAATTAAAAGAAGAGGGAAAGATCCGTCATTTTGGAATTTCATTCCACGACAAAGCAGAAGTTCTGGAAGAGATCTTAAAAGAGTATCCGCAGATTGAAGTGGTACAGATCCAGTTTAACTATCTTGATTATGAAGATCCGGCGGTACAGAGCCGAAAATGCTATGAGGTCTGTCGGAAATATAACAAACCGGTCATTATCATGGAACCGGTCAAAGGTGGAAATCTGGTAAATCTCCCAGAGGATGCAAAGAAGATCTTAGACGATCTGAACGGCGGCAGCACAGCAAGCTATGCAGTACGTTTTGCGGCAAGCTTTGAGGGTGTGATGATGGTGCTCTCAGGTATGAGTAACTTGGAACAGATGAGGGACAACTTAAGTTACATGAAGGAGTTCAAACCACTGGATGAGACAGAGATGAATGCAGTAAAAGCAGTCGCAGATGTATTTCACTCTAAACATATGATCCCATGTACCGCATGTCGTTATTGTATCGAAGGCTGTCCGAAACGGATCTCCATTCCAGATCTGTTTGCATGTATGAATGCAAAGACTGTGTTCCATGACTGGAATGCTGATTACTATTATAATCAGGTACATACAGTGCACAATGGAAAAGCGAGTGCATGTATCCGTTGTGGTAAATGCGAAAAAGTATGTCCACAGCATTTGAAGATCAGAGAACTGTTAATCGATGTTGCAAAGGAATTTGAACAGCAGGCACAAATAAAGCAGAAAGGGCAGGCGTGGTACCGCCCCTAAAAGCTAGAGTAAAATCTAACGATTGGGAAACCGGTACAGATGTCTGCCCTTTTTTACTGTATAGAAAATTCCCTATACAGCAAAAGCAAGATTGCAAAGCTATAGTTCTATGCGTTCCCTAAATGCTGTTCTAAGATGACAAGTATCACATAAGCAACAAGGCAATAAAGAATACTGATCACACAGACCGCAAGGATCGGGCCAATTGCGGATGGCGTGTCTACATACATGTGCAGAAAATGGATAAATGCAAGCAGGCTGCAGATCGCACCGATCGGTAGTACGATTTTCCGAAGTAGAGGGATCAGTTCTTTTTTTCCGCGTTTTCCACTTAGCAGGGCAGCTGCAAAACAAATGCAGGCGGGAAGAAGCAGGGATGACAGATCAAAATAGTTATCCAGGCGGTTGTCCCATACCTGCCCTAGGTAGCCAATGCAGAATGTGAACACTAGAAGCAGCACACCTGCCAGATAGGTGAAAAGGGTTGCTTTTTTATTTTTTTGGTTTTCCTGTAAAAGTTGCATCATATTTTCCTCCGCTTTCTCGGTATAATGTTCCGGAGGTAATTTTTCTCCTGAAAGAAGCTCGTTGACACTGATGTCGAGAGAATGACACAGAGGGGCGAGCATTGCGGTATCAGGGATACTGTTGCCATTTTCCCATTTGGAAATGGTCTTGTCACTCACACCGATCTCATCTCCAAGTTCTTTTTGGGTAAGCCCTTTTGTTTTTCTGGATAGCTGTATAAATGTGCCAATGTTATTTTGTGTCATGGTAAAACCTCCGTTTTGTAATTCATATAAATGCTGCAGCTTTATGTTTACGCTCCTAGTATAGGGGAAACAGAGAGGGAATACAATCTACAAGTTGGAGAGTCGCCCATTTACCGGCTCTACGGGGTGGGGAATGGGATGGAATGTGCAGTCCGGGGCGAAGGATTTACAGGGAAATGGATATCCTGTATAATGGGAAGAGGTATTTTTCAATCAAAAATGTTGTAATCCCAACAGAAAAGATCCTTCCAATCATGTATAGTAAAGTTATGAAAACCGGAAACTATGAAACAGAGTAACGGTATGCTTTACAGAAAACGAAGAACAGGAGAGATGGATATGAAAAAATTAGATTTGAGATTAAGCGTTTACGAATTGACCGAGCAGTATCCGGAACTGATTGAGATATTAGAAAAAGCAGGTTTGACCGAGATCACGAAAAAGAAAGTATTAAGTTCTGTCGGCAGGATCATGACACTGCCAAAGGGAGCCAGAATGAAGGGGATCTCAATGGAAGAACTTGAGGCAGAATTAAACAGGCACGGTTTCTCTGTGGATGGGACAAGTACAACGGAACAGATCAAGTCCTACTTAAAGCGGCTTGGCGAAGGTGAGGATTTAGAGAGCGTCCGCGCAGATTTTGTAAAGGACTTTAAAGAAGTGGATGCAGCAGAGATCATGAATGCGGAGCAGGAACTTTTAAAAGAGGGAACTCCGTTGGAAGAGGTTCAGAAACTGTGTGATGTTCATTCTGCCTTATTCCATGGAAAGACGAGAGAAGAGCAGATCGCAAATGCCGAGAAAGCAGTTGCTACATCCCTGCGGGAGCAGAAGCTTGCAGTTGCCGCAGAGCTTGTGGCGATACCGGGACATCCGCTGCATACACTGACGTTGGAAAATGAAGCACTTGCAAAAGAGATCGAAAAATGCCGCGAGGCGGTAAAGAGCGGGCATGTGGAGTCGGGACTGCTTGAGGAGGTCAGACAGCTTGCCATCCACTATGCGAAAAAGGGAGATCTTCTTTATCCGCATTTAAAAGTAAAATATGAGATCAGCGGTCCATCCGATGTGATGTGGACGGTGGATGATGAGATCCGGGATGAGTTCGCAGCGTTGGCCCCAAAAGCATCTTCGCAGGATGAAGACTGGCTGAAACGCCTGGATGAGGCACTGACAAGGGCAGATGAGATGATCTATAAGGAAGCCAATATCCTGTTTCCAAACTGTGCACTTCATTTCACGGATGAGGAGTGGTATGGAGTTTACCATGATTCAAAGGATTATGCAGAGTGCTTTGGTGTGGAAAATGGCATCTGGAAGGAAGCGGAAGAGGCAAAAAGCAGGAAAACATCTTCGGTGAGTGACGGGGAAATTGTTATGGCTGGCGGTCATATGACAATAGAGCAGCTTACCGCAATGCTCAATACGATACCGATTGAGATCTCGTTTGTGGATGCGGACAATATCAACCGGTATTTTAATGAGGGGCCGAAGGTATTCAAACGTCCGGGCATGGCGATCGACCGCGAGGTATTTTCCTGCCATCCGCCTAAGGTCGAGCAGCAGGTGAGAAGGATCATCGAGGAGTTCCGGGCAGGAACATTAGACAGGGTACCGGTCTGGATGGATAAAAACGGCAGAACGATGCTCGTAACGTATATGGCGGTCCGGGATAAAGACGGGCAGTATCTTGGAACGATGGAACTCGTGCAGGATATGGAGTTTGCAAAGGAATATTTTACGAAGAAATAGAGGATAAAAAATGAGTTTATATATCATGCGGCACGGAAAAACAGATTGGAATGCAAAACATAAATTACAGGGCAGAACCGATATCCCATTGAATGATGAGGGACGAAGAATGGCAGAAAAAGCCAGGGAAGAATATAAGGACATTCATTTTGATGTGTGTTACTGTTCTCCGCTCATCCGTGCAAAAGAGACGGCAGAGATTGTATTGAGGGGCAGAAATATTCCGGTGATAACGGATGAAAGACTGCAGGAAATGAGCTTTGGGGTATATGAAGGGACCGAGAACAGCTTTGCGATCCCGGACTGCCCGATCAATGTGTTTTTCCATCATCCGGAACAGTACAAGACTCCGGTAGAAGGGGCAGAAAGTCTGGATGAATTATACAAAAGAACAGGAGCATTTTTAAAAGAAGTGGTGGAACCACAGCTAGAGCAGGGAAAAGATGTTTTGATCGTAGGGCATGGTGCGATGAACTCAAGCATTGTGTGCCAGGTAAAAAAGCTTCCGGTTGAAAAATTCTGGAGTGAGGGGATCGAGAACTGCAAATTGATGAAACTGCTGTAAATTTCTGCAAAATTCTGTCATATGGTATGGAAACGTTCTATGGTTTTCAAACAATACTGACTTGTTTTTATTCGAGGTCAAGCAGCCATAGCAAAAAGTAGTTGACGTATTGCGCAAAATACAGTATGATTAAGTGAAATTAATACGTCAAAGCGTTAAAGTGCAAAAGCATTAAAAAAATGTGATTGCAAAGCTATGGAAAGGATCAAAGATAGGTATGGAAATGGAAATGGAATTCTTACGGAAACTTCCGACTCCTGCAGAATTAAAGGAGCAGTTTCCAGTAAGTGCACAGATTGTTGCAACAAAGGCGGAGCGTGACGAGGAGATTCGTGCGATATTTGAGGGAAAAGAGGACAAGCTGATCCTCGTGATCGGACCATGTTCAGCAGATAATGAGGATGCAGTCATTGATTATATTTCAAGACTTCGTAATGTGCAGGAAAAGGTAAAGGAAAAGATCTTTATCATACCGCGTATCTACACCAATAAACCAAGAACCATCGGTGTCGGCTATAAAGGAATGCTTCATCAGCCGGATCCGGAAAAAGAATCCGACATGTTAAAGGGTATCATTGCGATCCGTCAGATGCACAAACGTGCAGTGGAAGAGACAGGATTTACCTGTGCAGATGAGATGCTGTACCCGGAAAATCATAGATATCTTTCTGACCTGCTTTCGTATGTGGCAGTCGGAGCGCGTTCTGTTGAGAACCAGCAGCACAGATTGACTGCAAGCGGTATCGGGATTCCGGTAGGTATGAAAAACCCGACTGGTGGTGATATTTCCGTTATGATGAATTCGATCATTGCCTCACAGCATGGTCATACATTTTTATATCGAGGATGGGAAGTAAAGACCGAAGGAAATCCGTATGCACATGCAATCTTAAGAGGTTATGTGGATAAATTTGGAAGAAATATTCCAAACTATCATTACGAGGATTTACAGAATCTGATCGAACACTACGAGGATGCAAACTCTGGCAGTGGAAAACCACTTGCCAATCCGGCAGTGATCGTGGATACCAACCACTCCAATTCCGGCAAGAAGTTCGAAGAGCAGATCCGGATCAGCAAGGATGTCATGCATAGCTGCAAAGTTTCTGCAGATGTTCACAAATTAGTAAAAGGTCTGATGATCGAAAGCTATATCGAGGATGGAAACCAGAAAGTAAGTGATCATTGCTATGGAAAATCAATTACAGACCCGTGTCTTGGATGGGAAAAAACAGAGAAGTTGATCTATGAATTAGCAGATCTTTGGTAAAAGAAATGTATCGTATTTTTATAGTAGAAGATGATGAGATTATTGCAAGAACGGTAAAACGGCATCTGGAAAGCTGGGGCTATGAGGTGGGGGCCGCCTCAGATTTTTCCGATGTGCTGGCGGAGTTTATCCAGTTTGATCCGCAGCTTGTTTTATTAGACATCAAATTGCCACTGTTTAATGGATATCACTGGTGTACGGAGATCCGCAGGATATCCAAAGTACCGATCCTGTTTGTCTCGTCTGCTTCAGATAATATGAATATCGTGATGGCAGTGGGTATGGGAGCGGACGATTTCATCGCAAAGCCGTTTGACTTAGAAGTGCTGACCGTAAAAATACAGGCAATGCTGCGCCGCAGTTATGATTTTATGGGGCAGGGAGCGGTATTGGAACAAAAAGGAGCAATTTTGAACCCGGCAGAGGCAACGCTTCTCTATCGGCAGGAAAAAGCAGAACTTACCAAAAATGAGCTTCGTATTTTGCAGACATTGATGGAGAATAAAGGAAAAGTCGTCTCCCGCGATACGCTGATGACAAAGTTGTGGGAGAACGACAGTTATGTCGACGAAAATACGCTTTCCGTGAATGTGAACCGTCTGAGAAAAAAGTTAGAGGGCATCGGGCTTACTGATTTTATCACAACAAAGAAAGGAATCGGATATCGGGTCGGATGAGAAGCAATAGAAAATGGATTGGGGCATTCTTTTTTTGTGAAGTGGTCATGGTGCTGCTTTTAGTGGCAAATCAGATCCCATGGGATGAAGTGGCATACGCAGCAGCAGTAAGTACGGCAGTGATCGTGCTCGTATTTGTCTGGGATGGCATCCATCAGTGGAGAAGACTGCAGAAACTGCGGGAGCAGGAACAGGCCATCACGCTGCATGGAAAGCAGGCGGTCGCACCGGAAAATGCGATCGAGGAAGAGTATCAGAAACTGCTCGAATTATCTGCACAGGGCAGGGAACAGCAGGAAAACGAAAGCCTGGAAAAACAGAAAAATATGCGCGAATACTATGCGATGTGGGTGCATCAGATCAAAACACCGATTTCTGCACTGCGGCTTTTATTGCAGGAAAAGGATGAACTTGGCAGCAGCAGCGAAGAACTGGGGGAGCTGTTTTTGATCGAGCAGTACGTCGAGATGGCATTGCAGTATGTGCGCCTTGAGTCGGAGAGTTCTGATTTTGTGATCGAACAGGTGAAACTGGATGAGGTGATCCGGGGTGCGATCCGCAAATATGCGCGTATGTTTATCCGCAAGAAGATCAGTCTGGATTATGAGGAGACAGATCTGACGGTACTGACGGATAAGAAATGGCTATCTTTTGTGACAGAGCAGATCTTATCCAATGCTGTAAAGTATACGGCAAAAGGGGAGATCAAGGTTTCGGTAAGAAAAGAGGGGGAAACGGAGTTATTTCTTACGATCTCGGATACGGGGATCGGGATAAAGGCAGAGGATCTGCCAAGAATTTGTGAAAATGGTTATACCGGATATAATGGGCATGCGAATGGACAGTCGACCGGGATCGGATTGTATCTGTGCAGCCGGATGCTAAAAAAACTGGGACACAGCCTTACCATTACGTCCAAAGAGGGAGAGGGTACGACCGTGTGTATTGGATTTCAGATGGAATAGCAATCTTACAAAACTGTAAGATAAAACAGGAAAATGTAAGCCGAATCGATGGCTGGCATTTTCCTGTTTTGCTATACTTGGTATTGTTCAAAGAAAACAATGTGGCACATGGAACAGAAATGGAGCATAGGAAAATGGCAATATTGGAAGTCAGCAATTTAAAGAAAATATATACGACGAGATTTGGCGGCAATCAGGTGCAGGCATTGTCGAATATCAACTTTTCCGTGGAACAGGGCGAATATGTGGCAATCATGGGAGAGTCCGGTTCCGGCAAGACAACGCTTCTTAACATCCTTGCAGCACTCGACCGTCCGACTGCGGGAAGAGTCCTCTTAAATGGAAGGGACATCGTAGGCATCAGGGAAAAAGAACTTGCAGCATTTCGAAGAGATAATCTAGGATTTATCTTTCAGGATTTTAATCTGCTTGATAACTTTTCCATTAAGGACAATATTTTACTGCCACTCGTGTTGGAGGGTGTTTCACCGGATGAAATGGAGCGCAGATTAATACAACTCGCAAAAAAGCTTGGCATTGAGGAACTGCTCCCGAAATATCCGTATGAGGTATCCGGAGGGCAGAAACAGCGTACGGCAGCAGCGCGGGCACTGATCACGAAACCACAGCTGATCTTGGGAGATGAGCCGACCGGGGCACTGGACTCCAAGGCAACAGACAGCCTTTTACAACTGTTTCGCCAGATCAATGAAGAGGGACAGACCATTCTGATGGTAACCCACAGCACGAAAGCGGCGAGTCATGCGAACCGTATCTTATTTATCAAGGATGGAGAGGTATTCCATCAGCTCTATCGTGGAAATCTGTCCAACGAAGAACTGTATGCAAAGATTTCCGATACCTTAACAGTTTTGACGACGGGTGGTGAGAAACATGAATAATCTGTATCGCAGACTGGCAGTCACCAATATGAAAAACAACAGACAGTTTTATGTACCGTATCTATTGGCAGGCATCGTTTCGGTCATGATGTTTTATTCCATGCGAGCCATGCAGGGCAACGATGCGATAAGTTCCATGCGGGGCGGGATGAACCTGGTTCTGATCCTGACGATGGGACTGGTGGTCATTGGCATATTTGTCAGTATCCTGTTGTTTTATACGAACAGTTTTATTATGAAACGCCGGAAAAAGGAACTTGGCATCTATAATATCCTTGGAATGGAAAAACGGCACATTGCAAAAGTGCTTTTCTGGGAAAGTCTGATCTCTTATGTATGTTCGGTCGTAATTGGACTGGTAGCTGGCATCCTTTTTCAGAAACTTCTGATGATGCTTTTATACCGCCTGACCGGACTGGAGCAGAAGATCCGGTTTTCTGTTTCCTGGTATGGATGTCTGCAGACCATAGAATTATTTGGGAGCATCTATCTGGCAATCCTCATTTATGATTTTATGCAGGTACGCCTGGCAAAGCCTGTCGAGCTTCTCTCCGGCAGCAATGCGGGAGAGCGGGAACCAAAGACGAAACTGCTTCTTGCAATCGTGGGCGTTGCCTGTATCACAGGTGGTTATTATATCGCGATCACAACCGAAGATATCATGAAAGTGTTACTGCTGTTTTTAGTTGCAGTTATACTCGTTATGATCGGAACTTACGCGCTTTTTACGGCAGGAAGCATTGCACTGTTAAAGATGCTGCGCAGCAATAAAAAATTTTATTATCAGACCAGACATTTTACTGCAGTTTCCGGTATGATCTACCGTATGAAGCAAAACGCGGTAGGACTTGCCAATATCTGTATTCTGTCCACAATGGTTCTGGTCATGATATCCACGACCGTCAGTATGTATGCAGGGTTGAATGATGAACTGGAAAACCGCTATGATGGGGATATCAGCATTAACGTATCGTATCCGTCCATGCCAGATCAGGAGGAACGGCAGGCTGTGCGCAGGGCGCTTGCAGACGGTATCAAGGAACAGGGACGTATTATTACCGGACAGAGTGCCTATGCAGATTTTTACAGTATTGTGAATCTGAATGGAAATACAATCGAAGTCGCGACAGATCCAGGCACAGCAGGAATGAGATTACTACATGTATTTACCAGAGATGATTATGAAGCTATGCTGGGACAGGAGGTCATGACATTACAGCAGGAAAATGAGGTATTGCTGGTATCCTCTGACGATCTGTCTTATCCGCAGATCAGTCTGCTGGGAAAGACGTATCAGGTGGCGGGCATTGAGCCGTTGTCAAAAGATGAAGAATATTATATGGCAAACCTGATCGATGCTGGGCTGATTTATGTGGTTGTAAAGGATGATGCGGCACTGGAAGAGGTGATCGATACGTATGCGAAGATCTACACAGAGAAAACCTGCCTGCTGAACTATGAGTTGGCATTTGATTTTGATGGCACACCAGAGCAGCAGAAGCTTGTTGCAGATACATTGCGGGATAAGCTTACAGAACTAAGCGGAGACCCTTCGGGTGAGTGGGGAGATATAACGGGTTTTAGTCTGGAGTCAAAACAGGAGGGAAGGGAGGATTTCTTAAGCATAAACGGAGGACTGCTTTTCCTGGGACTGTTTTTGGGAAGTCTGTTTCTGATGGTAACAGTACTGATCATCTATTACAAACAGATCTCAGAAGGGTATGAGGACAAAGAGCGTTTTGCCATTATGGAAAAAGTCGGTATGAGTAGCAGTGAGGTAAAGACAGCGATCACAACGCAGATAAGGATCGTGTTCTTCCTGCCTCTTGTGACAGCAGCAATCCATCTGGCAGCAGCATTTCCAATGCTAAGCAGGCTGCTTGCTATATTGAACCTGTATCAGAGTTCCTTATTTGCAATGTGTCTTGGGGCAACGGTACTGGTATTCGCTCTGATCTATCTTGTGGTATTTAAACTGACATCACGGACGTACTATCATATCGTAGGTGAACAATTCTAAAAAAGGAAAAGGAAAGAGAGACGGCAGCCTGCAGTCTCTCTTTCCTTTTTCTGTGATATGCATTAAGCAGACAACGGGAATCGAACCCGCCTCCTCAGCTTGGGAAGCTGATATACTACCGATGTACTATGTCTGCATGGATCGTTTAAAACTATTATACATCAATGGAAAAAGATTGCAAGACTCATTTTTTTGCTTTAAAATAAACAAAAATAAGAGCAAAACGACTGCGGGAAGGAAAAGAAAATGAGATATCCAAACTATTTACCGGAACATGGAACGATCGGATTTGTAGCACCTTCATTTGGCTGTAATATCGAACCGTATCACAGCGCATTTGACCATGCACAGGAGAAATTTAAGGCACTGGGACACTCCATTGACTTAGGACCGAACTGCTATGAGGGAAAAGGCATCGGCATCAGTAATACACCGGAAGCGTGCGGCAGGGAGCTGACCGAATATTATTGCAGCAGGGATAACGATATCCTGATCTCCTGCGGTGGCGGGGAACTGATGTGTGAGATTTTGGATGAAGTGGATTTTGACCGGATCCGTGCCGCGGAGCCAAAGTGGTATATGGGATTTTCCGATAATACGAACATGACATTTCTGCTCACAACATTATGCGATACGGCAGCCATTTATGGACCATGTGCAGCAGCATTTGGAATGGAACCGTGGCATGAGAGCTTAGAGGATGCCTATCAGCTGCTCCGTGGAAAGAAAAAGGAAATCTGCGGTTATGAATTGTGGGAAAAAGAAGGATTAAAGGATGAAGAACATCCGCTGCTTCCTTATAATGTGACCGAGAAGAAAGAATTAAAAGTATTTTTACCGCAGCAGGAAAAGAGAAAGACCGTGCAGATGGAAGGACGTCTGGTGGGCGGCTGTATGGATTGTCTGGTAACGCTGCTTGGAACCAATTATGATAAGGTAACGGAATTTAGCGAACGCTATAAAGAGGACGGGATCTTATGGTTTTTAGAGTCCTGTGATCTGAATGTTATGGGGATCCGGCGTGCCATCTGGCAGATGAAACATGCGGGCTGGTTTTCTCATGTGAAGGGATTTCTGATCGGACGTCCGTTCGTGTTTGGACAGAAAATGATGGGACTGGATGCCTATCATGCAGTGACAGATCTGCTCGAAGAATATCAGGTACCAATCATAATGGATGCAGACATCGGTCACATCCCTCCGATGATGCCTCTGGTATCGGGCAGCTATGCGAAGGTACAGGTAACCGGAAATGATATCCGCATCCATATGGAAGAATCAAGATCATAAATTATAAGACAACGTTGATATTGCCGCCGGTGCTGTCTGCTGGAAGTCCGGTGGAAGGAATGAGAGAAGCGGCAAGCGAAGACGTTGCAGCAGAGGCAGCCTGCTTTTGCTGTTGCGCAAGCAGAGCAGCCTTTTTTTCTTCAATATCAAGGGTATCACTGCGGCGTTCGATCCGCTTTGTATAAGCAGTGGCACGCTGGATATAGTCTGCATCCTTGGAAAACAGCTTCTCAAATTTGGAAATATCTGCATTGGCAAACAAAGACGTTCTGGAAGAGAGCGTACCGTCTTTATTTACAGTAATACCGATCTTATCAAGCGAATCTTCATATTCTGAGGTAAGTTTCTTCATTGCCTTATAGCTTTGAGTCATCTTACGGTCATCGGAGCTGCCGGCAGAAGATAACAGATTGTTGTAGGTGTCGATGAAAGCGGACACGCTGTTACGGATGTTGGTCGCGTGGTCATCATCATAGGTAAAGGAGCCCAGTGCCTTGATCGCACGGCGCAATGCAACGGCATCCGCATTGGAAAGTTCGGAATTGCTGTACTGTCGTCTTGAAGTGGCAGTTCTTGCGTTGGCATTTGACCTGTAGAAACGCCTCATATAATAGGTGGAACTTAAGGATTCTCCTGTCCCTGCATAAGCAGTACTAAAAACCGTTGCCATAATAGACCTCCCTTAAAAAGTTACAAAAAATAAGATTTCTGCTATATGTTTCGGCAAAAAGGCGCATATAATTAACCGTAGAAATGGAAAATACTTTATGTTATACTTAAGCAAAAACAATGGGGAGGCATAATTTGTATGGAAATCATCATTTGGATCATATTGATCATAGCATTTGCGTTAGCTGAGATTGCAACAGTAGGACTGACCTCCATCTGGTTTGCAGGCGGAGCACTGGCAGCGTTGCTGTGCTGCGTAATAGGATTAAACGTTGTATGGCAGATCGCGGTATTCATTGTCGTATCGCTGATCCTGCTGTTTTTTACAAGACCATGGGCACTGAAATATTTAAAACCACATCTGACTAAGACCAACTATGAGGGAAATATCGGTCAGGACGTGTGTGTGACTGAGACGATCGATAACAGAAAGGGCACCGGAACGGTTGTCTTAAAGGGACAGGAATGGACGGCGCGTGCCTATGAAGATGGAAAAATCTATGAGGCAGGGATGATCGTAAAAGTACAGGAGATCCGCGGTGTTACAATGTATGTGACTGAGAGTGATGCAATGCCGCAGAGACAGGAAGAGGCATAAAAGACTATGACAGAAAAGACAGGACAGAATAAGAAACTTGGAATGGTATTTGAGGGAGGCGCGAACCGCACGATTTTTTCATGTGGTGTCATGGACGCCCTGCTAGAGGCGGATATCATGCCGGACTATATGATCGGAGTTTCCGCCGGGATTGCATTTGGCGTATCCTATCTTTCCAGACAAAAGGGCAGAAACTTGGAAGTCATGGAGAAATACATGGCGGATAAGAGGTATATGGGAATGCGCCATCTGCTTGACCGGAAAAAGCGTACGTTTTATAATCTGGGCTTTGTATTCGGAGAGGTGCCGGACAAGCTTGTACCGTTTGACTATGATACGTTTGCAGCATACCCGGGGACTGTAGAGGCAGCCGTGACCAACATCCACACCGGAAAGCCGGAATATATAACATTGCAGCGCGATAAGAGCATGATGAACACGATCGTGGCAAGCTGTTCCCTGCCGGTGCTGTTTCAGCCAGTTAAGGTGGGAAAACATTACTATCTGGACGGGGGTCTGGCGGATTCGGTTCCGTTCCGTCACGCATTCGAGCAGGGATGTGACAAACTTCTGGTGGTACTGACAAGGGAACGCGGCTATGTCAAGAAAGAGGATCGCATTACCGGAATTACCGGAGGATTGTATCACAGATACCCCAATATCGTAAAAGATTTAGAGGAACGTCCGGAGAAATACAACGCTGATATGCAGGAACTGCTCCGTCTGGAAAAAGAGGGCAAAGTTTTTGTTATCGCACCGGAGAGCACCTATGGGGTCGGAAGAACGGAGACCGATACCGTTCTTTTAAGAAAACTCTATGATGAGGGCTATGAGATCGGGACAAAACAGATGGAAGCATTTCAAGAATATTTAAAGGCGTAAGCCAATAAAATGCAGAAGATGGAGAGAGAAGGATGCAGGAAAAATTAAAGATTGTTTTTTTAGATGCAAAGACAATCGGTGAGGACATTGATCTGAGCGGATATGAAAAGCTGGGCGAGGTGGTAAAATATGATTTTTCCACACCGGAAGAGGCAAGAGAGCGTACAAAGGATGCAGATGTTATTATTTTAAATAAAGTAGTCATCAATGAAGCATCGATCGGGGAGGCAGATCATTTGAAACTGGTCTGCGTGACAGCGACCGGAACCAATAATCTGGATAAGGAATATCTCGACAAACGCGGTATCGCATGGCGCAACGTGGCAGGATATTCCACTGAGACCGTGGCACAGCATACGTTTGCGCTGCTGTTTTATCTGCTTGAGCATCTGAATTACTATGACCAGTATGTAAAAGCAGAGCGTTATGTCAATGATACGATGTTTACACATTTTGCCGAGGTGTTCCATGAGTTAAACGGTATGACCTGGGGGGTCATCGGTCTTGGAGCCATCGGAAGAAGAGTGGCAGATATCGCAAAGATGTTTGGATGCAGAGTCGTCTATTATTCGACTTCCGGGAAAAACGATCAGCCGGGCTATGAAAGAGTAACGTTTGATACCTTACTTCGTGAGTCTGATATTGTTTCCGTGCATGCACCGTTGGATGAAAATACAAAAGACCTTATGAATAAAGAAGCATTTGACAAGATGAAGTCATCCGCAATCTTTTTGAATCTGGGAAGAGGTCCGATCGTGGTAGAAAAAGATCTGGCGGATGCCTTAGAGCAGGGAAGCATTGCGGCAGCAGGACTCGATGTCCTTTGTGTGGAGCCGATGCAGGAAGAAAATCCACTGCGCCAGATCAAAGACAGCAACCGTCTTATCATTACTCCGCACATTGCATGGGCAAGTGTGGAAGCAAGAACAAGACTGATGCAGATCATTGAAGGACAGATTCGGGAGTTCTTTGCCTAGGGGCAAAGAACTAACTCGGAATGGTACTGTCCAATCCACTGTGGAAAGAAAGATTTCCATATTCTTTTAAACATGTCTCAAACAGTTCACGGTAATGCGGATCATCCGGTGCCACATGCAAAAGAGGAGAAAGAGCGTTAAGGCGCGAAAGATACAACGGCATTGCCTTATCATAAAGTTCAAAAAATGTTTCATTGGAAATAATCGAATGATCCCATGGATTTTGCCAGGATTTCCGTTGCAGATTAAATGGATCTGTGCGGAAAAACAATGTATCGCTTGGGAATAAAGGCGAAAACAGAGGATATCCTAAACAGTAGCGTTCCGTCAGGCGCACGAGGGCTTTTTTCTTTCCACTGTCATCATGGAGCAGGCGCAGCCCAAGCTGTAAGGAAAAGATTGCAAGGCGCATCGTGTTTTTGTAGATCCGCAGTTCAGGATAGGTGTAACGGTAGGCAAAATAAAGAAGCCTTGCGACAATTCTTTTCTGATGTGCCGTGAGGGCAAGCGTGTCTGCTGCATGAAAGGTGCAGGGAGTACGATGCAACTTTTTGTGCAGGAGTGCCGTGTCGATGTCCGTTTCCAGATACGCATGGCGGGAAAAATATGCCCTGTCCGTCTTGTCATAATGTGTCATTCCATAGATATAAGGGTGGCAGACGGTATCTAAGGTATAGTGTCCGATGAAACCGCACAGATAGCTTTCGGCGATGGCACGGTCATAAGGATCGTGAAAGGAAAGCGTACCTTTTAAGAGACCTTCAAAGAAGATCCCGGTTCTGGTAGTGTGGGCGATCGCTCCAAGATTGTGTCCCTCGAGTATATAGGAGGGCAGATAATAAAAGAAAAGGTCAGGTCCCTGTAATCCAAGAGAGAAGACACTTTGGTTGGCAGAAATAATTTTTTTGAGCGTATAAGTTTCTTTTTTTGTATTGCTTTTTAAATTGTGATAAGCTTCGATCCCAAAAATATAATGGGTTACAAATCCCGGCATAATAACCACCCTTTCGTCTGTAAATGTCACAGATATTATAACCATTTTTCCTGTTCCTGTTAATAATCCGGATAAGTTTTTAAGAAAAAACTAATATCTGGGCTTGCATATGAGCGCAAATAAGCATATAATACATCTAGTAATCAAAACTATGTTATATAATATGCATATTCAATAAAGAGAAAAAGTAGTCGAAAAATAGACAAAACTGTCAAAATGTATATTAAAAAGCTACACAGAATTTGGTTTGCATATTTCAAAATGAAAATAACTTTTCTATACTTTCAGATAGTGAAAAGGTAGAGAATAGAAACGGAGGAGCATGAGATGGCAAATTTAGCAATGTCAGTGGAAAGAAAAGCATTCAGTGTTGCCGCAGACTTGGCATTGAAACATCTGAACAAAGATCGTGAGAAGGGACTTCTGCAGATTGTAGATCTTACTGAGAAATTTATGGGAGACAACTTCAACAAGGAAGCCTACGAGGGCGCAAGAAAGATGATCCAGAACCCGGATCACAAATGGATGCGTTACGTCAACCGTCTGTTAGATGAGACAGATCCACACGTAGCAAAAATGACAGCGTTGAACTTGGGATTTCAGGCTGCATTCTACGGAACCAAGACCATCCGTAAAATGCGTGAGATACATGACTGCAATATTCCGTGGCTGATCTTAATGGATCCGACCAGTGCATGTAACCTGCATTGTACCGGATGCTGGGCAGCAGAATATGGAAATAAATTAAATCTTACATTTGAGGAATTAGACAGCATCGTAACACAGGGGAAAGAGCTCGGTGTATACTTCTACATGATGACCGGTGGAGAACCGTTAGTCCGTAAAGCAGACATCATCAAATTATGTGAGAAGCACAATGACTGTGCATTCCACTGCTACACCAATGGTACTCTGGTAGACCAGAAACTCTGTGATGATATGAAACGTGTCGGAAACCTTTCTTTATCCATCAGTCTGGAAGGTTTTGAGGATGCCAACGATTTCCGTCGTGGAAGCGGTGTTTATGAGAAAGTGATCCATGCAATGGATCTGTTACATGAAAATGGATTGATTTTCGGTAACAGCGTATGCTATACTCGTAAAAACATGGATGCAGTAACTTCCGATGAATTCTTTGATCTGTTGATCGAGCATGGAAGCCGTTTCGCGTGGTACTTCCATCTGATGCCGGTTGGTATGAAAGCAGCACCGGATCTGATGCCGACCAAAGAGCAGAGAGAATATATCTACCACAGGATCCGTGAAGTCCGTGCCATGGAAGGCGGCAAGGAGATTTTCGTTATGGACTTCCAGAATGATGGTGAGTTCGTAGGCGGATGTATCGCAGGAGGAAGAAACTACTGCCACATCAATCCGAAGGGTGACGTGGAGCCTTGCGTATTTATTCATTATTCAGGTGCCAACATTCGTGAGAAATCTCTGTTAGAGTGTTTAAAACAGCCGTTATTTATGGCATACAGAGACAATCAGCCATTCAATGACAACATGTTAAGACCATGTCCAATGCTTGAGAATCCGGAGATCCTTCAGCGCATGGTACATGAGACAGGGGCACATTCAACAGATGTGGAAGAGGCGGAACCAGTAGAGCACTTATGTGGAAAATGTGAGGCATATGCCTGTGAGTGGAAGGAAACTGCTGATAAACTCTGGAAAGAGCATCCATATCAGAAGAAGGGATATACGAACTTCAAGAAGAAGTAAGGAGAGATCATTATCAGTAAGAATCAGAAGCAGATTTTAAAATGGGTATTTGTTCTTGCAATTATTGGGATTATCGTTTATACATTTCGTGATTCCGCCGGACCAATCTTAGAACAGCTTAAAAAGACCACTCCGGCGGTGGTCACGGGTATATGTGTGCTGTCTTTGGGATATCATATCGTAGAAGGGCTGATTACAGCCGTTCTGGCAAAAAGATATCAACCATCTTTTACCTGGGGCATGGGCATTACAAATGCACTGTATTGCTCTTTTTACAGGGTAGCAACATTAGGAAGTGGTGCCGGTGTGGCAGCCATCTATTACCTGAATGAGCATGGATTGTCCTATGGACAGGCTTTCGGGCTCTATATGCTCCAGTATGCGTTCCATAAATTCAGTATTGCAGTATTTTCACTGCTGTTTTTTGCAGTGAACTGGGTGTATATGACTGGTCATTTTGGTGACTATGTGAGTCTTCTGGAAGCAGGATACGGTCTGACCGTATTAATTACGCTGGGACTGGTTTTATTCTGTTGTTCCGCACGGTTTCACAGACTGCTGTTCCGATTGTTTGATTTCATCAACAAGAAGACGAAGAATCGGTTTGCACCAATGTTTTACCAGCTGCAGGATCAGTGCCATATGATGGAAGAGGCATCAAAGCACCTGCTGAAAAACAGACTGCTGATCGTAGAGACGATTGGGTTAAACCTGCTGAAACTGGCATTCTGGTATTCTATTCCGTTTTTGATCTTCGGATCGGATTCCGGAATGGCATTGCAGGAAGTACTTGCGATCACTTCGCTTTCGGTCATGCTGGCAGCGGTCATCCCATCCCCGGCGGGAATTGGTTCCACGGAGTTTGTCTTTACCTCGCTTTTTGCAGGGATCGTGGGAACAGGAGCTGCAGGGTCTGCTTCGTTACTATACCGGTTTGGAACGTTTGTCTTTCCGTTTCTGGTCGGTGCGATCGTCGTTCTGGTTCGACGCGTTCGGAAAAAACAAAACAATAGATAAAACAGATCGTCCGGTTGATGCCAGTTTGGGATTAATCGGACTTTTTTAAATTGACAAATCCTGCGGAATTGATACAATCTATGGGGGTAACAGGAAGAAAGGATTTATAGAACTCAATGAAAGTAAGATTTTATTTTGATAAAGGAAACCTTGGAAGAACCGGGATTGCTCTTATTTTAACGGTTGTGTTGATGACGCTGGTCGGATTCCCGGTATGGGTGCTGCCGTGCTTTGGCATCCTGTATTTTGGGATAAAAAGTCTTTCCATTCAGTTGAATGAAAAGTGGAATGGCATTTTTCTGGCATTGATGCTTGCGACAGGAAGCGTGCTAAGTGCCTATGAGGTGCAGTATCTTTTGCTTGATTCCGAACTTAGGGCAAAGATCACAGACACGAAGATGTGGATCAATGTCTTATGCTGCTTCACACTTTTTGCAGCCGTGCAGGTGTTTACAAATAATGCTGGACTGACCTGTATCATTTCGCATGTATTTTTATTGTCCCTTGCAGGAATCAATTATTTTGTGTATCTGTTCCGCGGCAATGAATTTATTTTCAGTGACTTAAAATCTATTTCCACCGGATTGTCCGTGGCAGGAAATTATGAATTTACGCTGGATGAACGGGCGGGGTATGTGATTTTGCTTAGTACGCTTTATGTTGCGCTCGTGCGGAAATTTCATGTTTCGATGAAGAAACGCTGGTTCTGTAGTGTGGTCTGCATTTCCCTTGTGGTTTTATGCTGTGTTTATATCGGGCAGAAGACCGAGTATTATGTGACGGAGACCTGGGAACAGAAGGGAAGCTACCGCAATGGCTATATCTTAAACTTTGTGCTCAGCATACGGGATACGTTTGTGGGCGAGCCCGATGGCTATTCCAAAGAGGCGGTCACAGCATTAGAGCAGCAGTACAGTGACACTGGAGAGCAGCAGACCGATGAAAAGAAGCCGACTATTATCGTTGTGATGAGCGAGTCCTATGCAGATTTGAGTGTAGTAGGAAATTATATGGCAAATATGGATGTTGCGCCGTATTACCAGTCACTTACGGAAAATACATTAAAAGGATATGCTCTTTCTTCGGTATTTGGAGCAAAAACGCCAAACTCCGAGTGGGAGTTTATGACCGGCAACTCCATGGCATTTTTACCGAGCGGATCGGTGGTCTATCAGCAGTATATTTCGGATGAACCGACTTCAGTAGTCTCCAACTTAAAGAACATGGGCTATACCTGCGTGGCAATGCACCCTTACTATGAGACCGGATGGAGCAGAAATTCTGTTTATCCGACCATGGGATTTGATGAGATGCACTTTATCGATGATTTTGACCAGAAGGCAGTATTGCGGGAATACATTACTGATCAGGAACTGTATGAGAAGATCATTGACCGCTACGAGAGCAAAAAGGGAAACGAAGACCTGTTTATTATGAGTATTTCCATGCAAAACCATGGCGGTTACACCGAGAAATACGATAACTTCAAAGAAGAAGTGCGGATGTTAGGAATCAACTATCCGGATGTCAACCAGTACCTGTCACTGGTGCATGAGAGCGACAAGGCACTGGAATATCTGATCTCTTATTTTGAGGGGGTAGATGATCCGGTGGAGATCGTCTTTTTCGGCGATCATCAGCCGAGTCTTTCTTCCAGCTTTTATCCGCATTTAAACGGCAAGGGGCTGTCCGGGCTGACCTTGGATGAACTGGAAAATCTGTATACGATCCCATTTTTCATCTGGACAAACTATGAGACACAGTCCGAAGAAGTTAAGATCAGCAGTATCAATTATCTCTCGACTCTGGCATTAGAGCGCGCCGGGATCGCACTTCCGGCCTACAATCAGTTCCTTTCGGATATGATGGAAGTCATTCCTGCGGTAAATTCGAGAGGTTATTATTCCCACTCTGCCGGAAGATTTAAGCATATCGAAGAGGCGGATGGAGAGGAAGCCGAGTGGCTGAAAAATTATGAGATATTGCAGTACAATAATATGTTTGATAAGAAGGAAAAAAGTAAATTGTTTTTCCCATATTTAACAGAGTGATGTTACAATGAAAATAAAAAGCGAGCAAAAGAAAAAGGAGGAGCGGGCAGATGGAAACAGTGACACTGGGAAGCACGAACATTACCGTAAACAAGAATGGATTTGGAGCATTGCCGATCCAGCGTATCAACGCAGAGGATGCAGTAAAGCTGGCGAGAAAGGCATTTGATGCCGGGATCACTTTTTTTGACACGGCAAGATTTTATACAGACAGCGAGGAGAAACTGGGTGAAGCATTTGAGGGGATCAGAGAGCAGGTCTATCTGGCAACCAAGACAGCGGCGGCAAATGCGGACGAATTCTGGGAGCAGCTTGAGACTTCCCTGCATAATTTAAGAACCGATTATATCGATCTCTATCAGTTCCACAATCCTTCTTTTTGTCCGAAACCGGGCGATGGGACAGGGCTTTATGAGGCGATGGAAGAAGCCAAAAGACAGGGCAAGATCAGACATATCGGTATCACAAATCATCGTCTTGCTGTTGCAGAGGAAGCAATCGAGTCCGGTTTGTATGAGACGTTGCAGTTCCCATTCTGCTATCTGGCAACGGAAAAAGATATTGCTTTAGTTGAGAAGTGTAAAAAAGCAAACATGGGATTTATTGCCATGAAAGCATTGTCCGGCGGACTGATCACTAATTCAAAAGCAGCTTATGCTTTTGAGGCGCAGTTTGACAATGTACTGCCGATCTGGGGAGTACAGAGAGAGTCAGAACTGGATGAGTTTATCTCCTATATCGACAATCCACCAAAGATGACAGACGAGATCAGGGCATTGATCCAGAAGGACAGAGAGGAATTAAGCGGTGATTTCTGCAGAGGATGTGGTTACTGTATGCCTTGTCCGGCAGGAATCGAGATCAATAACTGTGCAAGAATGTCGTTACTGCTCCGTCGTTCTCCGTCCGAGCTGCAGCTGACCGAGGAGGTGCAGCAGAAGATGAAGAAGATCGAGGGCTGTCTGCACTGTAACAAGTGTAAGAGCAAATGTCCGTATGGACTGGATACACCGGCATTGCTTGCAAAGAACTATGAAGATTATAAAAAAGTGCTGGCAGGAGAGGTCAGTGTAAAATAACAGAAATGAAAAGAGCAGGGGTAAAAGTGACATGGAACGGAAAATAGATACTGTAGTTTTTGATATGGATGGTACGATCTTAAATACATTGGATGATCTGGCAGATGCGGTTAATGTGGCACTTAGAGCCTATCAGATGCCGGAGCGCACCATCGAAGAGGTGCGCCGTTTTGTAGGAAACGGGATCAGACTTCTGATGGAGCGTGCAGTTCCGGATGGAGCAGACAATCCACAGTTTGAGGAAGTTTTTGCGAAATTCAAAGAGTATTATGGCGTTCATTGCAACGATAAGACGAGAGCTTATGACGGGATCCTGCCGTTATTCCGGGAGTTAAAGGAAGCAGGCTATGCAATGGCGATCGTTTCGAATAAAATCGATTCAGCGGTAAAGGAATTAAGCGAGATTTATTTTGACGGGATTATCACGGTGGCAATCGGCGAGACAGAGGGAGTAGCGAAAAAGCCGGCGCCTGATATGGTGGAAAAGGCATTAAAGGAACTTGGAAAGACAAAAGAGACCGCAGTTTATGTCGGAGATTCGGATGTGGATCTTATGACGGCGAAAAATTCAGGGCTGCCATGTATTTCAGTTCTGTGGGGATTCCGGGATGAGGCATTTTTAAAAGAACACGGTGCAGTCTGCTTTGCAAAACAGCCGGCAGACATTAAAAACATAGTAGAACAGGGTGATCTGCTCGGGAA
This sequence comes from uncultured Roseburia sp., assembly GCA_900550935.1. Classification (GTDB taxonomy): domain Bacteria; phylum Bacillota; class Clostridia; order Lachnospirales; family Lachnospiraceae; genus Roseburia. The sequence goes on from URUD01000007.1 coordinate 22,897, forward strand.
ATGAGGGGAAGATGAAGGCGAAAGTATGGACTATGATGGCAGCAGGGATGCTGTCAGTTTCCCTGCTTGTTGCAGGATGTAACGGAAGTGAAACAGAAGAGACCGGTAAGGATCCTGATGCGGTGCAGGAGACGGAAACGGAAGGAACAGAGCCGGCAGAAGAGACGGAGCAAACCAATACGGATGTCTCTTATGAAGTGGAGCAGCAGACGTTCCGGAAAGACGATCTGTGTGATATCAGTTATCCGCAGATCACGGGCTGGAAGTTAGAGGATAAGCAGGAAGAATGGAACCGGACATTTGAAAAATATATCGAAAATGCCATCCAGGATATCGGAGAAAATGATAAGGTGGACATTTATTTTGACGTGGAGGAACAATCCGATGAGCTTTTGTCCATGACGATCAATTATTATTATGAGATGGAGGGTGGTGCGCATCCGTCAAGTGCCATGCAGTCGATCAATGTGAACATGCAGACCGGGGAAAAAGTGACTTTTGCGGATCTGGCAGACCCGGAGAAAACAGCACAGCTCCTGTTTGACGGAACCGAAGGGTATACGATTATAGAACCACCTGAGACGACGATGCAGGACATTCTGTCCTATAATTTTATCTGGATGGAACCGACCGAAGAGGCTTTAGCCAAAAGTCTGACGCATTTTGATCATGATACGGAGGACTATGGCGAGAATGAGACGATGGGATATTCATTCCGCTGGAATGGAAAAGTGTGCCTGATCTTTTATTTAAGTCATGCACAGGGAGATTATGCAGTTGTACAGCTGGATGAGTAAAAGAAAAGGGAGAAGTCATTTCTCCCCTAAAATGATGCGGATCAGAGATTGATCAAGCATCAGCGTGCGGTTCCAGGGATTTAAGATGATCCCTTCGATATCACCGGCATGCTGAGCCATGGAAAGCAGTTTTGAAATGTCAACTAAAAAGGTGGACATGACAGAGCTGCTTCCTTTTAGTTCTTCCTCAAAACCGGTAAATGCCATCCACCACTGTTTTCCATCACTGGTTTTGGTTGCCTGGATGTGAAGCTGCCCATCTGTGGCAGGTGGTTCCACAGCAAGGATGAGCTGACCGTTTTCCTGCATGCGTCTGCGCACCATGGTAAGGGCATGTGCAAGCAGTTCTGGCGTGGGCTCCTGCTGAAGTGCAAGGATCGCCTGTTCTATTTTTTCATTTCCGATCAAACCTTCATCCTGATGAAATGTTTCGTTTTGTTTCATAAATGGATTCCTCTTTCTTTTTTTACAGTATAACATTTCAAAGATTGATCCGCTACCTTGAAAAGCAGAATGAAATAACTTAAAATAAGAGAACAGAAGTAAACGTCAGATTGTTTGAAATACGTCAGAATGGAGAGGGAGATACGATGAATTACGATGAAAATGTGTTTAAAGAGAAAGCGAACATAAAAGCCAGGCGGATCTGGCTGGTTTTTGCACTGCTTCTTACGGCAAATTATGGAACGGATGCGGCCTCAGGTATTTATCCGGCAAATTGCTATCCGATCTTTGTCCTGCTGTGCTGGATCCCGTTTTTTTCCGGAGATATTTTGCTGCGGGTAAAGGGGAAAAGCACGGATCTGTATAAACTGGATCTGGTCATTGGATATGGTATCTTCTATACGTTTTTGTTATGTACTTCATCCTCGTCCATAGCATTTACTTATATCCTTCCGGTGATGAGCTTACTTGTCATCTATAAAAACCGTAAATTTATGCTGCGCTGTGCATTTGCAAACTCGTTAAGTGTACTGTTCAGTGCGGTATTGCGATATACCGTGATGGGATATAATTCTGCCGCTGATTTAAAGGATTATCAATTACAGCTTGCCTGTATCATCCTGTGTTATGTCTGTTATGTAATGGCAATCCAGCATTTAAATGAGGCGGATGGTGCACTGACAGACAGTATCAAGGCAGACCTGCATCGTGTGATCACGACGGTAGAGCAGGTAAAAACAGCAAGCAATTCCATTATGAACGGCATTACGGTAGTCAGGGAACTTGCAACTGAAAACAAACATGGTTCGGATGTCGTCGTAGTTGGTATGGATAAACTGACGGAAAACAATCAGACGTTGCATGAGCGGACGGTTTCTTCTGTGGACAAGACAACGGATATCAATGCACAGGTACAAAATGTGGTTGGTCTGATCAATGATATGGTCACTCTGACAACGGAGGCGGTCAAGGATTCCCAGACCAGTTATACGGATCTGGAGAGCCTGGTACAGGTTGCAGATACGATGTCGACGTTATCCAATGAAGTTGGCGATATCTTAGGGAATTTCAAGAGTGAATTTGAAAAAGTAAAACTGGAGACCGGTACAATTGAAAATATTTCAAGCCAGACCAATCTTCTGGCACTTAATGCTTCCATTGAGGCGGCACGTGCGGGGGATGCGGGAAGAGGTTTTGCAGTGGTTGCAGAACAGATCCGTAAACTCAGTACCGAGACGCAGGAGTCATCCGGACAGATCAGGGAGGCGCTTGCCCGTCTGGAAGAGACATCCGGAAAGATGACGGATTCGATGGAAGAGACTTTAAAACTGATCCAGCTGACTTTGGAAAAGGTAACACAGACCGGACAAAACGTCGGTAAGATCGCGGAGGATTCCAAACAGATCGGAGACCACATCCAGGTCATTGATACGGCAATCAAGGAAGTAGAACAGTCCAACAGCCAGCTGGTGGAGAACATGGAACAGGTATCTGATATCATGGGAACCATGACGGACTGTATTACGGATTCCAGTGAGATCAGCAAACAGATGCTGAGCAAATACGAAGAAAGTGCGACGAATATCAATGAGATTGAAACGGTCGTACAGGCATTGATGTGCGAACTTGGTGTTGGCGGATTTATGGGTATTTCCGATCTGAAACCGGGTATGAAAGTAACGGTAAAGCAGGCAGGCGTGGCAAATGCCACAGAGTCTCACGGAGAACTGATTGAGGAGAAAACAAACGGACTGCTGATCGCCTTTAAGCCTGGTGCAAAGATACCGGAGACCGGCACCTATCAGGTTCAGGTTACGGTCGGAAATGTATTGTACTGCTGGGATAATGCAGAGCTAAAGCAGAAGGATGGACATTCTGTTGCAGTACGGATCACGGCAGGACCAAAGATCGTCAACCGACGGAAATATCCACGTATGGATGTGACAAATCCCTGCAGTATCCGTGTCGCAGATGGAAATAAGACATTCCGGGGAAGACTGGATAATATCAGTGCGAACGGTTTTGCACTCGTCGTGCGTGACCCGTATTTTGCAGACTGTATCGGAAAGAATATCACAATCCAGATCAAGGATTTCGCGCTTCCTGCGCAGTCGGAACTTGAGGGACGGATCATCCGCTGTTCCGATCATGAAGGAAATTACATCATCGGATGCCAGATGCCAGAGGACAATTACGAGATTAAAATGTATGTCGAGAAATGTCTGGGCTAGTTTTTGGGTAGAACGGCTCATTTTGTGGAAAATAAAGACATGAGACCGCAAGTTTTGCAATGAAAACAGCAATTAACTCGAATTGTCACCAAAATGGGCGTATGCTATAATGTATTTACAATAAGAAGTCACAATATGAAGATTAAGATGAAGGGAGAAAATTCTATGCCAATGCAGATGGGTTTCCGTTGGTACGGTGAGGGAAATGATAAGATCAGCCTTTCCGATATCAAGCAGATTCCGGGCGTGACCAGTATCGTATGGGCACTGCATCATAAACTGCCAGGTGAAGTCTGGACAGTAGAAGAGATCGCAGAAGTGCAGAAACAGTTAGAGCCATACGGATTTAATATGGACGTGGTAGAATCTGTAAACGTACATGATGACATTAAGATCGGTCTTCCGACCCGTGATCAGTACATTGCAAACTACATTGAAACAATCAAAAACCTTTCCAAATTCGGAGTAAAAGTAATCTGTTATAATTTTATGCCGATATTTGACTGGACACGTACCGATCTTTTCCATCCGATCGGAGATGGTTCGACCGCACTTTACTATGAGGCGAGCAAGATCCATGATGACCCGAAAGAGATGGCAGATTATATTTTGAACAATCTTGGAGGAATGACATTCCCAGGATGGGAGCCGGAACGTATGGCGAAGCTGGACGAGCTGTTTGAAGCATATAAACCGGTTACCAAAGAAGTCTTATGGGAGAATTTAAGATACTTCTTAGAGGCTTTAATGCCGACTTGTAAAGAATGTGATATCAAAATGGCGATCCATATGGACGATCCGCCATGGGATATTTTTGGACTTCCACGTCTTCTGACCTGTGAAGAAAACATCGACCGTTTCTTAAAGATGGTTGACAGCCCATATAACTGTCTGACCCTTTGCTCCGGTTCTTTAAATGCAGATCCGAGAAACAATGTAGCAGATATCGTTCGGAAGCATTGCGACCGTATTGCATTTGCACATATCCGTAACGTAAAACATTTTCCGAATGGAGATTTCTCAGAGGCTTCCCATCGTGACTGTGATGGTGATACCGGAATCCTTGATATCTTAAAAGCATATCATGACTGTGGATTTGAAGGATATATCAGACCGGATCATGGCCGTCATCTCTGGGATGAAAAACCGGGAAATGTACGCCCGGGTTATGGCTTGTATGACCGCGCACTTGGTATTATGTATATGCTGGGTGTATGGGATATGCTGGATAAGTTAGAGGGAAAGTAAGATAAGCCAATATTAAGGGCTGCCAGATGGCAGCCCTTTTGTATTATGGTTTTTGCATATACAATTCTTTATATTCTTTTGGCGAAATGCCATATTCTTTTTTAAACGCCCGGAAAAAACTCGTATAATCTTTAAACCCGAACATCAGATAGATCTTTGTGATATTATCATTGCCGAGGATGGCGTCTTTACACATGGAAAGACGTTTTTTGGTAATGTACTGATGAATGGAGATCCCGAAATTATCCTTGAAAATATGGGAAATGTGATATTTGCTCACAAAAAATACCTTTGAGAGTTCATCAAGTGACAGGTCCTCATCCAGATGGTCTTCAATGTATTGGAGGAGATTGTCGTAGAGTGCGTTGATCTCTTTGCAGGTGGCAGGATGTTCTGCCTCATAGACAGTACGGTTTAAGTGCAGCATCAGGTCATTGACACACAGCTCGATCTTGGCGGCTTTGCCAAAACGATCTGCGTGGATCTCTTCGATGAGCCGGAAGATCTTTGCCTGCACTGCATTGAAAGAAAGCATGTCGTAGTGATAGATAAAGCGGTGCGAATCCCGCACATGACTGATCAGGTAGACATAATCCGCAGAAAGACTCTTTAGTTTATCGCAGTAATCCTGACTGATCCAGAAAACAAAACGCTGATAGGGTACTCCATCTTTGACATAGGATACATGATGGTGTACGCCCGGCGGGATCAGTACCATGTCACCCGATTTAAGTGGATAATGTTTTCCCTGGATCGAAATGGAAACCTCGCCCTCCAGAAAAAAATAAAATTCGTAGTAGTCGTGGGTATGGTCAGTCACACCGTAAAAATGATTGTCATTATAATAGTAGATCTCAAAATCTTTTGACAGCATGTACTGTCTTTCATTGAAAGGAGACTGTAATTGTCTGCGCATTGTGATAACCTCGGAAAAGAATAGAAAAAACGACAGGCTACCATTTAAATTTAGCATGAAATCGCAATTTTTGCAATATGAACAACAATTAACTCTATTGGATAATTGCAGGGAAATCCTTTATAATAAGAATATCAATGAAAACGTAATATTCTGGAGAAAGGAAATAAAAACTATGGAATTAAGTACTCTTGGCTTACAGGACAAAGCACAGTGGGAAGCAAAAGGATATGCGCTTCCGAAATTCGACCGCGAGGCAGTGACAAAAGCGACCAAAGAAAATCCATGCTGGATCCATTTTGGTGCAGGAAATATCTTTCGTGCATTTCAGGCAAATGTGATGCAGAACATTTTAAACAAAGGCGAGATGGAGACCGGACTCATCGTTGCAGAGGGATTCGATTATGAGATCATCGAGAAGATGAACCGCCCGCATGACGATTATTCTATTCTTGTTACCTTAAAGGCAGACGGAACGATTGAGAAAACCGTTGTTGGAGCCGTTGTAGAATCCTGCATTCTTGATTCGGAAAATGAAGCAGAGTATAGCAGATTAAAAGAGATTTTCTGCAAGAAATCGTTACAGATGGTATCCTTTACGATCACAGAGAAAGGCTACAGCCTGGTAAACGGAAAGGGAGAAATGCTTCCTCCGGTCGTGGCAGATTTTGCAGCAGGTCCGGAAAGACCAGCCAGCTACATCGGAAAAGTGGCATCTCTTTTATACACACGTTTCAAAAACGGACAGTTACCGATCGCCATGGTATCCATGGATAACTGCTCTCACAATGGAGATAAATTATATGCAGCGATCAACGCATTTGCAGAGAAATGGGCAGAAAACGGACTGGTAGAGAAAGAATTTGTAAGTTATGTCAACGACAGAGAAAAGGTTTCCTTCCCATGGTCTATGATCGACAAGATCACACCAAGACCGGATGCTTCCGTAGAGGAAATGTTAAACAAAGATGAGATCGACGGATTAGATCCGGTCATCACATCAAAGAATACCTATGTTGCTCCGTTTGTTAATGCAGAGGAATGTGAATACCTTGTCATTGAAGACTGGTTCCCGAACGGACGTCCGCAGTTGGAAAAAGGCGGTATCATGTTTACAGACCGTGAGACCGTTGACAAAGTAGAGAAGATGAAAGTATGTACCTGCTTAAATCCACTTCACACAGCACTTGCTGTATACGGATGTTTACTGGGTTACACCAAGATCTCCGATGAGATGAAAGATACCGAGCTGAAAAAACTGGTAGAGCGCATTGGTTATGTTGAGGGCCTTCCGGTTGTTGTAAATCCGGGTGTATTAGATCCGAAAGAATTTATTGATACCGTATTAAATGTGCGTATCCCGAACCCATTTATGCCGGATACACCACAGCGTATCGCAACCGATACTTCCCAGAAACTTGCAATCCGTTTCGGTGAGACCATCAAAAATTACCTGGCATCTCCGGACAAAGATATTGCAAACTTAAAACTGATCCCACTGGTATTGGCAGGATGGATGCGTTATCTGATGGCAATTGACGATAACGGGGAAAAATTCAAATTAAGTCCGGATCCACTGCTTGATACAGTGTGCCCGATGGTTTCCGGTATCCAGTTTGGCGACAAAGACGTAGAAGAAAAGATCAGACCATTACTGAAAAACAAAGCAATTTTTGGCGTAGACCTCTACGAAGCAGGACTTGCCGGGCTGACGATCGGTTACTTTACTGAGCTGATCGCAGGACCAGGAGCAATCCGTGCAACCTTAAAAAAATATGTGTAAACAGTTCACAAATGGGAACTCCCATTTGCGAACTGAAAAAGGCGGTTTCGATAAGAAACCGTCTTTTTTTCTGTGAATAGAGAGGAAAATCCGCATCTGCTTTTTGACTCTAGGCAAGCACACGCAAATTCGGTATAATAAAAGGAAAGTTAAAAAATTGGTAAGAAAAAAAGAGGTATGGGAATGTATCACATTGCGGTCGTGGATGATGATAGAGAGTTTAGCAGCAAAGTGCAGGAATATCTGGACAAGTATCAGCAGGAAAATGGGGAAAAGTTTGAGGTGGAGATTTTTTATGATGGAGCCAAGATCATAGAAAACTACACGCCAAAATATGATCTGATCTTGCTGGATATTGAAATGCCCATGGTAAATGGCATGGATGCGGCAGAAAAGATACGGGAACTGGATGAACATGTCGTGCTGATGTTCATTACCAATATGGCACAATACGCGATACGTGGTTATTCCGTGGGAGCACTTGATTTTGTCATGAAACCGATCAATTACTATACCTTTTCCATGAAGATAAAGCGCGCATTAAAACGTGTGCAGAAAAAGGAGATACCGACCATCCTTCTTACTACGCCGGAAGGGGTAAAAAAGCTAAACGTAAGTCAGATCTATTATGTGGAGATCCAGGGACATATGCTTCATTATCATACGGATGAGGGCGAATTTGTGGTACGTGGGACTCTGCTTTCTGCGGAACAGATGCTGCCGTCCGGATTTTTTGTGAAATGCAATCACTGGTATCTGGTAAATCTGCAGCATGTTACAGAAGTAAGAAAAAATACGGCGATTGTTGGAAATTTTGAATTAGAGATCAGCAGACGAAATCGTGCGGGCTTTTTAAAGGCACTTGCGGAACATATGGGAGGAAACGCCTGATGATAACGAAGACATACTGGCTATATATTGTACTGGCATTCTGGATGTCAGGGATCATTTTTACGCTTCCGATGGAACGAAAAGAGAAATTTGGATGGAGACTGTTTGCAGGCGCGGGCGTGATGCTTGCTTTTAGTCTCCTGATTTTTTATCTGCCATGGGGAGGATTTGTTATAAAAGATGCGATCTTTATGTTAGGGGGATGTATCATTTTATGTGTCAGTATCCACAGTGGATGGGAGGTTTCCTGGTCGATCGCCTGTTATAACACGGTCTGGGGTGTGGCAACCTGGCAGATGGATATTGAAGCTGTAACAGTGCTGTTGCTGCTCCGTCGGAGTGTGCTTGGGCATTATCGGTGCGAATGGATCTTGTTTCTGGCATATTTTATTATTTCCTATCTGCTCTGTGCCGGAACGATCGCACGGTGGATGCCGATCGGAAGAAAAGCAAAATTAGGACCGAGGCAGCTTAGCCTGACCCTGCTGCTGTTTTCTGTTATAAATATGGTATCATTCCATGACTGGATCGGGGTAGGGGCGATCCTTCCAAGGGAATGGGGTTATTTTTTTCTGATCCAGATGCTCTGTATCGTGGCACTGTATCTGGAAGGGGAATTATTTAAAAAGAGCCGGATGAGGCAGGAAATGGAGATGTTAAATTTCCTCTATACGACACAGAAGGAGCAGTACCGTCTTTCAAAAGAAAACATTGCACTGATCAATCAGAAATGTCATGATCTGAAACATCAGATCAGGGCACTGCGGAATGCAGATCAGGAGGAACTCGACCGTTATCTGGGGGAGATGGAGGACTCCATTAAGATATACGAAGCTATCGTGAAAACCGGAAATGATGTCTTTGATACGATACTGACCGAGAAGAGCCTGTATTGTAAAGACCGGCAGATCCAGGTGTCCTGTGTCGCAGATGCCGCACAGCTGACTTTTATGGATCCCATTGACCTATATGCACTGCTAGGAAATGCGATGGACAATGCCATTGAAGCTGTTGAAAAGTTTACGGATACGGAAAAACGCCAGATCGATGTCATTATTTACCGGAAACAGAATTTTATGGTGGTAAATATCATAAATCCGCTCGCGGAAACGCTGACCTATCGGGACGGTCTTCCGGTTACTACGAAAAAGGATGCAGATTTCCACGGATTTGGGTTGCGCAGCATGCGGCAGATTCTGAAAAAATACAACGGATTTCTGGACGTCAGCGAGGAGGATGGCTGTTTTTCTTTAAAAATGCTGATACCAATTTCCATAAAGTGACCACTTAAGACAGATTAGAGACCACTTAAGGTAAAACCCTTGTGAAAAATGTGTCAAACCAATAAAATATAAGCATCAGGTAACACAAAAATGAGCAGGCAGATAACGTGGAGGGTGCTTAAGATTGAGAACGATTCAAAAGATCACAAAGGATTGGACCTTTATCTATCATGACAATACGAGAACGGTACTGGATTTGCCGCATACATGGAATGCCGTTGATGGACAGGATGGTGGAAATGATTACTGGCGCGGTACCTGCTGTTATGAAAAGAAATTTAAAAAACCGGAATTTGATGCAGAAAAAGAACTGGTTTATCTTCAGTTCCATGGAGTCAACGCGAGCGCGCGTGTGATCTTAAATGGAAAAGAAGTCTGCACACATGATGGTGGTTATTCGACATTCCGTGGGGATGTGACCGGATTGCTGGAAGCAGAAAATGAGATGCTTGTTTATGTGGATAACAGTGTAAATACCAAAGTTTATCCGCAGAAAGCAGACTTTACCTTTTATGGCGGGATTTACAGAGATGTAGAGCTTTTAACAGTTTCGAAGGCACATTTTGATCTGGATTATTTCGGTGGAACAGGTATGAAAGTAACACCGGAAGTAGAGGGCAAAGATGCTAAGATCCTGGTTGAAACCTGGAACAATACAGAAAATGGAGAAGTAAAAGTAACTTTATTTGATGCAGAGAGAAACATCGTTGCAGAGGGGAATGGAGAAAAGACAACACTGCACGTGACAGATGTGCATCTCTGGAATGGTGTGAATGATCCGTATCTTTACAGTGTGCACGCGCAGTTGTGGGTGGATGGCGAACTTGCAGATGAGATCGAAACATCCTGCGGTGTCCGTTATTTCCATTTTGACCCGGACAGGGGATTTTTCTTAAATGGAAAACCTTATAACCTGCATGGTGTATCTCGCCATCAGGATTTTAAGGGGATTGGAAATGCGATCACAAAGGAACATCACGACAGGGATATGGAGCTGATCCGCGAGGTTGGTGCAAATACCATAAGGCTGGCACATTATCAGCATGATCAGTATTTTTACGATCTATGTGACCGGTACGGAATGATCGTATGGGCGGAGATCCCTTATATTTCAGAACATCTGGCAGATGGAAACGAAAATACCATTTCTCAGATGAAAGAACTGATCGTACAGAATTACAATCATCCATGTATTGTAACATGGGGACTGTCAAACGAGATCACGATCTCCGGAAGACGATATAAAAAACAGATGTTAAAAAACCATCATGTTTTACAGAAGATGGTAAAGGAGATGGATCTGACCCGTGTGACGACACTGGCATGTTATGCTGTATGTCCGCACTGGCATCCGGTAGCGCATATTTCTGATATTGTCGGATGGAACTTATACCTTGGCTGGTATGTTCCGGGATTCTTCTTAAATGATCTGTGGATCGGATTATGGAGGCTTTTATATCCGAAACGCTGCCTTGGATTTTCCGAGTATGGCGCAGAGGGAATGCCAGATCTTCACAGCGCAAAACCAAGACGTGGTGATAATACCGAAGAATATCAGAACAAATACCATGAATACATGTTGGAGTGCTTTAAACGTCATCCATACATGTGGGGAAATTATGTCTGGAACATGTTTGATTTCGCAGCAGATGCAAGAAATCAGGGCGGCGATCCGGGCATGAATCACAAAGGACTTGTAACATTTGACCGGAAGCTGAAAAAAGACTGCTTCTATTTATATAAGGCATACTGGACGGAAGATCCGTTTGTCTATCTGGCAGGAAGAAGATACGAATACCGTACCGAGGCCGTAACTGAAATTACAGTGTACTCCACCTGCGGGGAGGTGTCACTTTATAATAATGGAAAACTGGTTGAGACCAAAAAGGGGAACCGGGTTTTCAAATTTAAGATGACGATGGAGGATGAAAATCATCTGGAAGTAAAAGCAGGGAACTGCACAGATGCTGCTGTAATTTACAAAACGGACAAACCGCTTCCGGAATATTCGGCTGCAAAGGTAGACAGCTCGAACTGGATGTAGACGTCTAAAGTAACCCGGTATCAGGAAAATACCGGATGATCCAAGACTAGTATGGGAGGAAAATGAAATGGACAAAGAGTTAAAAACTCAGAAAAAGACCCTGAAAAAAGCTTACAAAAAAGCCCGCAGAAAATCACACGGACTCTGGAAGTTTTTGACATGGTTCAGTGCACCAATCGCGGTGGTTATGTTAGTGATCCTGGTGATCATCACAACATTTGACAACACCGTAGCACTTTTTGTAGGAGGAACGTTCTGGAAACTTAAGAATGAGGACCCGAGTGCAATTTACTATGAAAGCGATTTTGAAACGGAAGAAGAACGGAATGCAGTAGGATATGAACTGGTAAAACAGGTTGAAGCCGAGGGTGCAGCATTGCTGATGAATGAGAACAAGGCACTGCCTCTGGCAGAGGGATCAAAAGTCAGCCTGTTTTCTACTTCTACTGTAAATCTTGTTTACGGTGGTACCGGTTCTGCAAATGTGGATGCTTCTAAGGCGCTGGATTTAAGAACAGCCTGTGAAATGTCTGGTTTACAGGTCAACACGACACTCTGGGATTTCTATAAGACTGGAGATGGTGCACAGTATGTGCGTAACAACGGTGGATTTTCCGGCGGTGAGACGATAAATGAAGCACCGTGGTCTGCTTACACCGGGGATGTACTGGCATCCGTGGAAGAATATAATGATGCAGCGATCGTGGTATTATCACGTGTCGGCGGTGAGGGGGCAGACAGTGAGTATCAGACCGCAAACTACCTTGCACTAAATGATACCGAAAAAGAAATGCTTAGTGAGTTAAAGAAATTAAAAGACAAGGGAAAAATAGGAAAGATCATTGTATTATTAAATACGTCCAATGCCCTTCAGCTTGATTTCTTACAGAATAATGAATATGGTGTGGATGCAGCACTCTGGATCGGCGGTGTTGGTATCGCTGGTACCGATGCGGTTGCAGACATCCTTGCAGGTAAGGTAAATCCATCCGGAAGCCTTGTCGACACTTACTGCTATGATAACTACTCAAGCCTTGCTATGAAAAACTTTACCCCGGTTACCTATGCAGGTTATGAAGAAGGTGTCATTCCTGAGAACGCAAGTACCTATATGATCTATCAGGAAGGGATCTACGTAGGATACAAATATTATGAGACACGTTACGAAGACTATGTTATGGGAACCGGAAACGCAGGGGATTACACATACAGCAATGATGTTGCATTCCCGTTTGGACATGGCTTAAGCTATACCGATTTTGAGTACAGTGATGTGAGTGTATCCTATGATGCAGCAACTGCTGCTTATACCATGAAAGTTACTGTTACTAATACGGGAGATATGGCAGGAAAAGAAACCGTACAGGTTTATGTTTCAAGCCCCTACACCCAGTATGATATTGAAAATAAGGTAGAGAAAGCTTCTGTCAGCCTGGTTGGTTTTGATAAGACAGAACTGATCGAGCCGGGAGAGTCTGAGACCTTATCCATTGAGATCGATGGCGATTATGTGGCAAGTTATGATGCTTACGGCGCAAAGACATACATCATGGATGCAGGCGATTATCTGTTTACCGCAGCTGCCGATGCACATGATGCAGTCAATAATATTTTAGCTGCAAAAGGATATACGCCGGAGACAACCGATGGACGTATGGATATCGAGGGAAATGCTGAACTGGTTTCTGTATGGAATAATCCAGAACTGGATACAACAACCTATGCGGTAAGTGATAACGGAACCGAGATCACAAACCAGCTTAGCAATGCAGACCCGAACTTAAATGAGGGTGTGGAAGAGGAAGTGGTATTTACTTCCCGTAATGACTGGATGGGAACGATGCCATCCGATGAGGCACTGGTACTGACCTTGACAGATGCCTTAAAAGATGCGCTGCAGGATGTGCAGTATGATCCGGCAGATTATGAAGCTGTAGAAATGCCGACGCTCGGCGCTGACAATGGACTGACTCTTTATGATATGATCGGTCTTGACTATGATGATCCACAGTGGGAAAAATTATTAGACCAGATGACCTTTAAGGAAATGGTATCTCTGATCGGTGACTCCTTCCACTGGACCATGCCGGTAAAATCGATTGAAGCTCCTGGTACCCGTGATGAGAACGGACCACAGGGACTGACCGTTACCTTATTTGGAGCGGGATTAAACGTACAGACCACTGCATTGACATCTGAGGATGTTTTAGCAGCAACCTTTAATAAAGAACTGGTTTACCAGATGGGTAACATGGTCGGAAACGACTGTCTGGCAGCAAATGTTCCGGTACTTTACGGACCGGGTGCCAATACACATCGTTCTCCATACGGTGGACGTAACTTTGAATACTATTCCGAGGACGGCGTTCTTGCATCTGAGATCGGTGCGGCAGAGGTACGCGGTATTGAGGAAAAAGGTGTTCATGTTGTGATCAAACATTTTGCATTAAATGACTGTGAGCAGGATCGTATCGGTCTTGGTGTATGGCTGACCGAGCAGGCTGCACGTGAGGTTTATTTAAGAGCATTCCAGGGAGCACTGGAAGCTTCCCAGGCAGGTGGAAACGGTGTTATGATGGCGTACACACGCTGGGGTACCCAGTGGTCCGGTGCGAATGCAGGACTGATCAAAGGTATCTTAAATGGCGAGTGGGGCTGCCACGGAAAACAGATCACCGATAACGTATTGACAACTTATGTAAATGGTGTCGACGGTGTGATGGGTGGAACAACTGCGTTTGACTCCATGATGGCATTCTATATCATCAATAATGGAAATGGTCAGGGAAGACTCCCGGAGTACAAAAATGATCCGGTTGTCGTAACTGCAATGAGAGAGGCTGCACATGCCAATCTTTATGCAACTGCAAATTCCTGCGGTATGAATGGTGTGGGTGCAGATACTACGATCAAACTCACCAAACCGATCGTCATTACAGTAGTACAGATACTGGCATTTGTCTTTAGTGTACTCTTTGTCTTATCGGTTGCACTGTGGATCATAAGATACAGAAAGTTCAAGGAGAGCGAAGCAGCAGTAGCTTACCGTGAATTTAAAAAGTCTTTAAAGAAACAGGAATAATTTCAGATTTAAGAGGATGACGTCTGTTATTGCGACAGGCGTCATCTGAGATTAAAGGAAAGGAAAACATATGGAAAATGCAAAAACAGCATCCGGCAGCGGAGTAAACCGCGCCAAGACGTATCAGCTTGTATTGTTCCCGCTGAACAATGGTGCCACGAATGTCTATTATGTGCTTATCTTGTCCTATATTGCAACATTTGGAAACAATGTACTGGGGATCGCAACGGTATTTGCCTCCGTTATGGTTACCGGTATGCGTGTGTTTGATGCGTTTACGGACCCGCTGATCGGAGCCCTGATGGACCGCACGAACGGAAAACTTGGTAAATTCCGCCCGTTTATGCTGATCGGAAATATCATCATGGCATTTGCCGTGTTTATGCTTTACTGTATCAGCCCGGATATCCCGGAAGATCAGATGTGGCTGCGCTATGCAACGTTTATTGTGTTATATGCTGTGTGGGTCATTGGATATACCTTCCAGACCTCTGTAACCCGTTCCGGTCAGACTGTTTTAACCAATGATCCGAACCAGAGACCGCTGTTTACGATCTTTAACACAGTCGGTTCCATGGCAGGTATGGGACTGATGCAGTTTTTGGCACCGATCATCCGGTCTGTGGTAGCGGACTACAGCAGCGCGGATTTTTACCGAGTGCTGACCCCGATCGGAGTGGTAATTTCCTTTATCCTGACCATTCTTGCCATTATCGGTATCTGGGAAAAGGATAATGCAAAATATTTTGGTATCGGTGGAGAGAAACAGGAAAAAACAAAGGCATCCGAGTATCTGGAGATCATCCGCAACAACAACCCGATGCAGCGTCTGATGGTAGCGGGAGCCGGCTGCAAACTGGCATTGTCTATTGCAACAAATGTAACCGTGCTTTGCATGCTGTATGGTTGTATGATGGGGAACTATGATGGGCTGTATCTGCCGATGATGGTACTGGGGTATGTATTCTCTGTTCCATTCTTCCTTCTGACCGTCCGTACTTCACAGAAGAAAGGACAGAAGGCTTCCCTGATGAAATATGTATCCGTTGCGCTGGTATGTTACATTGGTGTACTGGTATTGCTGTTCTTATGGAAACAGGGAGATCCGGCATGGAACTTAAGTCTGTTTACGAGTGGAAAGGTCAGCATCAATTTATATACGGTATTATTTATCCTGTTCTTTGGCATCGGTTATGGTGCGTACTATTCGACTGCAGATATGCCAATTCCGATGGTGGCAGACTGCTCCGACTATGAAACCTATCGTTCCGGAAAATATATCCCGGGTATCATGGGAACTTTGTTCTCCCTCGTGGATAAGCTGGTATCCTCTCTGTCGGCAACGATTGTAGGCATTGCAGTTTCCATGATCGGACTTGAAAATCTGCCGACTGCAGATACCCCATATTCTTCTGGCATGAGTACCGTGGTGATCATCCTGTTTTGTATCGTACCGATGGCAGCATGGGCAGTCACGCTTCTTATTATGAGAAAATACGAACTGACCGGCGAGCGGATGAAAGAGATACAGGCGGTCAACAATCAGCGAAAAGAGGCAATTGCGGCTGGAATGACGATGGAAGAAGCAATGGAAAAATACAAGTAATCCATGGCATTTTTTGTAAAATTATGGTACACTGGAAAGAGGTTATTTTGTAACAATTTTTCAGAGAGGACAAAACGTCATGCAGGATTATGATGAGGCCTTTTTCAGGGCAAAAGCAAACAAAAGAGCCGGGACGACCTGGCTGATACTGATGGTGATCGCAACGGTTTATTACGGGATCAAAGTATTCAGAGGGGAACTGGCAAATCAGTATTTTGCATTATTTACCGCTGTAGGATGGTCGGAATATATCATCAGCAGATTACTATTAAAATTCAATGCAGCTTACCATGAGAAATATGAGTGGATTATCGGGCTTGGCTATCTGACCTTTTTTGCAGTAATTGCATGGACTTCACTGGATGAGAGTTCCTATGTATTTATTATGCCGTTAGTATCCATTCTGATTCTTTACAAGGACCCGAAACTGATCAAGATCATGATGTGGCTGACCATGTTTGTGCTCGTTTCCAGCAACATTTACAAAGGAGTTGCCAAGGGAATGATTGAATATGTATCCAGTCCGGAATGTGCATTGCAGTTTGCAATTGTATTGTGCTGCTATGCCTGCACCAATATGGCAATCAAACATCTGGTGGAGTCGGACGGTGCACTGACATCTTCCATTGAGAGTAATCTGGCACGTGTCGTTCAGACTGTAGAGCAGGTTAAGGATGCAAGCAATTCCATTGTAGATGGTGTGACGGTCGTAAGAGAACTTGCAGACGAGAACAAAACCGGTGCCAATAACGTTATGAAGGACATGAAGACGTTATCCACCAACAATGAAGTATTAAATGATAAGACACTTTCTTCCATGGAGATGACCAGAGTCATTGACACACAGGTCAAAGACGTAGCAGAACTGATGGAGCAGGTGGTACAGCTGATCGGTGCATCTGTGGAGCATGCTAATGTCAGTGCAGAAGAACTGGCAGAGGTTGTGGAGACAACTAATAAGATGGCAACGCTTTCTACTGAAGTAGAGCGTATCTTAGAGGACTTTAAAGAAGAATTCCAGAACGTAAAAGAAGAGACCAGTACCATTGAGGGAATCACGTCAAAAACCAATCTGCTGGCATTAAACGCTTCCATCGAGGCAGCAAGAGCCGGAGAGACCGGAAAAGGATTTGCCGTTGTTGCCAATGAGATCCGTAATTTAAGCAGTGGAACCCAGGCATCTTCCAACAGCATTATGGAGGCTTTGTCCAGACTGGAAGAAACATCTGAAAAGATGATGGAATCAATCGCAGAGACGGTTAAACTGATCCAGATCAATATCGAAAAAGTATCAAATGTAAACCGCAGTGTCACGGATATCACAAACGATGCGACCAGCCTTGGTGAAAATATCAAGGTGGTAGACAGTGCAGTCAAAGAAGTAGAGACGTCAAACCAGACCTTAACGGACAATATGAACCAGGTCGGCGAGGTCATGGAGGTTATGACCCAGAGTATCAGTGGGGCAGAGCTTACCACAAAGACAATGCTGAGCAAATACGAAGCAAGTGCGGAGAGTGCACTTGAGATCGAGGGCGTGGTCGGCGAGCTGATGGAAGAGCTCGGTGTCGGTGGCTTCATGGGTGTGCAGGATGTAAAGAACGGCATGAAGATCGTGATCGCTTTTCCGGGTAATGGTACAAAGAAAAATGATTATACCGGTGAGGTTGTAGACCGTGTAGATAAAGATATTTTTGTATCTATGAATGAAGATTGCAGTAATCTTGTGGATAAGAGAGACCGGCATGCAACCTGTCAGCTTCGTATCGTGGTTGACAATGTGCTGTATTGCTGGGAAAATATTGCAATCAGTCAGAGTAAGCACGGTGAGAGCGGTCAGCTTAAGCTGACGGTTGAGACCAATCCACAGGTATTTAACAGAAGAAAATATCCTCGTATGCCGATCGATAATCAGTGTACGATCCAGGTGGAAGGAGAGGATAAATCATATTCCGGAAAGATGGTAAATATCAGTGCGAACGGATTCGCATTCTCTGTACGTGACAGTGTATTTGCTCATTTAAAGGATAAAAATGTCAGACTGTACGTAAAAGATTTTGCAGTGATCGGCGGAAAACCATTGACCGGATGTGTGATCCGCTGCTCAGACAACGAGGGTGAGTACATCATTGGATGCAGAATGCCGGAAGACAGTGAAGCAATCAAAGAGTACGTGAGCAAGAATTATAGTGAATAAAAACAGGAAAGCTGCCATATCCGGCAGCTTTCTTTTTTAGACTTTAAAAGATTACCAGATTGTGATAGGATAAAGCTATATGGGATAACAGGAGGTCAGAGATGATAAAACGAATTAACTACTCGGTGCAGTTCTAATACTGACAGCAGATTGTATCGAGGTTAAAAAGGGTTTGTCCTATGTTGTCGGAACTGCACCATTTCAAAAAGAAAATTATATTTTTGAAAGGAAGGCAGTTAATGATGAAAGAAAATGAATTAAGAGAAATCTGGGAACAGGAAGAGCACGTTGCACATATCAGGGGATGGGACTTTTCCCATATCAGAGACCGGTATGAGGAAGAGAGAAACTTGCCATGGAATTACAGAACGATAGTAGAGGAGTATCGAAAGGACTGGAAGCAGCTTCTTGATTATGATACTGGTGGGGCCGAGTTCTTATTATCGCTGCATCATCCATATGATAAAACGGCAGCTACAGAAGGGTACGAACCGAATGTTGCATTGTGTCGGGAAAAACTGATACCGCTTGGGATTGATTTTCGAAAATGTGATAATCCATCTGATGTACCATATGAGGATGCTTCCTTTGATTTAATTTTAAACCGTCATGGGGAGTTTGATCCGTTAGAGATAAAACGGCTTCTTGCTCGGGATGGCATCTTCCTTACACAGCAGGTTGGTTGCGACAATGACAGAGATCTGGTGGAAATGGTGTTACCGGGATTGCCCAAACCTTTTCCGGATATGAACCTTGCGGAACAAAGGCATGCTTTTGAGCAGGCAGGGTTTCAGATATTAAGAGCCGAAGAGGCATACAGACCGATTAAGTTTTACGACGTAGGTGCTTTTGTCTGGTTTGCACACATTATCGAGTGGGAATTTCCTGATTTTTCAGTAGATCGGTGCTTTGAGCGATTATTGGAAATGCAGCGGGTGTTGGAACGGGATGGTGTGATCCAGGGAACAATTCATCGTTATTTGATCTGTGCTCAAAAGAAATAGAAAATGAATATATATCATTAACAGATATTGCAAAATATAAAAGTGATGCGCCAGATGATGTTATAAAAAACTGGATGAGAAGTAGAGATACAATAGTTTTTCTTGGGTTATGGGAAAGCATGTACAATGTCAGCTAAAAAATGGATTACGGCAACCGATGCAATTGAACTATAGAGCTCACACGGATGCGATAAAAAATAATCTGATTCCACCAGAACTGACCGCACGCCAGATTTCATATACATATGCAAGTGAAGCAGATTTATTAAATGTAGTTCTTTTTGGAAAAACAGCAGGCAGAACGCATGAAACTGCTTCATGAACTGGCGGTGCAGCAAATGACCACACTAAGTACACTTGAACTGAAAAATTTGCCTGGAATAGAAAAAATGGAAAACTGATAATCCATGACAGATACATCTATTGGAAGTGCAGCAGGCAATCTTAATATATTGCCTCACACAGTAATGATAAAAAATCCATGTTCCTTAAAGCGGAACATGGATTTCTGGGTAGTTGACATGCTAGATCTCACATGCCACATCATATGCTGATTTAATAGCATGGTCGATATTACTTGGACGTTCTCCGGCACAATCACCAATATAATGAAGTGGGAGCGGACAGGCGGAAAGCTCTGGAAGATTCTTTCTTGCGCCAACGGCCATTACAACGAAGTCAGATGCGATTTCTGCTGTTGTGGTTTTCTCTTCTTCTGTTTTTTCAACAATTACAGCGTGATCATTGATCTCAGATAATTTTGCAGATGTCAGGATCTGAACATGATAATGTTCTAATTCGCTCATCAAAGTAGGGAGAACTGTGCTGCTTTCTTCCTTGGCAATCTGATCCATCATTTCTATGATTGTAACCTTACATCCACGTGAAGCGAGGTATTCTGCAGTCTCAACACCTACAAGACCACCACCGATCACAGATACATTACCGAATACAATTTCTTTTTTAGCAAGAACATCCCACGCACTTGTAACGGTTGGAAGATCACTGCCTGGAACAGGAATGATCGCATTCGTTGCACCTGTTGCAACAATTACTTCGTCAAAGGAATCATAATCTTTCTCCGTAAATTCCTGACCAAGACGGAAAGTAACGGATAATTCAGGAAGCACGTTATAGTAGTAATTAATGCTTCTCATCATTTCTTCTTTTCTAGGTGGGACGCTGGCAATAAGAAGCTGGCCACCAATCTGGAGTGACTTCTCAAAAATAGTTACCTTATGACCTCTTAAAGCGGCAACACGTGCAGCTTCAAGTCCTGCTATTCCGGCTCCGATAACAGCAACTCGTTTTGAGGAAGCTGCAGGAGTGATCTGACGACTTGCTTCATAACCATTCTCGGCATTTAATACACAGCTTAAGAAGGCACGGTTCTGAATATTGTCTGTACATCCCTTATTACACATCATACATGTTCTGACGTTACAGCAGTGTCCGGCAGCACACTTGTTTGCAAAATCAGGATCAGCGAGAAGGGAACGTCCGAGTGCAATGATATCAGCAGAACCATTTGTAATAACTGCCTCAGCAGCTTCCGGTGTTACAATACGTCCAACAACGGATACCGGAATGGAAACAAGTTCTTTGATCTTTTTAGAGTAGGAAACCATAAAGCCATATGGCTGTGTTCCCATAGCGGGAATGGTATCACCCATATTTCCGGTGTGGTTAGCCTGAGCCACATGTAATGTGTCAACGCCGGCAGCCTCTAATTCTTTTGCAAAAATGCAAGCCTCATCAAATGGAAGACCCCCCTTTCCTCTAAGACCGTTTTCTCCGAGAGGAGTTACAATAGGGAGTTTATAGTCGATCACCATATCTGGAACAACAGTTTTTAAACGCTTTACAAGAGTTAAAGCAAAGCGTGTACGATTTGAAAGGTCTCCGCCATATTCATCCGTTCTGTGATTTAAAATAGGAGAGCAGAGGGAGCCAACAAGACGGTCTCCGTGTACCTCGATACAGTCAACACCGGCTTCGTGTGCTAAAACAGCACAATTTTCCATATGCTTAATGATCTCATCAAGCTCTTCAGCAGTTACTTCGTTTACAAAGTGCTGCATATCATGGTGAAGTTTTGCCCTTGCCTCCTGCATTTTCCCCTGATGGAACAGATCGTTCAATGCAGCGACATTGTAGTCTGGATGGAATAACTGGATCCCAAGCTTTGCACCATGCACATGACATGCATCAGCAAGGCGCTTGAAGCCTTCTGCCTGTTTGGGTGAGTAAAGCTTTGGTGTAGGAGAGAATGTTGAAAGTGGAGCAACGTCACCGATCACAATATATCCGACACCGCCTTTGGCGAGGCGTTCATAAAAACGGAAACTCTGTTCGCCGATGGATCCGTCTTTTTCTTCATATCCGGTTGTAAGTGGAGGGAACATAATACGGTTTTTGAATGTTATGTTTCCGACTTTAATAGGTTCTAATAATTTCATAGATCACACGTCCTTTCAAAGTGAGTATTTTATTTTAATGGAGTTAAAAACTCTAACATTAATCTGTCTAATTCAGCTCTTGCCAAACCGCTTGCAAAGTTGTGATTTGCACCTTCAATTGTCTTGTAACTGCATTTGCCATGATAGAGTGCTTCATATCGATGGCAGGTAGCGTCATCTACCAGATCATCTGCTGTTCCTCTGATGAGAAGAACAGGACCGGTATATCCTTCTGCGGATGAAAATGGTTCATACTGATATAAATCATGGTTAAAAGAAGTAGGGAAGCAGAGACCTTCGATATCAGCCTTGGTGATCCCCTGTGCTTCCATTGCCGTGGCACGATCCTTACATCCAAACCACATGCCAGCACCTGGACACATGAGGATAAGAGCATATGGATCAACAATAGGTGCAGCGGTAGCGGCTGCATAGCCGCCCATGCTCTGCCCTGATAAGATGATCTTATCAGGGTCAGCGAAATCCTGCTGCTTTGTCCAGTTTATAATATCTTCGATATCATGTAAGATACCGGTAAATGTCATGTCCTCGAACTCACCATCACTTTCACCATTTCCATATAGATCAAAGCGGACACTGGCAAAGCCATTTTCTGCTAAAAATCTGGCGGTGTGAGTATAGATACTTTTGTAACCGCTTTTGTTTCCTGTAAATCCATGTACGTTCACGATGGCAGGAAAGCGTGTGCCGTCATCCGGAATGTTCACGATCCCGCGTAAGACATGACCCGAGCGGTTTGTTATTTCAATTTGTTTTGTCAATGTAATATACCTCGTTTTCTGAAGTTATTTTGTGTTTGTGGCATTTCGCTTGTCTGATAAATCCTGCAACATTTCAGCTGTTTTCTCTTTTGTAAGAGGGTATACAAACTTTAATACAAGTACAGCTAACAAGTATCCTGCTACATATAATCCTGTATAGGTTTTCCAGAGACGTCCGGAGAATGCTTCACTCTGAACTGCTTCGTTTACATTAAAGCCTGCGATTGCAAGAGCAAAACTACTCATGCTTCCGGACACTGCATTCGCAAGCTTGCGGAAGAATGTATAGGCAGAGTAAACAATACCCTCGTTACGTTTTCCAGTCTGAAGCTCCTGATAGTCAATGGCATCATTTACAAGTGCCCATACTAATACCTGGAAACCACTGACACCAAGGTAGCAGATTCCGTTGATGATAATAAAGAGCATTGGATTCTCAAGTGGGAAGAAGAATAAAATTGCATAAACAACAACGGAGAAAGTTGCACTGTACATGATCCATTCTTTCTTTCCAAATTTCTTTGCAACAAATTTTGTTCCAACAAATGCGATAAGTGACCAGATCACACTTAACATACCTGAAACTGCCATGATAGCAACGTTCCCGAAATAGTCACGGAATAAGTAGGTATTTAAACCGTTTACCATACCGGCACCAATGATACCGATAAAGCTTGATAACATAACACCAAGTAAAGCTTTGTTTTTTGTGATGTTCCTGATTACCTGTAAATAGTTGAGTTTCTCTTTTTCTTCCGCAACCGGTTCTGTAACAATACGTTCTTTACACCAGTGAGATGTAAACATAAGACAGATGAAACCAATAACTGCACAGATGGCTGACATAATAAGGAAGTGGCTTGGTACAGGCTGGTTGTCTTTGTATAAGAATAATGGTCCGGCAATAACGATAACTGTCATAAAGATTGTACCGCCAAGGCTTCTGAAACGTGAAAGGTCAGTACGCTGGTTTACATCATCCGTCATAACACTGGAAAGACTTCCGAATGGTACGCTTACACAGGTGTACATAATTTCATATACAACATATGTGATGAACATATACGCAATACGGGCGCCATAAGCAAAGTTACTTACGTTAGCAAAGCCTAAGATACAAAGAACTGCTGTTGGAAAGGCAAAGAATTTAATCCAGGGAATGAATTTACCTTTTCCTTTGTTTTTGTGGCTGTCAACAAGTGCACCGATCAGGGGATCGTTGATAGCATCCCAGAGCTTTGTGATAAGCATAAGGATTCCTACGTGTACCGGGTTAACCTTTAATACCAGTGTATAAAAAATAGCTAGATACATGGCACGGAACTGCTCTGTACAGCAACACCCCAGATCGCCAAGAGTGTAACCGATCTTGTCCTTCATGGAAAATGGTCTCGTTTCTTTCATAATAAAAATACCTCTCAATTTTTATATTGTTTTGGTAGCTACAAGATTATTATAGGGGGATTAAATATTTAAACATATACAAAAATTGATTGCAAACTATGAAAAATTGATGTATTGTATAATTTGACAAAATGAACAAAAATAATAATGAAAGAATGTGCAAAATAAACATATGAAGAAACAAGGCTATGAAATGGAATATGTGAAAATAGAAGATAGTGGAAAGCGCAGTTTTGGACAGAAAAAAAATCATACAATTATATTTGTAACTGGTGGCAGGGGATATCTGTATCAGGAAGAGGAAAAGGATGTCTGTACCATGGAAGACTTAATATTTATTAAGCCAGGCAATAAAGTGAACCTTGAATATCGTAAAAACAAATATCCTCTGGAATTGTATGTGCTTTATGTGGGAACAGAGTTGTTGAGAAGCTTATCAGATGAAAATACAAAACTGGATGAGGCATTTGATGTCGTTCCTTTTCAGGTTAAGACGGTTCATTCTGAGAGTGGATCAGCCATGCTTATAAAAAATATTTCCAAAAAACTATATGCCATGATTAAGGAAACGCCTAAATTTGCGCACACATTGTATGAGAAAAGTCTGCTGACAATGCTGCTGGTACTTGCACTGCGTGCATCTGTCCAGGAGGATGTGCAGCGAAAGTCAGATATGAAAAAGCATGTTGTAATGGATGATATTTTTGTATACATAAAAGAACATCTGACGGAAGACATATCATTGGAACGTCTGGAAAATGAATTTTATGTAAGCCGTTATCATATTGTAAGAGAATTTAAGAAGATGACAGGCGAAACGCCACATTCCTATATTGTAAAGAGCAGACTGGATCTGTGCAGACATTATATCGAGCAGGGGAAAAGTATCCGTGAGGTTTATGAGCTTGGAGGGTTTGGCGGATACAATCATTTTTTCAGAGCGTTTAAGAAGGAGTATGGTGTTACGCCAATGCAATATTATAAAAATTTAAAGATTGACAGAAAGGAAAGAAGAGAGAAGTGATGGGTTTCTGAATAATCTGCAGCAGTTTTCCACATAATAACTCCACAACTAATTTATAGAAAAAAGTGAAATAAAAATTTGGAATTGGAGGAAAATACCGGAAAATGAAAGCGACAGGAATCGTAAGAAGAATAGATGACCTCGGACGTATTGTAGTACCAAAGGAGATCCGCCGGACACTGCGGATCCGAGAGGGAGACCCCTTAGAAATCTTTACTGACCGGGAGGGAAAGATCGTATTAAAAAAATATTCGCCGATCGGAGAATTAAGCCAGTTTGCAGGTGAGTATGCGGAGAGTCTTTCGCAGACTACCGGGCATCTGGTACTGGTGACGGATTGTGATCATGTCGTGGCTGCAGCCGGAAGTGGAAAGAGAGAGTTTGACGGGAAACCGATCAGCAGGCAGCTGGAAGAAGTGATAAGCGAGCGCAAAAGCTATCAGGCATCTGCCGGGGATGACAACTTCATTAAGATCACACTGGATGATCCGGGGGAATATATGCAACAGGCAGTGAGTACAATTATCTGTGAAGGAGATGCCATCGGTGCCGTGATCCTATATGATAAAGAAGAAAAAGAAAAGATGGGGGATACCGAGAGCAAACTGGCGAGCGCTGCGGCAGGATTTTTAGGAAAGCAGATGGAACAGTAGGGCAGGCAGCGTCCGGACAGGTGTGAAAGGGATTGAATTGAGAGTTAAGATTTTGTATAATTGAGAGGACGGTCAGATACCTTGCAGAGTAGAGCGTGTAGAGATATATGCCCTACTCTTTTTGCTCTATCGGTAAGATAAAGGGGGACGTATGAAATTTATACATATCGCAGATGTGCATTTGGGGGTCAGCCCGGATGCCGGGAAAAGCTGGAGCGGGAAACGAAAACAGGATATATGGGATTCGTTTGCACAGGTAGTAGAAGAGGCAGGACGGAAGAACGTAGATTTTTTATTGATATCGGGAGATCTGTTTCACAGTCAGCCGCTGAAAAAGGATATCCGGGAGATCAATTATCTCTTTGGCAAGATACCGCAGACGAGGATCATCCTCATGGCGGGAAATCATGATTACCTCAGGACAAAGTCGTGCTATCTTTCGGCAGAATGGCAGGAAAATGTTTATTTTTTCCGACAGGAAGAGGTTGGACATTTCGATTTTGACGAAGAAAATGTCAGTATTTACGGACTCAGTTACTGGCACAGGGAATTGCCGGAGGATATTTATGACGGGATCATTCCTGAAAAAAAGGAGCAGATCAATATCTTACTGGCACATGGCGGAGACGCCAGACATCTTCCGTTTTCGGCAGAGAAGATATTACAGAACGGATTTGATTATATTGCTGCAGGGCATATCCACAAGGGAGAACAGCTCGTGGATGACAGGGCAGTGATGGCGGGCAGTTTAGAACCGACAGACTGCAATGATACAGGAGCGCATGGCTACTGGATGGGAGAGATCAGTAAGGAGCAATGTCAGGTCTTCTTTTACCCGGTCAAAAAGTGTGAATACTGCCACGAAGTCTTCACGATGACAGCGAAGACATCGGAGCGGGAGATCATGGAATGGGCAAAGGGATTGCTTGCCGAACGCCCGGAGTATCAGTATTTCCGCCTTTTTTTACAGGGGAAAAGAGATCCGGACATGACGTATGACCTTGAGAGCTTAAGCCAGCTTGCGCGGATCGTGGACGTGACAGATCAGACACAGGCAGATCTGCAGTATGATAAATTAGAAACAGAGTATGCAGGGACCCTATTGGAGCAGTATATTCGTACTTTGCGTAAAATGCCGGATGATCCGGTCACAAAAAAGGCATTAGAGTATGGCGTAAACGCATTGTTGGGACATCAATTATGAAAATAAAACAGGCAGATATTTTTCAATTTGGAAAATTACAGAATGAGACGATCACGTTTTCGGAAGGACTCAATGTGATTTATGGAGAAAATGAGGCGGGAAAATCCACGCTGCATGACTTTTTGATCGCAATGCTGTTTGGCATGGAAAAAGGTCGTGGGAGAGCTGCGGCAGGAGATAAATATGTCCGGTATGAGCCGTGGCATACACCATCCTATTACAGCGGCAGCCTGCGTTTCCTGGTTGGAGAGAGACCTTTTTACCTGGAGAGGAACTTTTATTATAAAGAAAAAAAGGAAATCTTAAAAAATGAAGCAGATCAGGAAGAACTCTCGATCGCATATGGAGATTTAGAGATGCTGCTCGGCGGCATCCGAAAAGAAACCTTTGAAAATACCTGTGATATTCCGCAGAGCGGTGCGGCAACCGGCAAAGAACTGGCGGAAATCCTTTCACAGTACCTTTCCGATGTCACAGAGAGTGGCGATGCGAGTATCCATGTGACAGAAGCAAAGCAGCTGCTTGCAAATAAGAAAAGAGAATTAAATCAGGAACTAAAAAATCTGAGAAACCGGAAAAATCAACAGATACATAATCTGACGGTGGAAAAAGAACTGTTGGAGCGGGATTGTCGTGGATTACAGAATAATATAGAAGATGCAGAGCGGGAGATCACCCGCTTAAAGCAGATGCAGGTGGAAGAAATATCCCGGAAACGAAAAGAACAGCAGGAGAAAAAGCCCAAAGAACCGGTGCAGACAAAGAAAGGACGTATTTCGATCGGCGTGCTTGCGGGAGCCATCGCTGCCATTATTTTAAATGGAATTTTGTATGAGATCCTGCACTATCCGGTGCCGGTCGTAATTGTGACAGAACTGCTCTTTTCCATCGCAGGAGCGGTGGCGGCACTGATCTGGAAACAGGAAAAAGAAGAACTTCTCAGTGCGGCGCAGGAGAAAAAACTGCCGGAGGCGTTTTATGGGAATGCGGCATTGGTCCAGGCAGAACGTATGCTTAAAAATCTGCGTGATTCACAGGCAGAGAAAGAAACCAGACGGTATCACATCACAGAGCAGATGGAGGAGATCACTGCACCGGGGAGAGAAGAGCAGGGCATTACAGAAAAAATCCAGGCGGTGGAACTTGCCACATCAGAGATCAGCCGGTTGTCCGGACTTTTCTATGATGGGATCAGGGGGGATCTGGATGCCGCAGTTTCGGAGTGGGTTTCGACGGTTACGGATGGCAGGTATGATCACGTGAGTGTGGACTCAGATGGAAAACCTTGTGTCCATGCGGACGGAATGGATCTGCCGCCAGAGGCATTAAGCCGTGGTACATTGGAGCAACTTTACCTTGGATTACGACTTGCTGTGGGAGAACTGGTAACCAAAGAGGAAGAGATGCCATTATTTTTGGATGAGGCATTTTGTATGTATGATGACGAACGGTTAAAACAGACGTTGCAGCGGTTAGTGGGGAAGAAGAAACAGATTTTACTGTTTACCTGCCAGAAGAGGGAGATGGAATGCTTAGACCAGATGGGGATTGCATATCATAAAGTAGTTTTAAGATAGGTGGAGATAGATTTGGCGAAAAAGAAAAAGAAGAAAAAATATCGTGCATTCTGGATATTTTTCCGGGTGCAGTTTATATTACTGCTCCTGCTTGTAGCGGGCGTGTGCTGGTATTTTATGGGAGGATACGCCGGGCAGATCAAATCAATGCAGCAGGAAGCACAGCAGCTTGTGCGAAGCTCCAATGCAGATACGTTCCGGGCGGCGCAGACAAGTATGGTGTATGCGGCAGATGGTTCGCTGATCTCAACGTTAAAGGGAGAACGGGATTCTTATTATCTGACGATCGACCAGATCCCGACACAGGCGATCGAGGCGATGGTCAGCACGGAGGACCGGAAGTTCTACAAACACAAAGGAATTGATTATAAAGCAATCCTGCGTGCCATTAAGGTCATGATCGACGAGGGAGAGGCAACACAGGGAGGCAGCACGATCACCATGCAGCTGGCGAGAAATGTGTTCCTTTCACAGGAGAAGACCTGGCAGCGAAAAGTGGAGGAAATGTTTATTGCCATGAATCTGGAAGAAAAGTATACCAAAGACCAGATCATGGAATTTTATCTGAATAATATATATTTTGGAAATGGATATTATGGGATCGAATCCGCCAGCAGGGGTTATTTTAACCGGGGGATATCGGAACTGGAACTGCCGGAGATCGTATTTTTATGTGCGATCCCGAACAATCCGTCACAGTATGATCCGCTGACGAATAAGGAGAATACGATCGCGAGAAGAAACCGTATGCTGGACAATATGGAAAAAGCGGGCTGGATTACGGAAAAAACCTGTGAGGATGCGAAAAATATGGATGTCACATTAGAACGTCCCCAGGCACTTGCCAAGAATGATTACGTGGAGACCTATACCTATTATTGTGCAACGCGCGCACTGATGGAACAGCAGGGGTTTACGTTCCGCTATGATTTTTCTTCCATGGACGATAAAGAAAAATATGAGGCAGCCTATGCGGACTTATATAATGACTGTCAGAAGGATCTGTATACCGGTGGCTACCGTATTTATACATCGTTAGATCTTACGATGCAGGAACAGCTTCAGAGTGCGATCGATGAGACACTCGCAGGTTATACAGGTACCAATGAGGAAGGCATTTATGAATTGCAGTCTGCCGCCGCATGCATTGACAACAGCAACGGATATGTGAAAGCAATCGTCGGGGGAAGAAGCCAGGAGGTATCCGGTTACACGTTAAACCGTGCCTACCAGAGTTACCGCCAGCCGGGAAGTGCGATCAAGCCACTGATCGTTTACACTCCGTCTTTGGAGCGGGGCTATACGCCGGACAGTAAGGTGGTAGATGAGCCGATCGAGGATGGTCCTAAGAATGCGGGCGGTGGTTACCGGGGCGAGATGACACTGCGACAGGCAGCCGAGCGTTCTGTCAATACGGTCGCATGGAAATTGTATGAAGAACTGACCCCGGAGGTTGGACTTTCCTATTTAACAGAGATGAATTTTGCCAAACTGGATAAAGAAGATTACCGGCCGGCAACCTCGCTCGGAGGATTTACCAATGGTGTTTCTGCACTGGAAATGGCATCTGGCTATGCGGCGATCGAAAACGATGGAAAATACCGCGTGCCGACCTGCATTGTGAAGATATCGGATGCAGATGGAAATGATGTTTATGTTGGAGAACAGGAGGAGAAGGTTGTATATAAACAGAACGCGGCAAGGATGATGACAGACATCCTGACCGGAGTCCTGACGAATGGAACCGGAAAGGGATTAGCACTGTCTGATATGCCGTCCGCGGGAAAGACCGGAACCTCAAACGATCAGAAAGACGGCTGGTTCGTGGGTTATACAAGATATTATACCACGAGTGTCTGGGTCGGTTACGATATGCCAAGAAAGATGGAACAGCTAATGGGTTCGACTTATCCGGGAACCATCTGGAAGACATTTATGGAGACCATTCATGAAGGGCTCGAACCGATGGACTTTCTGCCATATGCCAAAGTTTCAGACCGGTTTGGTACCAAAGATGAAACGCAGGAAGATACCCCGGAGGATGGAAATACGGACAATGAAGCGACACCGGATGCGGGAACTGTGCCGGAAGGAGAGCAGCAGGTGACACCGGAGACCCCGCAGGAAAACGCACCACAGCAGGAAGAGCAGCAGCCGGAAAACCAAAATCCGGAAACGCCGGACGTGGGAGAAGGGCAGCAGCAGGAAGAAGCACCAGAGGAGCCGGAACCGGAAATACAGCAGATTGAAGGAATGTAGGAAGCTAGCGCTTGACAGATAAAATTGGAAACGTTATCATAAACATAAATTACGAAATGTGAAATGGTATGGAGGGAAAGATGAAGAAATACGCATTTGGAGTGGACATTGGGGGAACAACCTGTAAGATCGGTTTTTTTGAGACAAATGGTACGTTATTAGACAAATGGGAGATCAAAACGAACCGTGAAAACAATGGAGCATCCGTACTGTCTGATGTGGCACATGCCGTAGAGGGTAAACTTGAAAAGGAAGGCATTTCCAAGGATGACGTACAGGGCATCGGAATCGGAGTTCCGGGACCGGTTAAGAAAGAGAGCATCGTAAACCGCTGTGTCAACATCGGATGGGGTGTTGTCAATGTCGCAGAAGAGATGAAAAACCTGACCGGACTTGACATCAAAGTAGGAAACGATGCCAATGTAGCAGCGCTTGGTGAAATGTGGCAGGGTGGTGCCAAAGGAAGCAAAGACGTTGTTTTAGTAACACTTGGAACCGGTGTCGGCGGTGGCGTGATCGTCAATGGAAAAGTTGTATCCGGCTTTAACGGAGCAGGTGGAGAGATCGGACATATCACAGTCGACCATGACGAGGCTGAGCAGTGTACCTGTGGACAGTATGGCTGCCTGGAGCAGTATACATCAGCAACCGGTATCGTTCGTATGGCAAAGAGAAAACTTGCCAAATGTCCGGATGAGACAAACTTACGCAACTATGCGGAACTGACTGCAAAAGATGTGTTTGATGAGGCAAAGGCAGGAGATGCCGTAGCAAATGTGATCGTGGAAGAGGTATGTGAGATCCTAGGGTCTACCCTTTCCAATATCGCATGTGTGGTAAATCCGGAGATCATCGTAATCGGCGGTGGTGTATCGAAGGCAGGACCGATCCTGATCGATACCATTCAAAAATATTACAGAGAGACTTCATTCCACGCATGCAAGGATGCTAAATTTGCAGTGGCAGACCTGGGAAATGATGCAGGAATGTATGGATGTGTGCAGATGTTACTGGAGGAGTAGGAGTTCCTACTCCTCTTCTTTCTGCAAGGGACAGAATGTTTGTGGAGCAGGTAGTTTTTAATAATGCACAGTATTCCCATTGACAAACTAGGAGATGGAAAATATAATAGGGCAATAGAAAAACATAATAAAGGAGACAACAGATGAAAAAATTTTCTATCCCCAAAACATTACTTGCAGTATTGCTGACCGGAGTATTTGTAACAGGATGTAGTCAGAACACAAAAGATACCGGAGCAGATGCGGCAAAACAGGATATTGTGCAGGAAACAGAGAGCACAGAACAGATCGAAGTGACAGGAGAGCAGGAAAGTACGGAAGCAGCCACAGAGGGAGTTACTTTTACCGATGCGCTGGGACGGGAAGTAACGGTAAATGACCCGAAGCGTGTCGCAACGCTGATCGGAAGTTTTACCGATGTCTGGCAGTTAGCCGGAGGCGAGGTTGTTGCAGCAGCAAATGATTCCTGGGAGAGTCTTGGACTGGATCTCGGGGATGATGTTGTAAATCTGGGAAGCATTTTGGAGCCGGATGTAGAGCAGCTGATCGCAGCCAACCCTGATTTTGTCATTGCAAGTTCCAATACCGATGGAGATGTGGCACTTGAATCGGTCCTTACAGATGCAGGCATTACCGTGGCATATTTTGATGTGTCTGATTTTGATTCCTATCTGCATATGTTAGAAATCTGCACAAAGATCACAGGCAGAGCAGATTTATACGAGCAGAATGGATTGGCAGTCAAAGAGCAGATCGAACAGGTAAAGGAGCGTGTCGATGGGAGCGATCCGACTGTTTTATTCCTGCGTGCATCATCCCAGAATGTAAAGGCAAAAGGCAGTGAGGGAAATGTCGGCGGAGAGATGCTGCGTGATCTGGAATGTACCAATATTGCGGACAGTGATGAGGGACTTTTAGATGACCTTAGCATGGAGGCGATCATTGCAGCGGACCCGGATTATATTTTTGTTACCATTCAGGGAACAGACACCGATGCGGCAAAGAAAAATGTAGAGGAGCAGCTGGTTTCCAACCCGGCATGGGCATCCTTAACCGCGATCCGGAACGGAAATTATTACTGGCTGGACAAACGCCTTTTCAATTTGAAACCAAACGCAAAATGGGGCGAGGCATATGAACAGCTTGCAGACATCCTGTATCCACAGGCAGACTAGCAACCGGGAAACAGGAGGGGCAGATGGCGTATTTTCCGTTTTTTATTGACGTAGAACAGAAAAAAGGACTGATCGTGGGTGGCGGCAGGATCGCAGCACATAAGATCGAAAAATTAAAACCATTTGGAGCAGATCTTGTCGTGATCGCACCAAAGATCCTGCCGCAGCTCAAAGAAGATGCCACGCTGACTTGCATCGAACGGGAATTTCGCGAGGACGATCTCAGGGACTGTTGTTTTGTCATAGCGGCATCGGATGATCGGGAGTTAAATCACAGAATCAGCCGTCTGTGTCAGGAACAGAACATCCTGGTCAATGTGGTGGACGACAAAGAGGTCTGCGGTTTTCTTTTTCCGGCACTTGTGAAAGAGGGAAGCCTTACCGTGGGCATATCGACAGCAGGGGCAAGCCCGAAAATAGCAGCGACTCTGCGCAGCCGGGTGGCAGCAGAACTGCCAAACCGCATCGAAGCGATACTGGATGATCTGAACAGCCTAAGAGACGTTGCCAAAGCACAGATCCCGGATGCAGGCGATCGTGCCGCTTTCTTAAAAGATGCGGCAGCTTTTTGCATGGCAGAAAACCGCGTCCTTACCAGTGAGGAAAAACAGACCTGGGTGGCTTCCTATGCAAAAGGAAAACGGATCTTATCGGAGCAGGGAAAACGTGTGGGAAGCGTGACCTTAGTTGGTGCCGGATGTGGTTCGTATGACCTTATTACGTTAAAAGGACTCCGTGCCATCCGGGAGAGCGAAGTGCTCATCTATGATGACCTCATTGATGAACGGCTGTTAGACCACGCATCGGAAAGCTGCGAAAAGATCTATGTTGGCAAACGGATGGGTGCGCACAGCAAAAAGCAGGAAGAGATCAACACACTTCTGGTCCGGAAGGCAAAAGAGGGGAAACGGGTGGTACGCTTAAAAGGCGGAGATCCGTTTGTCTTTGGCCGTGGACCGGAGGAGATAAAAGCATTAAAAGAAGAAGGAATTTCTGTCACGGAAATTCCGGGCATTACCTCCGCAATCGCAGTTCCGGCGGCAGCAGGGATCCCGGTGACCAGCCGGGGCACGGGGCGCAGTTTCCATGTGATGACCGGGCATACGTCAGACGGGAAAGATGCACTGCCGGAAGAACTTGAACAAATGGCAGGACTTAGTGGCACGCTGGTGATTCTGATGGGCTTTCATCATTTAGAGCAGATCACGAAACGTCTGCTTGCCGGTGGAAAAGCGAAAGAGACACCTGTGGCAGTCGTACATGGAAACTTTGATGGAACCGCCGATGCAGTGCGGGGCACGTTAGAGAATATCGTAGAAAAAGTAAAGCAGTCGAAGTTACAGACACCGGCAGTCATCGTGGTCGGGTCGACGGTAAATGATTAGAGAAAAGGAGAGTACTACTCGAAAAAGTAGTACTCTCCTTCTTTGTCTGTAAAGTGTTTGATTCTGGTATCAAAGACATCCTCTAAAATATGGGAGGCTAAACATTCCTCCGGTGCGC
The DNA here is from genome assembly GCA_900550935.1 of uncultured Roseburia sp. GTDB lineage: Bacteria > Bacillota > Clostridia > Lachnospirales > Lachnospiraceae > Roseburia. The sequence continues at coordinate 57,485 of URUD01000007.1, forward strand.
CGCAGGCAACGATCGACCGGTCTTTCATGACCACCAGACGGTCGGCAAGGCGGATCGCCTGACTTAGGTCATGCAGGACGACGATAATGGTCTTTCCCTGCTCTTTTAACTGCTTTATCATGGAAAGAAAATCCCGCTGTCCCGGCAGATCAAGGTAAGTGGTAGGTTCATCAAGGACAATGTAGTCGCAGTCCTGTGCCAGCACCATGGCAAAAAAGACACGCTGCCTGATCCCGCCGGAGAGCGTATCAACGTAACAGTCGGCATACTCTGTTGTATGGGTAAATTCCATCGAACGTTTTACGATCTCGATATCTTCTCTGGACTTTTTGCGGGAAAAACCAAGGTGTGGGAAACGTCCGTGTTCCACCAGCGTTTTTGCCGGCAGGGCAGGGATGATCGTGCGCACCTGCGGGAGAAAAGATAACTGTTTTGCGCGTTCTTTTGGAGGGAGTGATAAAAACTTTGCCCCGTTTAGCAGGATCTCCCCGGAGGTAACATTTGATACGCCATTTAAACATTGCAGCAGCGTGGTCTTGCCGCAGCCGTTTGGCCCGATCAGTGCAGTGATCTGACCCTCCGGGAAGGACAGGCTGATATCATTTAAAATCGGATCATGCCCGCAGGAGGCACACACATGGGAAAACTCAAGCATGGACTCTTCGTCCTCCTTTCTTTTTCAGTAACAGATACAGGAAGAACGGACCGCCGATAAACGACATGATGATCCCGGCGGGCAGTTCAAACGGAGAGGCAATGACTCTTCCGAGCAGGTCACAGAGAATGACAAAACAGCCTCCGAGCAGTGCAGAGCAGGGGAGCAGATATCTGGCATCATTTCCAAATAACTGTCTGCAGATATGCGGAACGATCAGACCGATAAAACCCAAAAGACCAGCGTAGCTGACCACACATCCGGCAAGCACACTGGCTGACACCAGTAATAAAAAACGGGTCAGCGGAACACGAAGTCCCAGGGAATGTGCAATGTCATCACCCAGCGAAAGCAGGTTCAGAGGCTTTGCAAAAAACAGCGATAAGAGAAATGCCACCAGAATACAGATGCAGGGCAGTGTGATCCGCTGCAAGGTCAGACTGGAGAGCGTTCCAATCAAAAAAGAAGTCAGATTTACGGTAATATCGGTATCAAGCAGTTTGATCGTATTGATGCCTGCGTTTAAAAAGCTGGACACGGTGATGCCGGCGAGGATGATCGTTGTCCTTGAACTGTCGGAAGCAGCGGCAAGTAAAAAGATAGCAATCGTCGTGGCCAGCGCACCAAGGAAAGCAAAGACCGGAATATAAAAAGAGTTTGCCGGGAAAAAGACCATTGCGAGCATAACCGCAAAACCTGAGCCGGAATTGACACCGATGGTATTGGGGCTGGCAAGAGAGTTATTCATCACGCTCTGTAAGATCACACCGGCGCAGGCAAGACCAATGCCGGCAAACAGTCCGCCGAGCACTCTTGGGATGCGGACGGTTGTGATCAGGATATAGGCAGTGGAAGAGCGGTCCGCACCACGAAGGACTGCCAGGATATCCGACAGGGACAGACTGACACTTCCAAAAAGAATACCGCAAAGAGCGGCAAGGATCAAAATTATAAATAAGAACAAAATCACAAATGCTGGATGTTTTTTCATAAGTTCCTCACGACCGATCTGATAGTTAAAATTGTTACGTCTGATAGTATCATAGCCGGGCAGAAATCGCAAATTGAAAATTTGCAAAAAACTGGTTGACAAATAAAGGAAAAAATAATAAAATCTAATTCATATTAAACAGATAGGAATAATAAAGAATGAAAAGAGGTGGTGCAGGGTGAGGTTTAATACATCCTTACTGCACGGGGGAACAGGCAAAGGTTTTGGCGGAGACAGCCACACAGGAGCGACACTTCCTCCTATCTATTACTCAAGCGCATTTGAACAGGAATCAGCCGAACGTTTAGAGCAGATCTTTCACAATAAGGCACCGGGATTTTCCTATACGAGGATCAACAATCCTACCATCGAGGCATTTGAAAAACGGATGACCATATTGGAAGGCGGTGTGGCAAGCGTGGCATGTGCCTCCGGAATGGCAGCACTGTTTAACGTATTTGCAGGACTGTTACAAAGTGGAGATGAGATCGTAGCAAGTGCCAGTTTATACGGCGGAAGCATCGACCTGTTCCGGGATCTGGAAGCATTTGGGATCACGACCCACTATGTGGAAAACAACCAGCTGCAGGAATTTATCGGAGCGACCAATGAACATACGAGGATCTACTTTGCAGAGACGATCGGGAATCCGGGACTGGATGTGACGGATATCAAAGCTCTGGCAGACACAGCACATGAGCAGGGAATCCCGCTTGTGATCGACAATACAGCGGCAACCGCATTTCTGGTAAAGCCACTTTCCCATGGAGCAGATATCGTGGTAAATTCCACCTCCAAGTACATCAATGGAAACAGTAATTCCATCAGCGGTGTGATCACAGACAGCGGAAAGTTCAAGTGGGATGTGACGCGTTATCCTGGCATGAAAGAATATGCGAAGTTCGGACCGTTTGCATTCACAGCAAAATTAAGAAACAGCCTCTTTCGAAATACCGGGGCCTGTTTGTCTCCACAGAATGCTTTTTACAATATTATTGGCATGGAGACACTTGGACTTAGAATGGAGCGTGCCTGTAGCAATGCGCAGAAGCTTGCAGAGTACATAGCAGCCACTTATCCACAGATCAGGGTGAATTATCCGGGATTATCCGACAGTCCATGGAATGGGATTGCAAGAAAGCAGTTTAACGGATATTATGGAGGTATCTTAACGCTTCGGATGGGAAGCAGGGAAAAAGCATTTGGACTGATCAATGCGTTAAAACTTCCATTAAAAGTTTCCAACATCGGAGATACCAAAACACTTGTGATACATCCGGAATCGACCATCAGTGCACACAGCACAGAAGAGCAGAAAAAGGCAGCGGGCGTCTTTACTGATCTTGTCCGGGTCAGTGTCGGAATTGAGGATATCGAAGATCTGATCAGCGATTTTGAAGAAGCGATTTTAAGTCAGGAAGCGTAGGGCAGACAAAAAACAGGAGGAATTGAGTGTATGGCACAGGTTGACTATGCAGCATTAAAAAAGGGCGGCTTTATGAGACAGAAGCAGAAAGGATATTTTTCACTCCGTATTCAGGTAGTAGGTGGTAACCTGACGGCAGAGAATATCAACGCAGTATCCGAAGTCGCAGAGCAGTACGGAAAGGGATATGTCCATATGACATCCAGGCAGGGTATTGAAATCCCGTTTATCCGCTTTGAAGATATCGAGGAAGTCAAGGCAAAGCTTGCCGCAGGCGGTGTAAAACCGGGCGTATGCGGACCAAGAGTAAGAACCGTGACCGCATGTCAGGGATCTGAAATCTGTCCGAGTGGATGTATCGATACTTATACCCTGGCACAGGAACTTGATGAGCATTATTTTGGACGGGAACTGCCGCACAAATTCAAATTTGGTGTGACCGGATGCCAGAATAACTGCTTAAAGGCAGAGGAAAATGATATCGGTATCAAGGGCGGCATGGAAGTGACCTGGGTGCAGGATAAATGTATCAACTGCGGTGTCTGTGAAAAGGCATGCCGCGAGGGCGCAATCAAATGTACCGGAACCGAAGTGACACTGGATGCAGATAAATGTACCTATTGCGGACGCTGCGTAAAATCCTGTCCAACCGATGCGTGGGAAGGAAACAGCGGATATCTGGTAAGTTTTGGAGGACTGTTTGGAAACAAGATCTACAAAGGAGAGCAGTTACTTCCGATCATCCATGACAAGGATACTTTATTCCGCGTAACGGATGCAGCCATTGACTATTTTGAAGAAAACGCAAATGCAGGAGAGCGTTTCCGTCTGACCTTACAGAGACTCGGAGAGGACGCATTCCGTGAAAAGATCAAAGCAGCCTATGAGGAAAAATAAAAACCAGGAAAAAAAGGAGGAACAGGATGGAACTTGCAGGAATCCAGATTGATGAAACCGTAGACATTACAGATAAAGTGTGCCCGTTGACTTTTGTAAAGGTAAAGGTAACCTTAGACGAGTTAGACGATGGAGAAGTCCTGGCAGTCCGTTTAAACGACGGAGAGCCGGTACAGAATGTTCCGAGAAGTGTAAAAGAAGAGGGACATCAGATCTTAAAATTACTGGACAATGAAGATGGCACTTACGAACTGATCATTAAAAAAGTGGGGGACTAAGGATGGCAGCAAGAATAGGAAAAGCAGATTTTGAAGAAAAAGTATTAAAGAGCAGTCTGCCGGTACTGGTTGATTTCTATTCCGACAGCTGCATCCCGTGCAAACAGATATCACCGATCCTGGGAGATATCGAGGACGAGCGTGAAGGAAGCCTTCAGGTATATAAGGTCAATGTCAATTATGACATGGATCTTGCCGGAGAATATGGCGTGATGGGTGTACCGGCATTACGATTGTTTGTGAATGGCGAGGTAGCCGGAGCACAGACCGGAGTGTTGAAAAAAGAAGAGTTAAACCAGTGGCTGGATGAAACACTGTGATCAAAACAGAGCAGAAAAAGGAGAAAAAGATGGAGATTATTGTAGCAGGAAACAAAAAAGAAGTAGCAGATGGATTAAAACTGACCGAGTTATTTACGTTAGAGAATGTAGAGACTCCGGAGTACGTTACTGTTTCACTGAACGAGGAATTTGTACCAAGTGATAAAGTGGCAGAGACCGTTTTAAAAGACGGAGACAATGTAGAGTTCTTGTATTTCATGGGAGGAGGCAGCTATGGCATTAACAGATGAGCAGATTGAACGCTATTCCAGACACATTATCTTAAAGGAAGTTGGCGCAAAAGGTCAGAAAAAATTATTGAATGCAAAAGTGCTGATCATCGGAGCAGGTGGACTTGGAGCCCCGGCAGCAATGTACCTTGGTGCAGCAGGAGTCGGAACCATCGGTATCGTAGATGCAGATGAAGTCGATCTGTCCAACTTACAGAGACAGATCATCCATGGCACCGCGGATGTGGGCAAGGCAAAAGTAAAATCTGCCCAGGAGACCATCCATGCGATGAACCCGGACGTCACGGTAAAAACCTACCGTCAGTTTGTGACCAGTGAAAATATCATGGATCTGATCGCAGACTATGACTTCATCATTGACGGAACCGATAACTTCCCGGCGAAATTTTTGATCAATGACGCCTGCGTTATGGCAAAGAAACCGTTCAGCCATGCAGGGATCATCCGTTTCAAAGGACAGCTGATGACGTATGTTCCGGGAGAAGGACCATGTTACCGCTGTGTATTTAAGAATCCGCCACCAAAGGATGCAGTTCCGACCTGTAAACAGGCAGGTGTCATCGGAGCAATGGGCGGTGTGATCGGAAGCCTTCAGGCAATGGAAGCGATCAAATACATCTTAGGCGTTGGCAAACTGCTGACCGGATATCTTCTGACTTACGATGCGATCAATCAGGAGTTCCACAAAGTAAAACTGCCAAGCCACACAGAGGATTGCGCGGTATGTGGTACCCATCCGACCATCACGGAACTGATCGATTATGAACAGGCGGTCTGCACAGACGGCATCTAAGGAGGCAGCCATGCTTATTTTAAAACAGGAAGATTATCAGAAAATATTAGAGCATGCCAGAACGGGACTCCCGAATGAGGCATGTGGACTGTTAGGCGGCTATACGAATGAGGATGGCAGCCAGGTCATCACAGACGTTTATCTGCTGCGCAACATGGACGAGAGCAGGGAGCACTTTTCCATGGACCCGAAGGAGCAGTTTGCGGCAGTGAAAGATATCCGCAGCAAGGGACGGGAACTGCTTGGAAACTTTCATTCCCACCCGGAATCACCATCCCGGCCATCCGAAGAGGACATCCGGCTTGCCTATGATTCGAAGATCCATTACCTGATTCTGTCCCTGATGGAAGAGGGCAATCCGGTCTTAAATTCTTTTCACATCGAAAAAGGTGCGGTAACCAAAGAAACTCTGGAAATTCAATAAAGATAAATGCAAAAAGGAGCTGCATGCAGCCGGAAACAACCGGTTTGTGCGCAGCTTCTTTTTTGTTATCCATAAAAAACTTTGACAATCAAAATAAAATGGTTGACAAAATTTGGAAGGTATCATATACTTTGAAAAGCAAATAATTTGACAATCAAAATATTTGAAAGGCAAATAATAAACAAGGGAAAAGGAAGGTAATACTTATGTTAGAAAAAATGAAACCAATGATCGCAGAGCAGTTAAACGTGGATGAGAGCGAGATCAAGGCAGAGTCCAATTTCAAAGAGGATTTAGGGGCTGACTCCTTAGATTTATTTGAACTGGTCATGGCACTGGAAGAAGAGTTTGGTGTGGAGATCCCGTCCGAAGATTTAGAGAAGATCGCAACGGTCGCTGACGTAATGGATTATCTGAAGAGCAAAGGTGTGGAAGCATAATGCAGACAAGAATCAGTAAATTACTGAAAACAGAATATCCCATTTTGCAGGGAGGTATGGCGTGGGTCGCAGAGTATCATCTGGCAGCCGCCGTATCCAATGCAGGGGGACTTGGTATCATCGGTGCAGCAAGTGCACCGCCTGAAGTCGTAAGAGAGCAGATCAGGAAGACAAAAGAACTGACAAAAAATCCGTTTGGGGTTAATGTCATGCTGCTCAATCCAAATGCGCCGGAGGTTGCACAGGTCGTGATCGAAGAAGGAGTAAAAGTCGTCACGACAGGAGCCGGAAATCCGGGAAAATTTATGAAAGCCTGGAAAGAGGCTGGCGTGGTTGTCATTCCGGTTGTTGCAAGTGTGGCAATGGCAAAAATGATGGAGCGCGGTGGAGCGGATGCCGTCATTGCAGAGGGAATGGAGTCCGGTGGACACATTGGTTCCCAGACCACGATGACACTGGTACCGCAGGTCGCCGATGCCGTTTCCATTCCGGTGATTGCAGCAGGAGGAATTGCCGATGGCAGAGGGATTGCGGCATCGTTTCTGCTGGGCGCAGAGGGTGTGCAGATGGGAACCCGTTTCCTTGTAGCAAAAGAAAGTATCGTACATCCGAATTACAAAGAACGTGTCATTAAAGCAAGGGATATCGACTCCGAGGTAACCGGCATGAGCACCGGACATCCGATCCGGGTACTTAGAAATGCCATGAGCCGGGAATATCTGAAAATGGAGCAGGAAGGTGCCTCTTTTGAAGAACTGGAACACCTCACACTCGGTTCGCTCCGGAAAGCAGTGGTCGACGGAGATGTGGTAAATGGAAGCCTGATGGCAGGACAGAGCGCAGGTATGGTAAAAAAAGAACAGACCTGCGAAGAGATCATGCAGGAGATCGTAAAGGAAGCAGAGCAGTTGATGCAGCATTAGTCAGGAAAAAGCTGCATGGAAATGAGGAGGACTATGGGCAAGAGAGCATTTTTGTTCCCGGGACAGGGAGCACAGTATATCGGCATGGCAAAAGAATTTTATGAGCAGCTGCCGGAATGTAAGCTGGTATTTGATACAGCGCAAAAAGCATCGGGACTGGATGTTGCGGCGTTGTGCTTTGAAGAAAACGATAAGATAAATATTACGGAATACACACAGATCTGTATGCTGACCGCGGAGGCAGCAATCTTAACGGCACTTGAGAGCAGAGGTTATCGTGCGAATGTAACTGCAGGCTTAAGCCTTGGGGAATATGGAGCACTCCTTGCAGCAAAGGTGCTGACGATGGAAGATGCATTTGCACTGGTCAGAAAAAGAGGAATCTATATGCAGGAAGCAGTGCCGACCGGTGGCGCCATGGCAGCGGTCCTTGGATTGGATGCAGGAGCGATCGAGCAGGCATGTGAGGAAACTGAGGGGATCGTGTCCATTGCCAATTATAACTGTCCGGGACAGATCGTGATCACCGGGGAGAGTGAGGCAGTGGCAAAAGCAGGAGAGGCTTGCAGTAAAGCAGGTGCAAAGCGTGTGGTACCATTAAAGGTCAGCGGACCTTTTCATTCCAGGATGCTCGAGGGAGCAGGAGAAAAGCTGGCAAAAGAACTGGAGCAGGTTACGGTAAGCATGCCGCAGATCCCATATCTGTCAAATGTCACTGCAGATTATGTGACAGACAGTGAACCGGTAAAATCATTGTTGGAGCGTCAGGTTTCATCATCTGTACGCTGGCAGCAGAGCGTGGAAAGAATGATCGCCGATGGCGTGGAAGAGTTTGTTGAGATCGGACCGGGTAAGACCTTAAGTGGTTTTATGCGAAAGATCAACCGGGATGTAAACGTTTCAAATATTGACACCATGGATGATTTCAATCGTTATAGTAAGGAACATCCCCTGGCGTAGCAGGACATAACAGGAGAGAGGATATTATGCTGACAGGAAAAGTAGCACTGGTGACAGGGGCAGGCAGAGGAATCGGAAGCGCGATCGCAAAGACATTGGCAGCCAACGGAGCGTTTGTGATCGTAAATTATAATGGTTCAAAGGAGAAAGCAGAAGCAGTTGTAGAAGAAATAAAAAAATCAGGTGCAGAGGCAGCCGCAGTGCAGTGTGATGTTTCAGACTATGCCGCATGCGGCAAAATGGTGGAAGAGCTGATCGCTTCCTATGGTCATATCGATATCCTGGTCAATAATGCCGGGATCACGCGGGATAACCTTATTTTAAAAATGAGTGAGGAAGAGTTCGATGCGGTTTTAAATACCAATTTAAAGGGAACGTTCCACACGATCCGCCACCTCTCCCGTTATTTTGTAAAACAGAGAGCAGGGCGCATCATCAACCTCTCTTCGGTGTCAGGTGTGATGGGCAATGCCGGTCAGGCAAATTATAGTGCGAGCAAAGCCGGTGTGATCGGACTGACAAAGAGTGTTGCAAGAGAGCTCGCCAGGCGTGGGATCACCTGCAATGCCGTTGCACCGGGCTATATCGAAACCGAGATGACCGCACAGATGCCTGAGGCAGCAAAAGAGGCAGTGAAACAGCAGATTCCGCTGCAGCGCACCGGAACGGTGTGGGATATCGCAGAGATGGTTGCATTTCTGGCATCGGAAAAAGCATCTTATATTACCGGACAGGTAATTTCCGTTGATGGTGGAATGAGTATATAAAAAGAGCGTGTCGGAAGAAAGGAATAAAAAATGAACAGACGTGTTGTGGTAACAGGAATGGGTGCCATTACGCCGATCGGGCTTAGTGTAGATGAATTTTTTGCATCCGTAAAAGAAGGAAAAACAGGTTTTGCAGAGATTACGCATTTTGATGCATCTGAATATAAATGCCATATTGCAGCAGAGGTAAAAAACTTTGATGTAAAACAGTATATGGATCCGAAGGCAGCCAAACGGATGGAGTTATTCAGCCAGTACGCGGTTGCAGCAGCAAAAGAGGCAATCGAGGACTCCGGTCTTGAGATGGAAAAAGAGGATCCGTATCAGGTGGGAACTTCGATCGGATGTGGTGTCGGAAGCCTTCAGGGGATCGAGAGAGAACATAAAAGACTGCTGGAAAGGGGACCTGCAAGAGTAAATCCATTGTTTGTACCAATGGTGATCTCCAATATGGCAGCCGGAAATGTTTCCATTCAGTTTGGTCTGAAAGGAAAAAGCATCAACGTGGTAACTGCCTGTGCGACCGGAACCAACAGCATTGGAGAAGCATTCCGCAGCATCCAGCATGGAGAGGCAGAGGTTATGGTAACAGGGGGAACCGAAGGAGCCATCTGTCCGATCGGCATTGCCGGATTTTCCGCACTGACTGCGTTGACCAGCGAGAGCGATCTGACAAAGTGCTCGATCCCGTTTGATAAGAACCGGAGCGGTTTTGTCATGGGAGAAGGGGCAGCCGTAGTTGTCTTAGAGGAGTTAGAGCATGCAAAAGCGCGTGGCGCAAAGATCTATGCGGAAGTTGTTGGATACGGTACCTCCTCGGATGCCTATCATATCACATCCCCGGCAGAGGACGGCGCAGGTGCAGCAAGAGCGATGACGAATGCCTTAAACGATGCCGGTGTAAAGCCGGAAGAAGTGCCATACATCAATGCACATGGTACCTCAACACATCACAATGACCTGTTTGAGACAAGAGCGATCAAACTTGCGTTTGGGGAACATGCAAAGCAGCTTAAGATCAATTCCACAAAGTCGATGATCGGACATCTGCTTGGTGCAGCAGGTGCGATCGAATTTGTGACCTGTGTAAAGGAAATGGAGCAGGATTTTGTCCATGCAACTGTGGGATATACGACACCGGACGAGGAACTGGATCTGGACTACTGTAAGGAAGCTGTTGCAATGGAGATTCCGTATGCACTCAGCAATTCCCTTGGATTTGGTGGTCACAATGCCAGTATTCTGGTGAAAAAATATGTAGGGTAGGGGAGAAAAATGTCCGTATATACAACAAAACAGATCATGGAGATATTGCCACACCGCCAGCCGTTCCTTTTGATCGATACGGTAGAAGAACTGGTGCCGGGAGAGCGTGCGGTGGCAAAAAAATGTGTCAGCTACAACGAACCGTATTTTGCAGGACATTTTCCAAAGGAGCCGGTCATGCCGGGAGTACTTCTGATCGAAGCATTAGCGCAGACCGGAGCGGTGGCGATCCTTGCGATGGAAGAAAACAAAGGAAAAATCGCGTATTTTGCAGGAATCCAGAATGCGAAATTCAAACAGAAAGTAGTTCCCGGAGATGTTTTGATCCTGGAGACGGAAATTATCCGGCAGAAGGGACCAATCGGGGTAGGAAGTGCGGTTGCAAAGGTAGACGGAAAAATAGTCTGCAAGGCAGAGCTTACCTTTGCGATCGGCTAGGCACTCGATGCAGTTTGCACCAGAAAGGATAGACAGGGTAAAGATGGCAGGATTTTTAAAGAATGGAATAGGATGGAAAAAGAAAGCAGATAAGACAGAAGAGATGAAAAAAGAGACTGAGAAAGAAACGATCGTCTGTCCTGCATGTGGAAGAGAAATTGACCGGAAAGAGACCGAGAAAAATAAATATGTCTGCTATGAATGTGGAAGCTATTTCAGGGTCCGCACAAAAAACCGTATCCGTATGGTGGCGGACAAAGACAGCTTTGTGCCGTGGTTTGAGGATCTGGAATCCAAAAATCCACTGGATTTTCCAGGGTATGAAGAAAAAATCGCCCAGGCAAAAGAAAAGACTGGACTGCATGAAGCAGTTACCGTAGGACGCGCGAAGATCTATGGAGAAGATGTGGTGATCGGGGTATGTGATGCGCGTTTTATGATGAGCAGCATGGGACATGTGGTTGGCGAAAAGATCGCACATGCGGTGGAACGTGCGACCGAGGAAAAGCTGCCGGTCATCCTGTTTTGCTGTTCCGGAGGGGCAAGAATGCAGGAGGGGATCATTTCCCTGATGCAGATGGCAAAAACGTCTGCGGCATTAAAACGTCATTCTGAGGAAGGACTTTTGTATGTACCGGTCTTGACCGACCCGACGACCGGCGGTGTGACAGCCAGCTTTGCCATGCTGGGTGACATTATCCTGGCAGAGCCGGGAGCATTGATCGGATTTGCAGGACCGCGTGTTATTGAACAGACCATTGGGGAAAAACTGCCGGATGGATTTCAGCGGGCAGAGTTTCAGTTAGAGCATGGATTTGTAGATGCCGTGGTGGAACGAAAAGATTTAAAAAAGACGTTGTACCAGATCTTAAAACTGCATCATAAAAATAAGGGCTATGCCAATTTTAATGCACTCCGTGAGGACGACTGCTATGAGCCGACCGAGCTGATGCGGGAACGTGCATCAAAAGTACATCCATTAAGTGCCTGGGAGAAGGTAAAGGCAGCCAGACAGGTCGACAGACTTGCCTCAGTTGACTATATGGATATAATCTTTGAAGATTTTATGGAACTGCATGGAGACAGGCAGTACCGGGATGATCCGGCGATCGTGGCAGGAATCGCATCTCTTGACGGACAGCCGGTGACGGTGATCGGAGTACATAAGGGAAAAGATTTAAAGGACTGCATGGCACACAATTACGGAATGCCTTCCCCGGAAGGATACCGCAAGGCATTGCGCCTGATGAAACAGGCAGAAAAATTCAACCGCCCTATCATTACGTTTGTGAATACATCCGGTGCATTTCCGGGAAAAGAGGCGGAGGAACGTGGACAGGGAGAGGCAATCGCGCGCAATCTGTATGAGATGTCAGCCCTTAAGGTTCCGGTGCTCTGTCTGATGATCGGAGAAGGCGGAAGTGGCGGTGCCCTGGCACTTGCGGTCGGAAACGAAGTCTGGATGATGGAAAATGCGACCTATTCGGTATTGTCGCCGGAGGGATTTGCCTCTATCTTATGGAAAGACGGAAAACGCGCGAAGGAAGCCAGTGAAGTCATGAAGATCACTGCAGCAGATTTAAAGCAGTTACATGTCATTGAAGAAGTGATCCCGGAATATGGGATGGCAGATGCCCCGGCGTGTGAATCAATCGCACGTTTTATGAAAGGGCATATGAAAGAATTTTTAAAGAGACAGGATAAGAAAACAGGGGAGCAGCTGGCGAAAGAGCGTTATCAGCGGTTTCGGGAATTTTAAGGGAAACAGGCATGGAGGAAAATATGAATGTAAAGATAATTGGAACCGGAAGTGCGATCCCAAAGCGCAGGGTAACCAATCAGGAATTAAGCCGGATGATGGATACCTCGGATGAGTGGATCCGGACAAGAACCGGGATAGAAGAGCGCCATATCGCAGTGGAGGAGACGACAACAGGGCTTGCCACAGAGGCGGCAAAAAGAGCTCTTGCAATGGCAGAAACAGAGCCGGAAGAAATCGACCTTATTATCGCGGCAACGGTCACGGCGGATAAATTTTTACCGAACCTTTCCTGTGAGGTGCAGAGCGCACTTGGGGCGAAGGGTGCGGTGGCATTTGATATCAATGCGGCATGTTCCGGATTTTTGTTTGCACTTGATACGGCAAAACGCTATCTGGATGGGAAACGCTATCAAAAGGCACTTGTCATTGGAGCTGAGATCCTTTCTAAGATCATGGACTGGGAAGACCGCAGTACCTGTGTTTTATTTGGCGATGGTGCCGGAGCAGCAGTCCTCTCAGTCTGCGAGGGAGAAGAAGGCATCCGTTCCATGGTACAGGGCTCCGACGGAGCAAGGGGAATGGTGTTACGCTGCGATAACAGACCGGTCAACAATCCATTTCAGAAGAATGAAACGGGACATTCCTATGTCAGCATGAACGGACAGGAAGTATATAAATTTGCGGTGCGCACGGTTCCGGATGCAATCGAAAAAGCAGTGGAAGAGGCAGGATTTTCCATGGATGAGATCGACCTGTTTTTGCTGCATCAGGCAAATTACAGGATCATCGAAGCCGTGGCAAAACGCCTGCATCAGCCGATGGAAAAGTTCCCGACCAATCTGCAGGAGTATGGAAACATTTCTGCGGCAAGCGTACCGATTTTACTTGATAATGTAAATAATCATGGTAGAATAAAACAAGGAAATAAAATTATTTTGGCAGGATTTGGCGCAGGACTGACCTGGGGAGCGACAGTTCTGGTCTGGTAGGATTCGGAGTATAATACATGACAACAGATGAAACACTTAACACTTTACTGGTAAAGCTATTTAAAGACATCATGGAGATTGAGGGAAGATGCCTTGTTAGCGAAGGTTTTAAAGATATTACTTACAATGATTTCCATGTGATCGAAGCGATCGGGACAAAAGAACCCAAAAGCATGAGCACCGTTGCAAAACTGATGAATGTCACAACGGGTACTCTTACCAAAGCGATGGATGGCCTTGCCGAGAAGGGTTATGTGATTCGGGAACGCAGCAAACAGGATAAGCGCGTGGTGTGGGTCTACCTTACCGAAAAGGGCAAGGCGGCATATAAACACCACGAGGAGTTTCACTGGCGTATGATCGACCACATCAAAGATGGACTTGGCGATCAGGAGATCACGGTACTGATCTACTCCCTGGCAAAATTAGTTGACTTTTTCCAGCAGGTTTATGAACCGGAAAAGGAACAGGAGGAAGGCAAATGAGCAGATTAGGTGCAGGGAAGAACGCCTGGGCGTTGTTTTTGTTATTGCTGGCAGGTATTGTACTTGGCGGATTTATTGGAACACTTGCAGCCGGCGTACCATTTTTAAGCTGGCTGAATTATGGACAGAGTTTTGGGATCGCAAATCCGGTGGTACTGGATTTGGGAATCCTGGTAATTACCTTTGGGCTTACCATCCGGATCACGGTGGCAAGTATTATTGGTGTACTGATCGCAATTTTAATTTATCGTCTGATTTGAAAAGGGAGCTGTTTACAGCTTCCTTTTTTGCATTATTGGCGTAATCTGACCGTTTCACGGTGCACAGCTTTAACAATTTAACGGAATAAAGAAAAAAATATTGCAAGCTGGAACATTTTATAATAAAATAAGCATGGTAGTAAAAATACACACTATAAAAGTAAAACAAGGAGATTAGAAAAATGGGATACGTTGATGAAGTACTCGCAAAAGTAAAAGAAAAAAATGCTTCAGAACCTGAGTTTTTACAGGCTGTGGAAGAGGTATTAGAGTCTTTAAGACCAGTCATTGATGCAAATGAGGAGCTCTACAGAAAAAATGCGATTCTTGAGAGAATCACAGAGCCGGATCGTCAGATCATGTTCCGCGTTCCCTGGGTAGATGACAATGGTCAGGTTCAGGTAAACAGAGGTTTCCGTGTACAGTTCAACAATGCCATTGGACCATACAAGGGAGGATTAAGACTTCATCCTTCTGTAAACCTTGGAATTATCAAATTCTTAGGATTTGAACAGGTATTTAAAAACTCACTTACCACACTTCCGATCGGTGGAGGTAAAGGTGGTTCTGACTTTGATCCAAAGGGTAAATCTGACAGAGAGATCATGGCATTCTGCCAGAGCTTTATGACAGAGCTTTCCAAATACATCGGAGCAGATGTGGACGTACCTGCAGGAGATATCGGAACAGGTGCCAGAGAGATCGGTTTCATGTTCGGACAGTATAAGAGAATCCGTGGTTCTTTCGAAGGCGTTCTTACAGGGAAAGGACTTACCTACGGTGGTTCCCTTGCACGTACAGAAGCTACCGGATATGGTTTGTTGTATTTAACAAATGCGTTATGGAAAGATCACGGCATGAGCCTTGAAGGAAAGACAGCCGCAGTTTCCGGTTCCGGTAACGTAGCAATCTACGCAATCGAGAAAGCACATCAGTTAGGAGCAAAAGTTGTAACATGCTCTGATTCTACAGGATGGATTTATGATCCGGAAGGAATCGATGTTGCATTATTAAAAGAAGTAAAAGAAGTAAAACGTGCACGTTTAACAGAGTACGCAGCTGCAAGACCATCTGCTGAGTATCATGCAAAACAGAACGGTGAGCATGGTGTATGGCAGTACAAAGTTGATTTAGCTCTTCCATGTGCAACACAGAACGAGTTAGATATTGAGGATGCTAAGATGTTAGTTGCAAACGGTGTTACATCTGTTACAGAGGGTGCTAACATGCCTACTACTTTAGAGGCTACCAAATACTTACAGCAGAACGGCGTATTATTCGTAGGTGGTAAAGCTGCCAATGCCGGTGGTGTTGCAACTTCCGCATTAGAGATGAGCCAGAACTCTGAGAGACTTCACTGGACATTCGAAGAAGTTGACGGAAAACTCAAAGGTATCATGGAGACGATCTACGCTAACATTTCCGATGCTGCAAAGAGATACAATGCAACCGTTGGCGGACAGACAGACTATGTTGCCGGAGCAAATATTGCCGGATTTGAGAAAGTTGTAAATGCTATGTTAGCTCAGGGTGTATGTTAATCTACGATTAACAGCTAATTAAGAATTATTAAATGAATAAATGATATTGAGAAGTCCTGTAAACCCAGTGTTTATGGGACTTTTCTTTATGTATTGAAATGACGAAAGAATTGTCAGAATATTCATAAATAGAAGATAATTTACGTTGTTTTGAGGTCG
>URUD01000008.1 GCA_900550935.1 uncultured Roseburia sp.
AAAATTTGAAATAAGAGCCTCTATCCTAAATACCACTTTTGTTACTATCAATTCCTTTTATTCCATATTTGTATTGGGCTGTAATTCCCAGCTTGAGAAAAATGGAATTTTCCTTATATGGACAGCATCTCTTGTTATTAACATTGCCATCTGCCTTGCTGCAAAGGTTGCTGTTTTACATAACGAAGAAAGCCTTGCTGAACTGGAAGCCCGCAAAAAGAAACAGGAAGAAATGATGGAATCCATCCTTGCGGTCGGAAAATCCGTCAACTCTTCCACGCAGAACATTCACGCATTGATCGAAGAAATGTCAGAGTCCACAAACTGTGTCAGCCAGGCTATGAGTGATATTGCTGTCAGCATGGAATCTACCGTAGGCAATATCCAGGAACAGGCATCCATGACCGGGCAGATCCAGGATGTCATTTCTGATACGGTTGATATCGCAGACACCTTGGAAACGATCTCCCGTGAAAACAGTAAAAACGTCAAATCCGGTCAGCAGCTTGTCGCCGATATCGTAGCTCAGACTGAACAGATCGAGCAGGAAAATACCATGGTCAAAGACAACATGGCTGCCCTGCACACGCATACAAAAGATATGCAGAAGATCATCGGCATTATCCAGCAGATCTCTTCCCAGACCAATCTGCTCGCCCTGAATGCATCGATCGAAGCTGCACGCGCCGGAGATGCCGGAAAAGGCTTTGCCGTTGTTGCGGAAGAGATCCGTATCCTTTCCGAGCAGACCAAACAGTCCACAGAAAATATTGAAGAGATCATTACGAAACTGAATAGCAACGCCTCCGATACGATCAGTTCCATGGATGTGGTCATGGAAAAGATCAGCACGCAGGTAACCATGATCCATAATATTGAGGATAACTTCAGTTCTATCCGTTCCGGTCTTTCCGACCTGAAACATAATGCCGCAGCCATGGGCGAAAAGACCAAGCTTTTAAAGGATTCCAACACCACACTTGTGGACAGCACCAACACCCTTTCCTCCACCAGCGAGGAGATCAGTGCTTCCGCCGAGGAAACCAATGCCATGTGCTCCGATAATGCGGAACGCTTTAAGACCGTTAACCAGATCATTGAAGACCTCACCGTTGAGGCTGGCAAGATGGATGGTTTTATCGATGAATACAACAGACTGCATGAAGAAGCTTCCTCTGACGAAAAAGATCCTGCCTACCATTTATCTATCGCATAATACAAAAAGAAAAAACAGAAACGGTTTCCGGGCTATGTCCGGGTTTCCACACCGTTTCTGTTTTTTATCCAATCCTGCATCCTTATATTTGTAAGCTTCACAGTGATTTATTTTAACTCAACCACAAACTGGTTTCCCTGCTGATAGATCCTGTGATACGCGCTCTCCTGCACCAGTTCATATCTGCTCAGATCATCCGTATCCATCGCTTCGTCCCACTTCACATGTGCACGGCTTCTCCATCCATAATAATTTGCAAATCTGGATCGTCCCCATACCCATGTTTCCTGGAACATGCACGGTACCAGACGCTCCAACACACCATACTGTTTCATCACATTTCGCAATGCAGGTGCGTATTCGCTGCTTCCCACCAGCTTGATTGTTTTATCTTCTTTCGCATAAAATTCCGATATGTCTGTTAAATCAGAGATCACTTCCTCACGTCTGAAATCCTCCCATTCCTTCTGAACTGCCAACGCGTTACCATAGGTAAATGAAAACGTAAAAAAGTTCCACACCAGGATCACTGCCAGAACATTGACAAGAAAAGCTTTCGGTTCCGTCCCCTGTGCGGCAAGGAAAACAAATGTGATATAGACGCCCACTCCAAACATGCTTCTGGGTTCAAACAGCGGTTCCTCCAAAACAGGATATAATCCAAAGGACAGCAAAAACATCACTCCGGCAACCACGACCGATAACATCAGCGTAATTACTTTATTGCGCTGGCTCTCAAAGACCATCCTGCAGACAAAACAGAGTACGACCAGAGCGATCACGATCAGGCATAATTTTCTAAAATCCGTCCGCACATAATTCAAATACGTTTTATAATGCGCTATGATCCCGGACAGATCCGCCAGTCCATTCGAAACGTAGGTTGACACATGTTTCATAATAAACAGGAAAAAAATGCCGACTCCGATCCCATAAGAGACAGCGGAGCAAAGGATAAAAGAGCCGATCTTTTTTAAATCTTCCTTTCTGACATACCAGATCAGTGTGAGCAATACAACAAACATCGGAAATATCCCGGATGCCGCCTGATACGTCATACACATCACTAACATGCAGACGACTACCGACAGGGAATACCACATCCATCGTTTTTGATAGAACAACAGTGGCAGTACCGATGCCAGAATGGACAATGCCATATACGGCGAATCAAATTTATAGGATAAACATTCTAAAAAGTATGGCGATAAACCAAGCGGAATACATGCCAGCACATTCCAGATGGAAAGTTCCCCTTTTTCCTTTATGGTAACGGTCACAACTAGAGCTGCCAACGACAGGATCATCACTGCTATGATCTGCGGAACCGGAGAGATATCCGGCAGATAGGAACTGTTTGCATGTATGATATGAGAAAGGAAACAGGAAACATAGCGGCTGTAATTATCCCATCCAGCATATCCTTTTAATACTCTTCCCGTATCATCAATATAGTTGACATTTGCCCGAATGATCGGAAAGATCGCAACGATATAGATGGCTAACGTCATAAAAAAGAAATGGGTATGAGACACTTTCTTATTTATAACTGCTTTTATCCTGTCCATTTCAAGTTACCTCTTCCTATAATTTTTCTTATTATAATATTATTTTCTAATCTTGTAAATAATGGAATACGCGTTCCGCGAACATTCTATTATCGTAAATACACAAAAAAAGCTGCCGCTCATTGCGACAGCTTCTTTTTATTATTTTGCAATATCAATTCTTACCAGTGCTTTTCGCAGGGCAAACTCTGCACGTTTTACATCAATCGCCTCTGTCTTATTGGCAAGTCGCTCTTCCGCACGCTTTAACGCTGCTTCCGCTCTTCCCTTGTCAATCTCATCTGGCCACTCCGCAATCTCTGCCAGAAGTGTTACCTTGTCCGGTAAAATCTCTGCAAATCCGGAATGAACCGCTGCAACTACATCCTCTTCCCCCTCTTTATGGATCTTTACAATCCCCGGAGCGAGGACAGTGGTGAGTGGGATGTGCTTTTTGTAGACACCCAGCTCACCGGATGCTGTGGTAAATTCGATCATATCGCCCTCTCCCGTATAAAAGATACGGTCAGGAGTGATAATCTCTACTTTAAAAATCTTGCTTTCATCTGCCATATGCATCCTCCCAATCTGCTCATACCGCACGTGCTTTTTTATTTCATTTTTGCACGAACATCATCAATCGTACCAGCATTTAAGAAGTAGCTTTCCGGCACATCATCATGTTTACCTTCCAGAATCTCTTTGAAGCCGCGGATTGTCTCTGCAATCGGAACGTATTTACCTTCCAGACCGGTAAACTGTGTTGCTACGAAGAATGGCTGAGATAAGAATCTCTGTACCTTTCTCGCACGGTTTACAACCAGCTTATCTGCCTCGGATAACTCGTCCATACCAAGGATTGCAATGATATCCTGTAACTCTTTGTACTTCTGTAAGATCTCCTGTACACCACGGGCAACCTCAAAATGCTCTTTTCCTACGATACGTGGATCCAGGATACGTGAGGTAGATCCAAGCGGGTCTACTGCCGGGTAAATACCAAGCTCTGCAATGGAACGCTCCAATACGGTCGTTGCATCCAGATGTGCGAATGTGGTTGCCGGAGCCGGGTCTGTTAAGTCGTCTGCCGGCACATATACTGCCTGTACAGATGTGATGGAACCATTCTTAGTAGAAGTGATACGCTCCTGAAGAGCACCCATCTCTGTCTGTAAGGTTGGCTGATAACCAACGGCTGATGGCATACGTCCTAACAGCGCGGATACCTCAGAACCTGCCTGTGTGAAACGGAAAATGTTGTCGATGAATAACAGCACATCCTTTCCACCTTTATCACGGAAATACTCTGCCATCGTAAGTCCGGTCAGAGCAACTCTCATACGGGCTCCTGGTGGCTCGTTCATCTGTCCGAACACCATGGTAGTCTTATCAATAACTCCGGATTCTTTCATTTCGTAGTAAAGGTCGTTTCCTTCACGGGTACGCTCTCCTACTCCTGTGAATACGGAATATCCACCATGCTCTGTTGCAATGTTGTGGATCAGCTCCTGGATCAATACGGTCTTACCTACACCGGCTCCTCCGAATAATCCGATCTTACCACCTTTCTGGTATGGACACAGAAGGTCAACGACCTTGATACCTGTCTCTAACATTTCCTGAGAAGTAGCCTGCTCCTCAAATGCCGGAGCTGGTCTGTGAATTGGCCAGTACTCTACTCCTGCCGGTGGGTCTATTTCGTCAATCGGGTTTCCTAATACGTTGAACATACGTCCCAGTGTATTCTCACCTACTGGTACAGAAATCGCAGATCCGGTTGCTACTGCATCCATTCCACGCACAAGTCCGTCCGTAGGTCCCATGGCGATACATCTTACCGTATCATCACCCAGATGCTGAGATACTTCTACTACCAGTTCGCCTTTTCCATCTTTGAGCGGAACTTTGATAGCATCATTGATCTCTGGCAGATTACCTTCTGTGAACTTAATGTCCAGCACGGCACCGATAATCTGGGTAATTTTACCAATATTATTTGCCATCGCTTATTTCTCCTTATATTGTTATTTTTAGTGCTCCTAGATAAGCACATCCCGCGTGCAGCCGCACACGGTCTGCTTATCTAGGAGATCGCAGATGCACCTGCTATGATCTCTGTCAGCTCCTGTGTAATAGATCCCTGACGTGCTCTGTTGTATTTCAGTGTCAGATCACTGATCATGTCCTCTGCATTGCTGGTCGCAGAATCCATTGCCTGCATTCTCGCACCATTTTCACTTGCCACTGCCTCTACAAGCGCACCATAGAACAGACTCGTAACATATTTCGGAATGATCATGTCGAGTGCTTCCTCTTCGTTTGGCTCATAGTTCATCAGCACGTTGGCTCCTGCCTCGGCTTCCTGCACTTCATCCTCATTGATCTCTACCGGAAGGAGTTTCATCAGGGTCGGCTCATGGCTCACTGTATTTTTGAAGTGAGTATATGCCAGATAGATCTCACTGATCTCTCCTGCCGTATATGCGTCTAATATCCTTTTGCAAAGAACAGCCGCATCTTCATACGATGGGGATTCTATGATGGAAGAGGCATCTTCTTTGATGCTGTAGCCTCTATGCTCTAACGCTTCCCGTCCTTTTGCACCGATCGCGTAAATTTCTGCATCTTCTGTGGAGAAATCTTCGCTTCCGAGCACCAGTTTGGTAATGTTTGAGTTATAGCCTCCGGCAAGTCCACGGTTTGATGTGATGACTACGACTGCTTTCCTGGTCGCATCATTCTTTTTCAGGTAAGGATGGTCGATCCCACCGGACTTTGCCAGCATAGACGTAACAGTCCGATACATATAATCAGAATATGGATTGGTCTGCTCCGCCCTGTTTTTGGCTTTCTGCAATTTTACGGTAGAAACAAGCTTCATGGCTTTGGTAATCTGCTGCGTACTCTGTATGCTGCCTTTTCTTCTCTTTATGTCCCTCATTGAGGCCATAATCTGCACACCGCCTTTCTACCATTTATTTTGTAGCTTCTTTTACAAATCCCTGCGCTTTTTTACATTCTTCGATCGCCTGAATGAGTTTTGCTTCGATTTCCTCGCTCATTACTTTCTCTGTGCGGATTGCTTCCGGAATCTCCGGATATTTGGTGTCCACATACTCAAAGAGTGCTTTTTCAAACGCTAAGATATCAGCAACCGGAATATCGATCAGATATTTCTTTGTTGCAGCGTAGATGATCATAACCTGTTTTTCAACTGGCATTGGCTGATACTGTGGCTGTTTTAACATCTCACGGATTCTTTCACCCTGTGCTAACTTCTCCGTTGTATCTGCATCCAGCTCAGAACCGAACTGGGAGAACGCTGCCAACTCACGATACTGTGCTAACTCTACACGGATCGGTGCTGCGATCTTTTTCATTGCCTTGATCTGCGCAGAACCACCTACTCGTGATACGGAAAGACCTGCGTTGATCGCCGGACGGAAACCGGAGTTGAACATCTCTGTTTCCAGATAAATCTGACCGTCTGTGATGGAAATAACGTTGGTAGGAATATATGCGGAAACGTCTCCTGCCTGTGTCTCGATGATCGGAAGAGCGGTTAAGGAACCTCCGCCTAACTTATCAGAAAGACGGGCTGCACGCTCTAACAATCTGGAATGCAGATAGAATACATCTCCCGGATATGCCTCACGTCCTGGTGGTCTCTTAAGGAGCAAGGAGAGTGTACGGTATGCCGCTGCATGCTTACTTAAATCATCGTATACAACGAGAACATCCTGTCCGTTCTCCATCCATTCCTCACCGATCGCACATCCTGCGTACGGTGCAATATACTGTAATGGTGCAAGCTCACTGGCTGTTGATGCAACAACTGTGGTGTAAGACATTGCGCCAAACTCTTCTAATGTTTTTACGATAGAGGCAACGGTTGAAGCCTTCTGCCCGATCGCAACATAAATACATTTTACATTCTGCCCTTTCTGATTGATGATCGTATCAATCGCAATGGCAGTTTTACCGGTCTGTCTGTCACCGATGATCAACTCACGCTGTCCACGTCCGATTGGAACCATAGAGTCGATCGCCTTGATACCGGTCTGCAATGGTGTATCTACCGATTTTCTGGAGATAACACCGGATGCAACACGCTCGATCTGACGATATTTATCGGTCTCGATAGGTCCCTTTCCATCGATTGGCTGACCTAACGCATTGACAACTCTGCCTAACATGGCATCTCCAACCGGAACCTCAACAACTCGTCCGGTTGTCTTTACGGTATCACCCTCGTTGATATTTCTCTGGGAACCTAATAATACGGCACCAACATTATCTTCCTCGAGGTTTAATACCATTCCGTATACTTCACCTGGAAACTCTAAAAGTTCGCCCTGCATAGCGTTGTCAAGACCGTGAATACGAGCGATACCATCTGCTACCTGGATAACAGTACCAACGTCAGCTACTTCTAACTGCGCTGCATATCGTTTAATCTGTTCTTTGATTACGGAACTTATTTCTTCTGGTTTTAAATTCATGAAGCGCATTCACCTGCTTTCAACTGTATTTTTGATAATTCTCTGGTCAGATCGTATAATTTGGTTCTGACACTGGAATCTACAACTCTGTCACCGATGCGGATCACCATTCCGCCGATCAGTGCTGCATCTACTGCGTAGTGCATTTCGAATTTCACATATCTGGTCGTCTCTAACAGACGTTTCTCCACTGCCGCTTTCTGTGCGTCAGATAATTCCATGGCACTGGTCACATAAGCAGTTCCGATGTTTTTGTACTCTTTGACTGCGTCAATAAAATACTCTAATACAGCGTCTGCCTCTAAAAAATGACCCTTGTCCACGATCATGCGGAGCAAACCGACCAGTTCTGCGGAAACTTTTCCTGCAAAGATCTCTTCGATGATCTTGATTTTTTCTTCTTTTACGATTTTCGGATGCGTCATCAGCTTGAGCAGATCCGGATTTTCTTCCATTGCTTTTCTGACTGCAACGGCTTCTTCCTGATATTCTTCCAGGCGGTTCTGCTCCAAAGCAACTTCAAACAAGGCATCCCCATATGTTTTTGATACTAGTTTTGCCATGTCGAATCACCCATTTCTTTCAATGTCTCTTCTACCAGCGCATCCTGTACAGTTGCATCGATATTTGCCGCAACTACTTTCGCTGCCATCATGGACGCAACCGTAATCATCTCCTGTTTTACCTCATCCATTGCACGCTTCTTGGAAAGCTCTGCTTCTTCATTGGCAGCATGGATGATACGAGCAGCCTCTTCCTTGGCTTCACCTTCAATACGGGACGCATTTGTCTGCGCCTTCTTGCGGGCTTCGCTTAAAATCTGTTCTGCTTCTTTGTCGATATCTTTCAGCTTCGCTTCGTACTCTGCTTTTAATGCTGCTGCATCTTTTTTATCATCTTCGGCAGATTTAATATCATTGGCAATGCCTTCCTGTCTGCTCTTTAACATATTACGAACCGGGTTCAAAAGCAGATAAGACAGTGCTAAGAACAGGAAAAATACCGCAATTGCTAACAATATGGTATCCTGTAAAAGCTGCGCATCCAGATTAAACAGTCTTGTCATTTCCTCCAAGGTTTGGCCTCCTTTCGCAGTTTTTTATTTTTGCGTATTTCTTTTCCTTAAGCCAAAGGCTGTACGAACAGTAAAAGCATCGCGATAAGAAGTCCATAAAGACCTGTTGTCTCGGCAACTGCCTGTCCAAGTAACATGGTAGACATGATGTCTCCCTTTGCTCCCGGGTTACGTCCTACTGCTGCTGCACCATGACCTGCTGCAATACCCTGACCAATACCAGGTCCGATACCAGCGATAACTGCTAAACCTGCACCAATTGCTGAACATGCCATAATTAAATCGTGTCCTGTAATATTCATATAAAGATCCTCCTAAAATTCTGCCGGCTTCTGCGGCAATTTTCTCTGTCTCTCCACTCCTCTGGTAGAATAAGACTTTTACTCTGT
The DNA here is from genome assembly GCA_900550935.1 of uncultured Roseburia sp. Lineage (GTDB taxonomy): Bacteria > Bacillota > Clostridia > Lachnospirales > Lachnospiraceae > Roseburia. The sequence goes on from URUD01000008.1 coordinate 8,730, forward strand.
ATCATAATTCTGTGCGATGTAGGTCATCGTCAGCATACAGAATACATACGTCTGGATTGCTCCTGAGAACAAATCGAAGTATGCGTGGAGTGCTGCCGGCCAGATAATTGCTATCTTGCTGAGCAATCCATAAACCAATGCCATCATAACGGTTCCTGACAATACGTTTGCGAACAGACGCAGTGACAATGATACCGGAACTGCGATCTCACTGATCAGGTTGATTGGAAACCAGATCGGCAGCCAGGGTGGTAATGGCGAACACATGTCTTTCCAGATCTGCTTCATCGGTATGTTTTTAAACTGTGTGATGTGGATCAGGAAGAATGTGATAAGACCAAGTGCTAGTGTCGTGCCGTAATCGGCTGTTGGCGGTCTTAAACCAAACAAACCGGATATATTACTCATAAGAATAAAAATGAAGATCGTGCTGATGTAATTCACGAACTTTGGTCCGGCTACTTTTCCCATGGTTCCCATGACAACTCCGTCGAGTTTCTCAACGATAAGCTCTAGCACATTCTGAAAACCATCCGGAATCTGTGTCGCATGCTTCATCTTGCGGTTTGCTGCGATGGCAAATACCAGCAGTACCAGCATAACGATGAGTATGCAGACATGCGATGTTGTGATCCAGAGCGTCTGACCAAACAACTCATAGGAAAAGATCCCATGTATCATAAAGTCAATGTTATCTGCACTGGATGACATCAAAATTGCGTTACTCACAATTTCACCTCCTTCAAGCAGAGTGATTTGTTTCCTTATCTGAGGACACTTCATCTCCCTCTTGTAGTTTTGCTATTGCTTTATGAATGAAAGGCTGAAGATATGCAGATACCTTTAAGCCCAACACACCGATAAATGCGGTAATCAGATTACCCAGATTCCATTTCATCATAAGGAAGAAAACGATGACCACGACTACATAGCGCAGTACTGATTTGGCGATAATCTTTGCCTTTGCGTGTGACTCCCCATAGATCTGAACCGAATCTTCTAATACAATGGCGATATTGATCGCCATTCCACAGGCAAGTGCGATCCCAATGATAAGTCCCGTCGTATAATGCAGTCTGTCTGTCACAAACCATACGCCGAGCAGTTCCACGACGCATCCATATACCAGGATTCCCAAAACAAGTCCCGGCAATGCGTTATTTATTCTTCTTAACATCTTCGCTACCGCCCTGTCCATAGATTTTTTTTGCCATTTTAAAGATATTGGTAAAACCGGCAAGTGCTCCCACGATAAACAGAGGAACTGTAATCACTGGTATCCCATATTTCCTGCCCAGCCAGACTCCAAACATGGTACACATGAAGATCGGAACGATCATATTTAATCCAAACTGCAGGATCAGGGTCAGACACTGAAATATTTTCTGGTTTTTTCCCACTGCGATACCCTTTCTATTATAACATTTTTCGACTATAATTCCATCTCTATTTTTCGATTTGTGTGAACATATTGCACCAGTTCAACCCCTGCTGCACGCAGCATCCGTTTCGATGCCGTCACTGCCGGAGTGCCGTCATATTTGTCACTGTCATAGACCAGACGGCGGATCCCTGACTGTATGATTGCCTTCGCACATTCATTGCACGGGAACAGGGTCACATACATGGTTGCTCCATCCAGACTGCCTCCGCGGTAATTTAAAATTGCGTTCAGCTCACTGTGCGTTGTATAAAAATATTTATTTTCTAACGGATCTCCCTCGCGTTCCCACGGAAATTCATCATCGGAACAGCCGATTGGGAAACCGTTATAACCCATGGAAAGTATTTTATGATCCGGACTTACGATGCAGGCTCCCACCTGCGTGTTTGGATCTTTTGAGCGCATCCCGGATAATGTGGCAACTCCCATAAAGTATTCATCCCAGCTGATATAGCCTTCTCTCTTGCCGCTCATACTTTTCCCTCCTGCTGTCATTACTTTGTGCCGAAAATACGGTCTCCGGCATCACCAAGTCCCGGAACAATATAGCCGTGCTCATTCAGATGATCATCTAATGCTCCGATATAAACATCTACATCAGGATGCTCTTCCTGCATCTTTTTTACTCCCTCCGGTGCTGCAATAATGCACATCAGACGAATATTTTTTACACCCTTTTCTTTTAACATGTGGATTGCTGCTGCGGAAGAGCCGCCAGTTGCAAGCATCGGGTCTACGACAAAGACTTCTCTGTTTGCACAGTCATCTGGCAATTTGCAGTAATACTCGACCGGCTCCAAAGTCTCCGGGTCTCTGTAAAGTCCGATATGTCCTACTTTTGCAGCCGGTATCATCGCAAGCATGCCATCTACCATACCAAGTCCGGCACGTAAGATTGGTACAACTGCAAGTTTCTTTCCTTTTAATTCTTTTACTGTTGCCTTGCAGATCGGTGTTTCGATCTCAACATCTGCAAGTTTTAAATCTCTGGTTGCCTCGTAACACATTAACATCGCAACCTCACTGACTAAGGTTCTGAAATCCTTAGAACCGGTGTCCTCTCTTCTCATAATACCGATTTTATGCTGGATCAATGGGTGATCCATAACCACTATTTTTCCCATGTCTGTTCTTCCTCTCTTTCTTCTTCCTGCTCTGCTTCATTTAATAAAGCGGCAAGTTTTTTGATGCTTTTGCGCATCGTCTCATAGCATAATCCATAGGACTGTAACGTACCACCATATGGATCTAAGATCTCCAGTTCATCACCGACAAGTTCTGTCAGCACCTGCACATTGTCCGGATCAGCGTTTTCATACTTTTCCAGTATTTTTTCACGCTGTACCTGCTCCATTACAAGTACAAGAGTATCCTCCGTGAAATCCTCCTCTGTCAACTGTTTTGACATGTAAGATTCCATGTTGATCCCATTGCTTATCATAACAGCTTCTGCTTTCTGGTTCAATGGCTCGGGAAATAATACCACAAGTCCCCTCGCCTCTACTTCAACCGGATATTTTAACGCATACTCCTTTAAAATCCCCATTGCCATCGGCGCGCGGCAGGTCCCGCTCTCCGCAGCAAATACTACTCTGTTGTATCGTTTCATGCCTGTCTCCATTCTTAAACCGTCAAAACCTGATGTCCTGCTGCTTTCATCAGACGGTTCATGATAGCCTGTCCGATCCGTGGGGTGGAAAAACTCTCGGAATAGATCGCTCCTACTTCCCACTCGTCAAACTCCCTCAATATCTGGTAAAGATGTCTTGCAATGCCATCTTCATCGGTTCTCGAACCGATGCTTACCACATAGTCTGCCTGATAGCTTCCCTTTGTCTCATCTGTTGCTATCACACCGACTTTTATTCCCTGTGCCTGTTTTTCCTGCACAAGTTCATTGATCTTTGCGACCACGGCAGCCTCTTTTCCCTCCACCAATACCAGATCTGCCTTTGGTGCATAATGTTTATATTTCATGCCCGGTGCTTTTGGCTTCTTATTGGAAGTCGATGCGATAATCCCGGGATCGATGCGTACCTCTTTTCCTAATACATCCTCTAACATCTCTTTTGTGATGTAACCCGGACGTAAGATCATCGGTACTTCTTCGCTCAGGTCGATGATCGTAGACTCAATGCCAATGCCCACTGCACCCCCGTCTAAGATCATGGATATCTTTCCGGCAAGGTCTTCCTCTACATGTGCTGCTAACGTTGGGCTCGGTCTTCCTGAGGTATTGGCACTCGGTGCTGCGATCATGCATCCACTCTCCCGGATCAGGGATAATGCGATCGGATGATTTGGCATACGGATCGCAACGGTATCCATGCCGCCTGTCGTGGCATATGGCACACGATCATTTTTCCAGACAATCATGGTAAGCGGTCCCGGCCAGAACGCATCCGCAAGCACTTTGGCCTCTTTGGGTACTTCTTTTGCGATCGATACCAGCTGCTCGAACTCGCAGATATGCACGATCAGCGGATTATCTGACGGTCTGCCTTTTGCCTCGTAAATCTTTTTGGAAGCCTCCGGTCTTAGTGCATCTGCGCCAAGTCCGTATACGGTTTCCGTAGGAAATGCTACAAGACCGCCCTGTCTGATGATCTCGGCAGCCTCTGCCATTGCATTTTGATCTATATTGTTACTGTCTATTTTTACTGTCTTTGTCTGCATGTTCATTTCCCCTCAAACAAACTTTATACGGAGTAATTATCTCACAAAACCCCGAAATAGGCAACACACTTGCCATGTTTTTCTAAATGTGGCATAATTATAAGTACTGCAATATTTTCTTAAACAGGAAAGGGGATCCCATGAAAATTACAAAATCTGATTTTGGTACCACGAACACAGGAGAAAATATTCATTTATATCATATGGAAAATAACAGCGGTGCTTACGTCGAAATCATTGATTACGGCTGCCGCCTTGTAAAGATCGTCGTTCCGGATCGCAATGAGAATATGACTGATGTCTGTCTGGGTCTTGACACCATTGATGGTTACGAAAATGACCAGTCCAGCCTCGGCGCTGTGGTCGGACGTGTTGCAAACCGGATCAAGGACGGTAAATTTACTTTAAATGGAAAACAATATCAGCTTGCCGTAAACTGCGGCACCAACCATCTACACGGCGGTATCGTCGGATATGCCTCCAAGCCGTGGGATGCTAAGATCAAAGATGATAAATTATGTCTGACCATGCAGTCCGCCGACGGAGAAGAAGGGTATCCCGGCAATCTGACACTGACCGTTACCTACAGCTGGTCCGAGGACAATGAGCTTTCAATCCTCTATGAAGCATCTACCGATGCAGACACACTGCTCAATGTGACCAACCACGGTTATTTCAATTTAAATGGTGCAGGAAGCGGAGATGTCTTCTCGCACGAACTTTTTATTGATGCGGATATGATCACGGAACTGGATGATTCGCAGGCTCCTACCGGTGTTTTTCTTCCAGTCGATGGTACACCTTTCGATTTCCGTACCATGCACACGATCGGAAAATTCATGCATTCCGATTATGAGCAGTATCATAAATTCGGTACTTATGACCACAATTTTATCATTAACGGTACAGGCTTACGCGAGGCAGCCGTATTGCAGTCAAAAGAAAGCGGCATCCGCATGACCTGTTTTACCGACATGCCGGGCATGCAGCTTTACGTCCCGCGCCAGCCGATCGAACAGCCGGGCAAGGGCGGTGTCATCTACAACAGTGGAACCAGCGTATGTTTGGAAACCCAGTACTTCCCAGATGCTATCAACCACGAGAATTTCCCCAGCATCGTGCTGCATCCGGGAGATGCGTTCCGCTCCAAAACGCTCTACCATTTTTCAACATTTTAGATTCCTTTGTATTGATTTTTGCACACGGATTTTTGCCATTTTGACTTGTAATACCGCTTCTTTTGTATTAAAATAATTAAAAGCTATCGAAGCGGTAGCAGCACTATCCTCGTGATAGTGAGTCTTGATTCTATTTTAATTAAGGAGGGAATACAAATGGCATTCGTAATTTCTGATTCTTGCGTTAGCTGTGGTACATGTGAGCCAGAGTGTCCAGTAGGAGCAATTTCTCAGGGAGACGGACAGTTCGTTATCGACGCTGGTTCTTGCGTTAGCTGCGGAACATGCGCAGGCGTTTGTCCTACAGGAGCAATCAGTGAGGAATAATCCTTGTGTACTTAAAAAGCGAGCAAAAATACCGGAATTCCATTTACTGGAGTTCCGGTATTTTTTGTTCTAAATAATAGTTCCCTAAAATTTGCGGATCCGCACCGCTTCTTTTCCCAGAATATTCCTGCGCAGGATATCCCAGACTCTGTGCATCTCTTCAAACACTGCATACGCATGGTTTCCCAATATCTTGATCACCAGAAGTTTTTCTGTGACCAGACTGACGCCCAATATGCCATCCTCATATACTGCACATTCCTCTGCCAGACGTTCTGCAAGTGTTTCATCACATGCTCCTGCATAAGCATAAATCGTGGCGGCATACACATAGCCTCTCATACACTGCAGATTCCGGATGTCCGTCTCCCGCGGATCGATCACCATTTTATCCACAATAACCGGCTTTCCATCCATATACAAAAAAGTCTGTGATGCATATCGTTCAAACTGGAACACCTCGCCGCGCAACGCCCGCCCTGCCGACAGGATATCCCAGGTGAGCAGCGTCGAATCTTTGCTCAGATAAAAATGGTTTTCCTGCGAAAACATCGAATCGGCATAAGGAATGATCTCGTCCGGACAGTACTCTAACACGCTTCCCTTTTCCAGATGAAACAGATTCTTCTGGCGTGCGGCCGGGGCGTTTTCATCCCGTCTCTTATAAATCTTGGTTGCAGACGGTGTGCCAATCCATGCCTTTGCACCAGTTTTTACGGTTACCTCTATTTTAAAATTATCATAATCCAGCACGCCTCCACTCGGATTTAGCAGATACAAAAATACCGTGCCGTCATCATCCTGATAAAAAGGCGTCATTACCTGCAGCGGCAGTTTATAAAACTGTTTTTCAATATAGCTCTCCTGTCCGCCACTCTCTTTTTTCCCGATTTCAAGCCAAATTTCTCCGTTGTACTCCATACGCCCATCACCAGCCTTTTATTTTAAATCTTCAAAGAGCATGTCTTTTTTTATCCATGCAATGATATGGTCTAATCCGGTTCCATCATACAGATTGGTAAATACATACGGCTTTTCGCCACGCATCCGTTTCGTATCCTCTTCCATGACATGAAGGTCACTGTGGACATACGGCGCGATATCGATCTTATTGATCACCAGAAGTTCCGACTGTGTGATACCCGGACCGCCTTTTCGTGGGATCTTTTCTCCCTCGCCCACATCAATGACAAAGATCAGCCCATCCACCAGTTCCGGGCTGAACGTTGCGGCCAGATTATCGCCTCCGCTCTCAATAAAAATAAGTTCTATATCCGGAAACCGCTCTAACAGTTCCTCCACCGCATCCAGATTCATGGAAATGTCTTCCCGGACTGCCGTATGTGGGCATCCGCCCGTCTCGACACCGATGATCCGCTCCGGTGGCAGTGCATTTGCTCTGGTCAATATCTTCTGGTCTTCCTTGGTATAGATATCATTGGTCACGACACCGATGCTGTAAGTGTCGGACAATCGTTTACATAATTTTTCGATCAGTGCAGTTTTTCCGGAACCAACCGGACCACCAACACCGATTTTTATTGTCTTTTTCATATGTTGCCTCCATTCTTCAGGACATATACAATCTGGAATAAAGCCGCTCATGCTGCATGGATGCAATGTCCTGTGCCGGGATAAAATTGATGACCTCATGGATCTCTTCGTCCAAAAGCTGCTCCGTCACTTCCAGAATCTGTGAATAAACCGAGTAAAGCATGTTCTGGCTTTCGGACTGTCCAAGTGGAATGATCTTAATCCCCACCTGCACCAGATTGTTAATGCCATTAAATAAAAATGCCTGCAATGCCTCACGCAGTGGGATTCCGAAAACGCCTGCCCAGTATCCCGCTGCCACACAGTAGTTTCCCAGCGTTTTGTCCTCTCTTGCCTGTCTGTGACACTCTGCCATCTCCCCTTCGCCAAAGACCGCCTTTGCCGTCCGAAGGAATGCCTGTCCCATCTTTAAGGATGCCTGCCGGTTTTCTTTTGATAACCGCATCGCTGTGTTTTCACGATCAAGTCTCATCCACGCTTCCCAGTCACCCTTCTGCCCCGCTTCGTATGCAAGGCAGAAAGCTTCTCCCTCAAAATGTCTGTAGTTCTGTTTCAGAGTCCAGATGAGGTACTCCTTTAGCTCTGCTACCGTTTTTACTTCTCCCCTGCAGATATAGGTTTCCAGACCAAAGGAATGTGAAAATCCACCCACCGGGTAGGTGCTGCCCATTACCTGGAACAGCAGCAGCAGACTATCCGTGGTGATGGTGTTCGTGTGCATGTGCATGTTCTCTTGCTGATATGTTTGCTCTTTCACCTACGATCCGCCTCTTTTCTCTTCCATAACTTACTCCCAGTTTTACCAGGATCTGCTCTAAAATGGCATCATAGGGAACAAGGATCTCTTCCCCACAGAAATATGCCTTTTTGTGCATGTTTCCAATATTGTAACAGGTTTTGCCCCAGCTCCTTACGCCTTCCGGTCTGATGGCAAGGACGTCTTCTTCTGCCGCACGCACCAGAATAACATCCTCTTCTCCTGCATATAAGGCATCGCCATCCTCCAGTCTTTGATCTGCTTCTAACGATATTGCTGCCTCATAGCCGTCTCCGGCACAAAATCTCTGGTGTCCTTTTGCCATCTCTTCCTCTGTGAATTCCACCGTATGAAGTCTTTTTCCGGTCAGATCCAGTTCTTTCGCTTTTCCTGCAATCTTTTCAATCACCATCTGTTTCTCCTCCATCCCCTTGTTATTTTACAGTTCACTTTAACGGAAATAATATTTCTGTCCAAGCGGCACCACTTCCACCGGTTCGCATGTCATCAGCTCTCCATCCGCGTATACTTCATACGTCTCCGGGTCTACCTCGATCTTCGGACAGTAGCTGTTTCTGACCATATCTTTTTTCCCTATGGTGCGGGTATTTTTGACCGGCAGCAGCTTTTGTCCGGATATCTTTAATTTTTCTGCCAGCCCGTCTGCGATCGCTGCCTTTGTGACAAATACTTTTGATAACGTATTACAGCAGGAGCCAAAGCCACCATACTGCGCTTTATAGATAAGCGGCTCGCCCCATGCCACCGAAGCATTGGCATCTCCACAGGGAGCCCATGCGAGAAATCCTGATTTTAATACCATTTCCGGCTTTGTCCCGAAAAACTCGCTCTTCCAGATCACAATATCTGCAATCCGTCCCGGCTGTAAGGAACCCACGTACTCATCAATTCCAAAGGTAATCGCCGGATTGATCGTATATTTTGCAAGATAACGGAGCACTCTCTGGTTGTCGTTGTCTCCGGTTTCCTCCGGCAATGATCCTCTCTGCTGTTTCATCTTCGATGCAAGCTGCCAGGTACGGATAACCGACTCCCCGACACGTCCCATCCCCTGGGAATCCGAACCGATCATGCTGATCGCGCCCAGATCATGCAGGACATCTTCTGCCGCTATGGTCTCTTTCCGTATCCTGGAATCCGCAAACGCAACGTCCTCCGGCACATCCGGGTTTAGATGATGTGCCACGAAGATCATATCCAGATGTTCATCCACCGTATTGACCGTATACGGGTTCGTCGGATTGGTAGAGGACGGCAGGATATTTGGCTCGCCACAGATCTTGATGATATCCGGGGCATGTCCTCCTCCGGCTCCCTCGGTATGGTACGCGTGCATGGTCCTTCCACCGATCGCTCCGATGGTACTCTCCACAAATCCGGATTCATTTAACGTGTCTGTATGGATCTGCACCGAAAAATCCATTTCATCCGCAACCGAAAGACAGGTATTGATGACTTCCGGGGTTGCCGCCCAGTCCTCATGGATCTTCATTCCGATGGCTCCGCTCTTCGCCTGGTTCCGGATCGCCTCCGGCTCACAGGAATTTCCTCTGGCAAGCTGTCCGATATTGACCGGAACATTTTCAAAGGATTCGATCATATTTTTAAGATTAAACGGTCCCGGTGCTTCAATGCTGAGTGTCTTGGCACCACAGCCTCCGCCTATCATTGTGGTAAGTCCGTTGCTGAGTGCCTCCCACGCCTGATGCGGTGACTCGAAATGCACATGCACATCAATGCCTCCTGCCGTCGCGATCCAGCCCGGATCTCCGGTTATGATCTCTGTCTCCGGACAGATGACAAGTCCCGGTGTAATGTCCATGGTATCTGGATTTCCCGCTTTTCCGACTCCGACGATCTTTCCGTCCTTGATGCCCATATCTCCTTTTATCACTCCAAGCACCGGATCTAAAAAGATCATGTTGGTAATGACGAGATCCAGCCCGCCTTCCTGCGCCGTAATACCCGGTTTTTGTCCCATTCCATCCCGGCAGGATTTTCCGCCTCCCGCAATGACTTCATCTCCATAATGACCCTCGGCATAATCTTTCTCGATCTCTATGACTAATCCGGTATCTGCAAGATGCACTTTATCGCCGGTCGTTGGTCCGTAAATATTTACATATTCCTCTTTTTTCATTCTGTACGCCATATCCATCTTCCTCCTACTATATAAAGCCTTTTTCTATTGCCCGCCGGATCGCTGCCTCTTTTACTTCTTCCTGTTCCACCGGTCCATTTGTCAGCCCGTTGAATCCTCTCATAATGCGGTCTCCTGCATATTCTACGACCGTTACCTTTTTCTCTTCCCCCGGTTCAAACCTTACGGCAGTTCCTGCCGGAATATCAAGGTGCATCCCAAACGCCTTTTCCCGGTCAAATCTGAGTGCCTTATTCACTTCAAAAAAATGATAATGCGAGCCGACCTGGATCGCCCGGTCTCCCAGATTGGAAACGATCAGCTCCTGCGTCCGTCTCCCTTCGTTTAAAATAACGTCTTTTCCATTTGAAATAATTTCACCAATCTGATACATCGTTCTTCCTCCCATCCTGTTTTTGCCGTATTACGTTATACCATTGACAGCAGTTCTTTTATCGTGTCTTCTTTTTTCTCCAGACGAATGGGGTTGTGGATACTGACCAGTTTTGTCCCATCCGGCATCAGCACTTCAAGCTGGATGAATGGAAGCAGTCTCTCCGTTCCCTCCATCACATCCTCTAACGAGATGATCTGGGAACCGATGGAGATCAGCTCGGTCAGTGTATTACACCCGGCTCTTGCCCGCTCTAACAGTTCATCACAGATAATGGCATCTGCTTCCACATAATTGAGTTTCAGTCCCCGTTTCCATCTCCGTCTTGCAAGTTCTGCAACCTCAAAAATGATCAGTCGTTCTTCTTCCTTTAATGTCAGTTTCATACGTTCTACCTCCTGATAGCTTTTATTCATAAGTTTTTTAGGGGATTTTTGTAAGTTTTCTCCCTTTTCTATTTTGCATAACGCTTTATACTAATTCTCAACAATTCAATTTGAAATGGAGGGAATTATCATGGATACTAAAATTGCTGCGGTTCAGATGAACTGCAAAAATGGTCAGATGGCTTCCACACTTCAGAAAATGCTTTCCTATGTAGAGGAGGCTGCAGACCATGGTGCCAAGCTCGTCATTCTCCCAGAAGGCATTTATCAGGGCTACATTTTCACTTCCTATGAGGAAGCTGCTGCTGTTGCAGAAGAAATTCCTTCCGGAAACTGTGTACAGGCTCTGATCAAAAAAGCTGCCGAGCGGGATGTCTATATCATTGCCGGTCTATATGAAAAAGAAGGCATTCATTTATATAACTCAGCCGTGCTTGTAGGTCCCGAAGAAGGTTACATCGGAACCTACCGTAAAATGCACATGTGGTCAACCGAAAAGCTTTACTGTGAAGAAAGCCATACCGGATTTCCTGTTTTTGACACCAGACTTGGCCGTATCGGCATTATGATCTGCTATGATCTGTGGTTTCCGGAAACAATCCGTCTTCTGACTCTTCAGGGTGCTGATCTTATCTGCTCTCCCTCTGGCTGGGTCCTGGATGAAAACATTGTTTCAAGTGAAATGCCAATGGCAAATACTTTATGTATTGCAAATTCTCACTGCAATGGTGTCTACATTGCCGCCTCCGTCCGTGTAGGACAGGAACGCGGTACCAAATGGGTGGGAAACAGCATTATCACCAGTCCAAAAGGTTCTGTTTTAGCCAAAGCTGGCAGCGATAAAGAAGAGATCATTTATGCCGATGTTGATCTGCGCAGTGCAAAAGCTTCCCGCTGTTGGGGACCAAGAACCCATATCATTGCTGACAGACGGCGGGACTACTATGACAAAATGCTTGGTTATTCTGCATCGCCATATATTCTGTAGGTTTGCATCTATAGTAGTTTTTAAACACCTTGCTGAAGTATTCTGTATCTTCGTAGCCAAGCTGCAATGCACATTCGTACACCTTACAATGATGCCGGAGCAAGACATGGCTGCGGAGCATACGGATCTCGGTAAAGAAATTCACAAAATTTCTTCCTGTCTCCTGCTTGAACAGATGGCTCAGATAGGTTTTATTTACAAAAAACGTATCTGCTATCTTTTCCAGACTGATATCGTTTTCCACATTTTCCCACGCATATTCCGCCACCTGCCGGATCAGTTCGCTATCCGTATGAATGTTGAATTTTGTGACAAGATAATAGATTTTTCTGGCGATCGCAAGAATCTCCTCCCGCAGTTCTTCGGTGGAGATCTGCTTTTCTGATAATGTCATTTCTTCTTTTTCAAAATAAAGTGGAAAATATTCATACCGGACAAGAATGTCTTCATACAGACTGTCAAACATTGCCTGCATTTCCACCTGGATCTCATATGCTTTTATCCCGCGATTTCTTTCAGCATGGTAAAATACGCCCTCGAGTATCTGAAAAAAGGTTTCCTCCCCGTCAAGGAGCATTTTTCGAATACGCTCATACTCACAGGTGCTTATAACCTGTTCCTTTTTGATATTCTCAAACTGGAATACTGTACCACGCAGCCGCTCTAATGCATCTTTTGCCTGCCGCTCCCAGAACATCTTTTTTTCTAAGTCTGCCGATCCGGCAGCACAGGTGAATGCCTGCTCTAAGATATCCAGATCTCTTGTATGACCTTCTTGTAAAAACAGTGACGTCTGATCCATTACGCTCACCTCGACCTTCTTTTGTATTTCTATAAACAAAAAACGGCATCTGGTAAATACCAGACACCGTTGTCCTTTGTTTGTGACTATTTTAGCGTTTTCGAATCGATTTGGATTGTAAAAAACAGACCTATTTTAAATTTTACAGAATTTTGAGTCTTTCCATCATACGTTCCTGTTTCAGATCATTAACAAATTTTACCGGGCTCTGCCCGCTGAATGTCTTAAAATCATGGATAAAATGTGCTTCGTCATAATAGCCGATCTCACTGATATCACAGAGTTCATAGTGGTCGATACATTTTTCCTCGATCTCCTGCAATGCATTCTGGAAACGGATGATCCGGCAGAATTTCTTCGGTGCGATCCCGGTCTTTTCGGCAAACATCCGGCTGATGTAACGCTCCGAATAGCCCATGCTCTCTGCCAGTTCCGAGATCTTCACATTTCCTCTTCTGTTCAGGATCTCCTGTAACATATGATGGCTGATGCCATCCATCACTGCATTGCTTTTATCCGCAAGGTATTTTGGAAGATAATACGCCATAAACGCTGCGATACGGCTTTCAAAATCTGCTGCCATTGCAATTTTTTCAATTAAAGCATGGTTCTCCGGTTGATCCTGTAACGGGATCGCATGCTCTACCATTTCTGAAAACGGCGTATCATCAAACAGAAATCTCTGTCCCGGCAGAAAGCGGACACCAAAATAATGGTAGCCGCTGTGCACTTTTACTGCATGTGGCTGTAAAAGCGTTCCGATCACATCAGCTCCCATTTTCCTGTAATCCGTGCTCCAGTAAAACATGACATCAATGCAGCCATCAGGAACGGAGGTCTTGATCTCCGACACTCCGTTGCTGACCCTGCATTCATAAAAATGCGATATTCCGTACTCCAGCACAATCTTTTTCGTATATTGTTCCGTCAACAGCATATGATATGGCTGCCTTGGTATCAATAAACCGGTATCCATGAATCGCTTCCGTCCTTCCTATGCCGCTAAAGCATCGCAGGACCATTCCAGAGATTCAAGTTCACTCCGATACCTTTCTCTATGGCATTGTCATAAATTACCTTACCCCAGGCAACATCCTCTACCGGCATACCACCGACTGAATACAGGATGATCTCTTTTTCATCCTGTCTGCCGACGGCATTTCCCGACAGGATATCTCCTATATTCACTACATCTTCTCTCTTTAGCTTTCCCTCATGGATCATGTCTGTAAACTTGGAACCGATGATCGTGATGTCTCCAAACGTCGGATATGGAAATTCCTCTGCCCAGGCATCATAAAGCCCCATATTATCGACCACCTTTTTGCAGCGGTGCGCAATAAAGTCATCCGAAAAGTTTACTGTTGCCGGCAGACAAAGCAATGCCCCCGGCTTGATCCATGCCTCTTCGATAAATGGATAGTCCTCGACCTTTACCGGGCTTGATGTGGCAATTCCTACGATATCAGAATCCCGCACTGCCGCCTCCATGGTCTCTACAACTTCAATCTCTTTTACGCCTGGACAATGTGTTTTAACAAATTCCTGATAACGTTCGAGGGAAGCCGTGCTTCTTCCATTTACCTTTACCCTCTCTACTGTAGGACAAACTGTGCAGAAAGCCTCTGTCATCGCCTTGCTGACATTTCCCGGGCCTACGATCCCGAGCACTTTTGCCCCTGCCGGTGCAAGATGTTTGACTCCGACTGCTGGGATTGCCCCGGTACGGTATGCACTGATCAGGTTGGCAGACATTAATGCCTTCGGTTCCCCTGTGTCCTTATCGTTTAACATAAGCATGAGGATGGAACGCGGCAGTCCCTTCTTTCCATTTTCGACATTGGAGCCATACCATTTCATTCCCGCCATATCATATTTGCCGCCCACATAAGCAGGCATCGCCATAAATCTGCGGTCGGGTCCGTTCTTTGGCATATTGGGAAATTCCGGTTCGTCCGGAAAAGACACCATTGCCCCATGCGAATTGTGGTTTGAACCTGACATCATGTAATCGCCCTTTGCAAGAAACTTTAATACCTCTTCCATTTCCTCAACGCAACGTGCCATATCTGTCACGCCTGCCCTTATCATATCACTTTCACTTAAATAAATAAAGTCTGTTTTTGCAATACTCATTCTTTATCTCCTAGTTTTCTGACAAGTATAATGTTTTGTACTAATAGTTCAAACTATTCTATTAGTACTCTTTGATGTACTTCTGAATTTCCCATTCTGAAACGTTCTCGCAATATTCTTTCCACTCTTTTTGCTTTGCCAAAATATAGTTTTCCACAATATGTGGTCCAAGAATATCCTTGATGATCTCATCCTGCTCTAAGGCATGCAGAGCTTCGTTTAAATTTGCCGGAAGTGCGCCGATTCCTCTTTCTTCCAGCTCTTTCTCACTCATGGCAAAAATATTTTCATCCACACTTGCCGGTGGAGTCAGTCCTTTTTTGATACCATCCAGGCCAGCACGAAGGCAGCATGCCAAAAGCAGATACGGATTTGCGGTTGGATCAGGAGAACGCAGTTCCACGCGCGTCGCGCTTCCTCTGGATGCCGGGATACGGATCAGCGGGCTTCTGTTTTTACAGGACCATGCCACATAAACTGGTGCTTCATAACCGGCAACAAGCCGTTTATAGGAATTGACTAATGGATTTGCGATTGCTGTAATGGCAGGGATGTGTTCCATAATGCCGGCGATAAACTGGTATGCCGTCTCACTCAGTCCGTTTTTTATCGGATCCTTTGGATCATAAAATACATTTTCGCCATCCCTTGTCAAAGACATATTCGTGTGCATACCAGAGCCGTTCTGTCCCTGCAATGGTTTTGGCAGGAATACCGCACAGGTTCCCATTTTCTGTGCCACAGATTTTACCGCAAGTTTAAAGGTCATAATATCATCCGCGGTCTTTAAGGCCTCTTCATATTTAAAGTCAACTTCATGCTGACCTACTGCCACCTCGTGATGGGACGTCTCGATCTCATATCCCATTTTTTCAAGCATCAGACAGATTTCTCTTCGGATTTTTCCACCCAGGTCCATCGGTCCCAGGTCAAAATAGCCTGAGGTGTCATGGGTCAACGTCGTCGGTCTTCCTACCTCATCTGTATGGAAGATAAAGAACTCACACTCCGGTCCTACGTGAAACTGAAATCCCATATCTTCTGCCTCATCTAAAGCTCGTTTTAAGCAGTATCTCGGGTCTCCCATAAACGGATTCCCTTCCGGGTCATAGACATCACAGATCATACGGGCTACCGAATCTTCCTTTGGACGCCACGGCAGGATGGCAAAGGTATCCGGGTCCGGCCGCAGATACATATCTGACTCCTCAATCCTCACAAAGCCCTCGATGGAAGATCCATCAAACATGATCTTATTATCCAGTGCCTTTTCCAACTGGCTGCTTGTGATTGCAACATTTTTCAATCTTCCAAGCACATCCGTAAATTGAAGGCGGATAAATTTGACATCCTTTTCCTCAACGATTTTCATAATATCTTCCTTGGTCATTTTGGACATACAACGCACCCCTTTCTATACAGACAGATATTTCTTGATCTCATCATAGTTGAGCAGTTCTTCCCTGGTCAGTGCAGTCTGAACCATCCCTTTATCCATGGCATAACATCTCTGGGATACCTGCTGGATCAGACCGATATGCTGCTCTACCAGTAAAACGCTGATCCCAAGTTCTTTGTTGATCCTTAAAATGATGTCGCCTATCTGCTCTACGATATTCGGCTGGACTCCCTCGGATGGCTCATCTAAAAGCATTACCTTTAAATTTCCAGTCAGCACACGTCCGATCGAAAGCATTGCCTGTTCTCCACCGGACATCGTTCCCGCCATCTGGGTCCGTCTTTCCTTTAATCTTGGGAAATACTCATAGATCAGGTCATAATCCGGCTTTTTTCCTTTTATCTTGTTAATGTTTTCTCCCATCATCAGGTTTTCTTCCACAGTCAGTCTCGGAAATACCATGTGTCCCTGTGGTACATAGCCAAGTCCTCTCCAGGCGCGCTCATAAGCTTTCCGTTTTGTAATATCCTCGCCCTCATAGGTGATCGTTCCGTCATTGGTGCGAACCAGCCCGATCAAAGTTTTCATCAGTGTACTTTTTCCGACACCGTTTCTTCCTATTACAGAAATGACCTCTCCCTTTTCCATTGCCAGATCAACGCCATGAAGGATCATAACTTTTTCATATCCCGATACAAGATGATCCACTTTTATCATATCTTCCATACCACACACCCCCTTTATGAATTTCCAAGATAGATCTGGATAACGCGCTCGTCATTTACAATGTCTTCAATCGCGCCCTCCGCAAATTTCTTTCCGTAATACAATACCGTTACCTGATCTGCGATCTTGCGCACAAAGTTCATATCATGCTCAATAAATAAGATGGACAGTCCCTGCTTATTTAAGGAAGTTACCAGCTCTGCCGTAAATTCTGTCTCTTCCGGTCCAAGTCCTGCTGCCGGCTCATCCAGTAAAAGTAATGCCGGATTTGACGCCAGTGCCATCGCAATTTCTAACCACTGCTGCTGTCCATGCGACATATTTTTTACCTGTGGATTGCCCAGATCCTGAATGTGTACCAGCTCGATCAGACGATCTATTTCTTCGGCAAGCTGTTTTTTCGGCACGTAATTTTCTGCCGCGATTCTCATATTCTCGCGGAGAGTCAGTTCCTCATAGACGCCTGGAACCTGCATTTTGATACTCATTCCTTTTCGTGCACGTTTGGATGCCGAAATACTTGTAATGTCCTCGCCCTGAAATACGATACGTCCGGAGGATGCCGGGTAAACACCCATTACCATCTTAAAAACGGTTGTCTTTCCTGCTCCGTTTGGTCCGATCAGACAGCGCAGCTCCCCTTTGTCCATGCTCATGGAAAAATCCTCCACCGCCTGGATACCACCAAACTGTTTGGACACTTTATCCAATACCAATATTTTTTCCTTTGGAGTTTCGATGTTTGCCATGTTTCCTCTCCTCCTCTCTAAGCTGTTTTCTTCTTTTTACTCAAAATACTTCCAAATAACGCATCCAGCTTCTTAAACAGTTCCACCAGTGCACCTTCCGGCATAAACATAACGATCAGTACCAGAAGCACACCTAAGATGACGTTAGAGAACACATTTCCGCTGGCTGCCAGCTGATGGGTAAAGTAAGAATAAACAAGTGTCATGATCAGCGCGCCGGTTACATTTTTTCTGCCCGCCAGAGCTACCATGACAACGGCAACCGTGGAATTATCAACCGAAAGGGTAGATGGCACCACATAACCGCTCCATGCAGAAAACAAAACACCGCCGAGTCCTGCCAGCGCACCGCTTGCACCAAATGCCAAAGTCTGGATCTTTGCTGTTTTATAACCAAACAGCTCACTTCTCTGTTTGCTCTCTCTGACTCCAAACAACGCATATCCAGTATTGGAATGGGTCAGTTTACGGAAGCCAAAGTAAATAAGAAATACGACTGCGATCACAAAGAAATAAAGTGGGACACCGGTCAGTGTAAAATCACCTACCTTGATCTTCGGGATATTGTTCAATCCGTTGTAGCCGCCGATCCATACGCCGAGGATCTTCCACTCCGGTCCACTGGTCTGCACGATAAAGGTTTCACACACAATGGAGATACACAATGTGATGATACCGGTAAAGATCTCATTAACACCGCCATAAAACATAAAATAGCCTAATACTAAAGCAAAAACGCCTGCAATGGCAATTCCTGCAATGGCTGCAAGAATGGTCAGATTTTTGTCTGAACACAAGCTGATGATCGCATAGGTATAAGCTCCGATGCCATAAAATGCCGCCTGTCCAAAGCTAAAGATACCGGTATAGCCCCAAATTAAGATAATACTGAAGGATAGCAGACAGGTTACATAAAATCCTGTAAACTGGTCTACTTTATAGGCAGACTGAAACATTGGAAACACGATCGCAAAAATAAAAACGATGAGTGCTGTGATATTTTCCGAACAGATTGTTTTTAAATCCTTCATTATCGATCCCCCCTGTTCTTTTCTTTCTTTAATTTTGCTTTCAGGCGAACTGCATTAAAGTATCCGGAGAAACCATCCGGAAGGATACGGATAAACAGGATTGCCATGAGCAGGATACCAATTTTGCCATAAAACGTGTTAAATTTCATATTCAGAATACTCTGTACGATTCCAAGACCACCGCCTGCAAGTACGGTTCCCAGCAGCGGATCTGCACCACCGACCAGGACAGTTACAAAGCTCTGTACCAAAAAGCTCTCGCCGTAGCTCGGTGTTAATGACATGGTTGGAAGATAAAGTCCACCACAGAGTCCTGCCAGTGCGGAACCAAGCATAAAAGTTCCGGCATTCATCTTATTGGCATTAACTCCAAGGCTGTTTGCGATATCACGGTTTTGCATGGTTGCTCTGGAATGAAGTCCGAATTTCGTGTATTTGAATACCAGATAGGTGATCAGGATCAAAATCAGCGCGACCGCTACCAAAAGCAGGCGATAATAGGAATAGGATCTTCCTGCCACTTTAAAGGAACCCAATGGAATACTTACGCCCGTCATGCTCGGTCCAAATATAATGTAGATTAACTGCGCTAAGGCAATACTGAGTCCCCAGGTTGCCACAACCGAGTCAAGTGGTCTGTCATATAACCTTTTTATGATCAGCCGGTCCATCAATAAACCAACAAATCCGGTAAATATGGTACCAACCAATATTCCAACCACCAGCGGCATGCCGAGATTACACACCATAATATCCGTCACATAGGCACCGATCATGATCAGTTCCCCCTGTGCCATGTTTGTAATGCCCATCATTCCATAGATGATCGCCATACCAAGTGCCGCCAGAACCAGAAAGGCAAAACTGTCAATAAACTGATATACATATGCAAAGATATCTCCAAACATATCATCACCTCTTTCTCCCCTCAGGGAATGAAATGTGCTGTCGAAGACTTTTTCGTCTTGCCGGCAGCACATTCCATTTACATTTTCTTTCCTTTTTTCCTTAGTTACCGGTTCCATTCTCTAATGGAGAATACTGTGTCTGTGGATCTTCTTTTCTGATATCAATACCAAGGTCTTTTAAATAGGAAGGCTCGATATTAGAAGTTGTCTGTAAGGTCTTTAAAGAATGGTCATCCTGCACCTGTACGATGGTTACTGTAAGTACTGCCTGATGTGTTGCTCCATCCACCTTTACAGTTCCGGATGGTGCCTCCACGCTTACTTCATCCGTATCAAATGCGTCGATCACTGCTTCGGTCTCTGCAGTTCCTGCTTTTTCCACTGCTGCTTTCCATAAGTATACGGAAGCGTATACGGCTTCTGCCTGATTTGTAATACATGCCTCGTCTGGGTATTTTGCGCGGAAATCTGTTACAAATTTCTTTGCACTGTCGGTATCCATATCTTCAAAAAAGTTTGCTGCGGAAAGCATTCCGGAAAGTCCCGGTGCTGCTACTTTTTTCTGCTCATAGGAATATGCAATATTACAGGTGGATGCAAGTTCCACACCGTCTACATTTGCACTTACCCACTGATCAAAGAAAGAACACTGTGCTGCACCTACTAATAAGGTGTATACGATATCTGCACCGGACTGCTCGATCTTGCTGATAGAGCTGCTGAACTGGGAGGTTCCAAGTGGAGAGAACTCTGTCTCTACGACCTCAAGTCCAAGCTGTTTGCAATACTCCTGTACCCACTGTGCTGAGATCTGTCCATAGTTATAATCCGCTGCCAGGATATATACTTTGGAACCTACATTGTTATCTTTGATGTACTGCATCAGCGGTAAGATCGTCTGCTCCGGTCCGGTTCCTGTACAGATACAATATCTGCTTGCCACACCACCTTCATAGAAAGTCGGATAGATCAGAAGTTTTTTGTTTTCCTCAAAGGTGGAACGGATTGCTTCACGGTTTGCACTTGTTCCATCCTGGAATACCACATCACAGTTATCTTCAAGGATCAGCTCTTTTGCCAGGTTCTGATAACGCTGGGTATCACTCTGTCCATCCACGATCACTGGCTCGATCTTCTTTCCAAGAACTCCGCCTGCTTCGTTGATCTCATCGACCGCAAGCTGAAATGCTTCTACATTACAGGTCAATGCGTTGTCTCCTGACTGATCACTCATAAATCCAACTTTCAGTGTGTCTCCGCCGCCAGAGGATGAACTGCTACTACTACCACTGCCACACGCCATAAGCCCCATTGTCATGGCTGCGATCAGGATTGCCGAGGTTACTTTTTTTAAATTGTTTTTCCATTTCTTCATAATATTTTCTCTCCTCTTTTTGTACTCGGGAATATGCACCGCCATAAAAAAAGACGCCCTGGTATCTACCAAAGCGTCTTTGCTCGTCGTTTTTGTTCCCTGTTGTTGCAATTCATTATATCGGAACCAGGCACAAAGTAAACCGAATTAACTTTGCATTTACCCGGAAAAAAATTAGTTTTCCCTCAATTCCATTGACTTATACCTATTAACTGATAACATTCGTTACATCATCTTGTTTCACGTTAGTTTTTCTAAAGGAGGTATCTTATGAAACCATCAAACTATTCTTCTTTAAATGAACAAACTGTCCTCTACCGGAGAGAACTTCACCGTATCCCGGAGACTGGAACAGATCTGCCACTGACCTCATCCTATCTCAAAAAACAATTAACAGCCCTTGGCGTTCCTTTATCTAAAGGAACATCTGCACGAATTTCATGGCAAATTTCTTTTTCTCTTTCAGACCGGAGAGGAAATCTCATCTGCCACTTCTGCGTGTATCGCTGTCTGCCAGATCCATGGAGGCAGTACTTATAACTGCATTCCATCGGAATGTGATCTGGAAGGAACTATTCGCGCACTTTCTGCCGATATGCGTTCCTTTCTCTGGCAAAGAGTGACAGAAATCTCAGAACTTACTGCCAGATCACTTCGGGCAACTGCAACCGTAAACATCATTCCCGGCGCACCTGCACTTATCAATGATGTATCTTCCTTTTCCCTTTTGAAAAAGGCTGTATTTTCCCACACCATCATCCTAAATTTTAGATTGATGAAGATGTCTTATGGCGGGGCTGCGCTCTGTTTCTTGAAGCAGCACGACAGGCAACCTAACTTTTTTCCTGTATGACCTAACTTTTTTCTGTTGTATTTCTGTTTTTTCTATGCTAAATTGCATCTAACAGAAGCGCAACGGAGTGTTTTTCATTCCAGTTGCGCTTTTTTCATTGTTCGAAAGGAGACTACTATTATGAAAAAAGACATTATTACCGTTTCTACTGTTACATTTAATGCTACCTGGGGCGATAAAGCCAAAAACTTAAACCGTATCAAAGGATATATTGAAGCGGCTGCAAAAAAAGGTTCCGATTTTGTTGTTTTCCCGGAAATGGCACTTACCGGTTATGATGATGAAGAGGAAAAACCAAAGGCCGAAAAAATGCAGTCCAAAGAGGCTGAGCTCATTCCGGGTCCTTCTTCTTTAGAAGTTGGCGAACTGACCAAAAAACTTGGTATCTACGCTGTCTTTGGTATGCCGGAGCGTGACCCGGATGATCCTTCTGTAATCTATAATGCACTTGCCATCTGTGGTCCGGAAGGTCTGATCCGCTCTTACCGCAAAATGCACCTTCCTTATCCGGAACCACACTGGGCAACCAGAGGAGACAAGCCATGTGTCATCGATACCGAATGGGGGCCGATCGGTATTTCCATCTGTTATGACTCTTACTGCTTCCCGGAAATGATCCGTTACGAGGGTGCAAAAGGTGCCAGAATGCACATCAACTGCACCGCACTTGCAAAATGCCACGGCATTGCACTGGGTACTACCACACTGGAAGCACATGTCATTACCAATCAGATGTATATCGTCTCCTCCAACCTTGGCGGCAAAGATCTCTACAACGAGTTCTGGGGTGGAAGCAGCATCATGGGGCCAAGCCGTAACTTCTGGGAAGTTCATTACTATGCCGGTCACAAATTTACCGACCCGCTTGCCATCGAATGCGACATGTATACTGCAACCATTGACCTCACACTTGCAGGACGCGACATCTTCCGCGCAAATCCATTGATTGACGGTGCAACCGATTACCGCCCGGATAAATATATTGAAATGTGCAAAGACATCCTTGATGATCCTGCTTTTGGAAAGTAAAACAGGTATAAAAAAGCCACTTTGACTATGTCAAAGTGGCTTTTTTGTTTAAACTTATTCTTTTTTTCGTCCCCACTTTCTGGGTTCTTTTTTCTTTAAATTGCCACGGATTGCCGCATCCAGCTTCCGAAACCGTTCTTCATCGGCTTCTTCCCGTTCCCGCATCAGGTAATTCATCTCTTTTAACACCTGTTCTCCCACATCATTGCTGATGGTTTTGCTCAGATCCTGATTATTTGCCGCGAGTGCCTTTCCAACGATCTCAGTCATAAGCTCGGTAAACTGTGCCATCTTTTCCGTATTATCTAAAATACTCTGATGAGACGGCTGGCTCATCAGCTTTTCCGGTTTCTTTGTTTCATCTGGCAGAGCCTGTCTTAGATCCGGCTTCTTTTCTTCCACCGGCAGAAAATCCGGCTGCGTATCAATCGGCAGATTATGTACGATCATTCGGATCGCTTTAAGCTGATAGCCCTGCTCTTTTAATTCTTTTATCTTCTGGAACTCCTGAATGTTTTCTTTGGTGTAATACCGGTGCCCTAATTCGTTTCTTGGAATGTCAAGCTCCAGTTCCTCTTCCCAGTAACGCAATACATGCGACTCCACCTTTACAATATTGGCGGCATCTGAAATCATGTAACGCACTTTTTCCATTCCAGTTCCTCCATATCTTTCGGAGAGTTTTCTCCTTTTTCTTCGATAATACACATTGCATCTATCTACTAACTTACATTATAAGCAACCTTTCTGGTGCATACAACGAAAATCGCTCGTCTTATTGCGACACGATATGGCAAAAGAATGTTTTTATTTTTCCATATTGGCAAATTTGGTGTACTGAGGCAGCCATACCAGATTTACCGTTCCGATCGGACCATTTCTCTGTTTTGCAATGATGATCTCTGAAATTCCTTTCATGTCAGAATCATGATTATAGTAATCATCACGGTAAATGAACATAACCACATCGGCATCCTGCTCGATCGCTCCGGACTCACGAAGGTCGGATAACATCGGTCTGTGATCCGGTCGCTGCTCAACCGCACGGGACAACTGCGAAAGTGCGATGACAGGAACCGATAATTCCCTCGCCAGCGCCTTTAAGGAACGGGAGATATCCGAGATCTCCTGCTGTCTGGAATCGGAACTCTTTCCCGAGCCGGACATCAACTGTAAGTAATCGATAATGACCAGCTTTAAGTCATGCTCTAACTTATATTTCCGGCATTTACTGCGCATCTCCGCGATCGAAATACCCGGCGTATCATCGATGATGAGCTCGGAATTACCGATGATACCGGCTCCCTCGATCAGCTTCTCCCAGTCGGTATCGGACAGGTTACCGGTTCGAAGTGCCTGGGCATCCACTCTTGACTCTAAGGAAAACAGACGGTTTACGAGCTGTTCCTTGGACATCTCGAGAGAAAAAATCGCGGTGCACATATGCTCATGGAAGGCAACATACTGCGCGATATTTAAAACAAACGCTGTTTTTCCCATGGACGGACGCGCCGCGATCAGGATCAGATCGGACGGCTGTAATCCTGCTGTCCGGTAATCCAAGTCAATAAATCCGGTCGGGATACCGGTTACGGTCCCCGATGTCTTTGCCGCATTTTCAATCTTTTCGAGCGCGTTCATTACCACCTGGCGGATCGGCGTATAATCTCCACCGCCGCCTCTTGCAGAAAGCAGGTCAAATACCTTTTTCTCCGTGATATCCATAACGGTCTCGACGCTCTCTTTGCCGAGATAACACTCATTTTCTATCTCTTCATTTAATTTGATCAGCTTCCGGCGCATGGAATTGTCTTTTACGATCTGCGCATAGTACTTCACATTTGCTGAAGTCGGCACAGCTGTCATCAGCTCACGCACAAATTCCAGACTTGCGATCTCCGCCGGCACATCTTTTTCTTTTAATTTGTTCTGCAAGGTTACCAGATCCACCGGCAGCCCTTTGTTGTATAACTCAATCATGGTATCAAACAAAATACCATACTGTCTGTGATAAAAATCTTCGCTGATCAACATCTCCATCGCCGTAACGATGGCATCTTTGTCCATGATCATGGAGCCTATAACAGACTGCTCTGCCTCTAAGCTGTTTGGCATAATCCGCTTGATTAATGCTTCCTCCATAAACTTTTAACCATGCCTTTCCAAACGCCTTTTATTCTTCTACCACATGTACGGTAAATTTGCCCATTACCTTTGGATGAAGTTTAATGGAAACCTCTGTCATTCCGAAGGTACGGATCGGCTCCGGCAGCTGCATCTTTTTCTTATCCAGCTCCACACCCAGCTGTGCTTTTGCTGCTGCTGCGATCTCCTTGGTGGAAACAGAACCGAAAGTTCTTCCGCCCTCTCCTGCTTTCATCTTGACTGTGATCTTTTTGTCCTTTAATTCTTCTGCAAATGCAAGAGCTGCCTCATAATTTTCCTGCGCCACTTTATCTGCATGCTGATTCTGTAATTTTAAGTCGTTTAAGTTCTTTGATGTTGCCTCGACTCCTAATTTTTTCGGGAAGATCATATTTCTTGCGTAACCATCACTGACGTTTACGACTTCACCTTTTTTTCCTAATGATTTTACATCTTCTAATAATATTACTTTCATTCCTGGATATCTCCTTCCTTTAACATCTCGTCAATGGTGTCCTGTATAATGTGTTTTGCCTGTAATACCGTACAGTCGGTAAGCTGCGCACCTGCCATATTTAAGTGTCCGCCTCCGCCGAGACGCTCCATGATCAGCTGCACGTTGATCTCATCGATGGAACGTGAACTTACATAAATCTTTCCCTGATATTCGGTCAGCACGAAAGATGCCTTGATGCCCACGATATTGAGCAGCTCATTTGCTGCCTGTGATCCTACGATAGTCGGGCTCTCTACCTTATCTGCCGGACAGACAGAGATCGCAAATGCACCGCGATATACTTCCGCATGGCGCACCGCCTCTGCGCGTGCTTTGTAATCTGCCATATCATTCCGGAGCATCTTACGGACACGGGTCACCTCTGCGCCCGCACGTTTCAGATAAGCTGCCGCTTCAAAGGTACGGACTCCGGTTTTCGTCATAAAGTTATTGGTATCGATCAGGATACCTGCATAAATACAATCTGCCTCGCTCGGTGCAAGACGGATATTTTCTGAAAAATACTGCAATACCTCTGCGATCATCTCACAGGCACTCGACGCATATGGTTCCACATAGGAAAGCACCGGATTTTCAATGACCTCACTGGTCTGTCTGTGATGGTCAAATACACAGACTGTATTGCTCCGTTTTAAAAGCTCCGGGCACTCTGTATAGCTCGGGCGGTTTACGTCCACGACCATGACCAGGGTATTTTCATTGGTCAGAAGCAATGCCTCTTCATTTTTGACAAATAAGTCTGCCGGATATCCATTTTCCTCGGTAAAACATTCGACCAGCGGACGAAGTGAGGATGTGATCTCATTTAAAACAATCTGTGCTTTCTTGCCAAGACTTCTTGCCGCACAGTAAACACCAATGGCTGCTCCCAGGCAGTCCACGTCACTGATACTGTGTCCCATAATGATAACATGCTCGCGGCTCTCGATGATCTCGCGGAGTGCGTGTGCCTTTACCCTTGCCTTTACTCTGGTGTTACGCTCTACCTGCTGTGTCTTACCGCCGTAATAGGAAACTTCCTCTCCCTCTCTTACAACAACCTGATCACCGCCTCGTCCAAGTGCAAGGTCGATCGACATACGGGCATATTCATAATTCTGCGTATAGCTTGCTCCATCTGCACCGATACCGATACTTAAAGTCACTGCCATTTCATTTCCGACTTTGACGGTCTTTACATCTTCGATCAGATTAAAACGGTCTTCTCTTAATTTTGCAAGATACTTGTATTTAAACACTACAAAATACTTATCTTTTTCGATCTTACGCACAAGGGCATCGATCTCGGTAAAATATTTGTTGACTTTACGGTCGATCAATGCAACGAGCAGAGAACGTTTGACATCCTCGATACTGTCGAGTGCCTCTTCGTAATTATCGATATACACAAGTCCTGCGACCATCTTCTGGTCTTCTCTGTCCTTGAATAAATGTTTTAATTCCGTCTCATCAAAAAGATAGAGTGCCGTCAGATATTCGGTGCTGTCCTCTAATGCCACAAGTTCGCTCTGTTCTACAATCGGACCAAAATAGATCCGTTTTAAAGAGCAGCGATAGCTTCTGTCCTCTAACGTTAAGTCTACTTCCTCCTGTCCCTCGCTCCGCTGCAGCATTTCCTTGGTCAGAGCCGGGAAAATGGATGTGATGGACTTATGGTAATTTTTGCTTTTGCCGGTGATCTCAGTGAACTGCTCGTTTACCCACAGAACCTTTGCGTTATAATCCACCAGCGCATATGGTATCTCAAATTCGTTGAGCAACTGTTTTTGGACACTTCCGTACTGGGTCGCAAATGTGATCATCTCATTGATCAGAAGCGGCTTATTTCGCTTCGCCGCAACTAACATCACTCCAAAATAAAGGAGGACAAATCCGGAAAAAACCGCACCGTCTTTGATATTTTCTGAATAAATGAAAATATTGATCCATACCAGCGGTATCGTCATGATCAAAGGAAGATTATAATACGTGCGGATTTTTCCCTTCAGTTTTATTTTATTGCTCTTCATATCTCTTCTCCTATGCCCGAAAGTGCGGACATTCCTTCTCTTCTGCCTGTTACGGCACATTACAAAAAGGTCATTTGATATGAATTATATCATTTTAGCCCCCTAATATAAAGTCTTTTCTTTAGGAACTTTTCGGCACCAGCGTCAGATAGTCCCCTTTATCCATATCATCTATGAGATTGTCCGCCAGAACTTTTTTTCCTGTAATTCCAATGAGATCTGGCAGGAAATCCTCTTCCGTGCTCTGATAACCATCTGCCCCCATATAATGGCATTTCAGATAACCGGCCTCCTGTCCACCGCCGTAGACATAATAGATCAGATCATGCCAGCCATCGGTCAGTTCATCACTGATCACGACCGGTGTTCTGACATTGCGCAGATCTGAGATCACGGTAAAATCTGTTCCCTCCTGCGATAACACCAGTACACATTCCCCCATGGATGTGGATGTCGTCTCGCCGACCGTCAGCGCAATGATCTCTTTCGTTCCATCTTCATTCAGATCAACATAATTATAATAATATCTGGTCTCTTCCAGTTCTTCTTCCGGGATCTGATAATAAGCTGCCAGAAAATCTGCCAGCGCATCAAATGTGGCATCTTCGGAATAAACCTCCGGCATCACATATTCGTACTTTTCCTCTTCTGCCTGTAAAAAAGATTCGAGCGGACTCTCGGTCTCCGTTTCCACCTCTTCCACTTCCGGTTTTTTATTTTCTTTCTGACAACCTGCCAGACCCAATGCGGCAAGCACCAGAAGCAAGCTTCTGTATAATTTCTTTTTCATGTACCCTCCTGCTGTCGTAACCTTGTATATCATCTTATCTGATTTTACAACAGAATCCAACCCACCTCCCCTATTCTTCATAAAAATTTAGGAAATGGCTGCCCGCTTTTGCTGGCAGCCATTTCCCGCTTTGTTTTATTTCTTGATCTTTACTTTTTTCACACTGCTGTAGCTTCCAAATACTTTATTTTTCTGAGAATCTACTTTATAGGCGCATACCTTTACATAATAGGTCTTTCCTTTTTCCAGTCCTTTTATGGTCGCTCCTGTCTTTTTGCTCCATACGCTTTCTACGTTTTTCTTAAACTTCTTATCGGTAGAATATACGATACGGTATCCCTTTGCTCCCTCCACTTTCTTTACGGTTACTTTGATGCTCTGTTTCGAACCGTTTGCTGCTTTACTTAGTGTTGCCTTTCCGACGCTTACCTTCGTCCATTTTGCATAAAGTGTCACGTTCTTTTTGGTTCCTTTGGCGATCGCAGTTACTTTTTTCTTAAATTTCTTATCTGCATACCATCCCGCAAAGGTGTAACCCTTTCTGGTCGCATTTTTTAATGTAACTTTCTCATTGTAGTAAGCCCCCGGGTTCTTCTCGCTATTGGTTCCTTTGTTGAGTTTATAAGTGATCGTATAACCACAGGTAACCTCACAGATTGCCTTACTTCCACTTCCGTCTGCTGCCTCTGCCGTAATCGTTGCTTTTCCGAATTTTAATGCTTTTACCTTACCATTTGCATCAACGGTAGCTACCTTTGGATTGGAGGAAGTCCATGTTACATTTGCATTGGTCGCCTCTTTTGGTGTCACGGCTACCTTTAAGGTAATGGTCTTTCCTTTTCCAAGTCCAACTTTGGTCTTGTTTAAAGTAACTTTGGAAACCGGTACATTGTCAGATACCCATTTTGCATAAACGGTGATCGCACCGGTGGTTCCCCTTGCAATTCCTGTCGTTGCCTCTTTATAATCTGCATCCAGATACCAGCCCGCAAACGTACAGCCATCTTTGGTTGGCTCTTTAAATGTTACTTCCATGGTCTCATCATAACATGCCGGATTGCTGGCATTGTTTGTTCCACCATTTAATTCATAGGTGATCGTATACTGCTCGTAAGACTCTGCCTGATAAAGGTAAACATCATCAATGCTTCCCCATCCTGCTGCCTCTCCGGTCACATGGATGCTTACGGTCAACTGGTCTCCTGCGGTTGCCACAACACCCTCTGCTTTTGGCTGCTGCCAGATCTTCCATCCCTCGCAGTTTGCTGTATCGCTCTGTGAGGTCTTCTGTGTGTCATTGGTAAGTGTCAGTTCCACTGCGGTATCAGCACTTCCCTGAATATACAGGTAAGAACTATAAACGCCGGACTGCGCTGCTGTTATACTCTGTGTCAATGTAAAATCGATTGCAGAATCTGCAATGTAATAATGAAATTCCTGATTTCCAGTCCTTGGTGTTTCATCGGACACTCCCTTTGCTCCAACACCTTCCACAGTCCATGCATCTGCGCCATCTTCAAAACCGCCCTGCTGCAACAGGTTTTCCGGCAATACGGATACTTTGCATTTTGGATACAATGTTGTTGTATTTCCACTTTCATCGGTATAAGATATTGTTCCATGTACGGTATAGGTTCCATAAGTTACGATTGCCGCAATTTCTCCATTGTTCCAGCTGACGGATGCGGTATCTTTTGTTCCATCATTGTATTCTACCGTTACTTCTGATGGCAGTGCTGCTGTAATATCTGCCCCATAGGAAACCTCAATATCATCCGGATCTGTGACTCCATCCAGTCTCTTTGTCGTAGTTGCTCCGGTATCCACATACTTAAATACATTTAAGGATGCCAGTGGTTTTCCATTGAAATCAAACAATGCCTGATTGTCAACGGCAGAACCACCATACCACTTTCCCGCATCTTTGGCATCGTATTCTCCTGCATAGCTTGCTGCCCATCCGGAACCATATTTTTCCCATGCTGCTTTGTTGGATGCAAGAACTGCCTCGGCATCCGATGCTGTGCTGTCGTATACCTGTACCGGGATCCATGCCGGCTCCCAGTAAAATACACCGATACCTGCATCTCCGACATCCCTCACTGCCTGAATGACACTTCTTACTTCATTTGCCTGCCCCTGTACAGTAAACGCATAATCCATTCCTGCCTGATAGGTATCATTATTTCCGTCGCGGACGGTGTTTTCATGTCCGTCGCCATCCTCTAAAGTGGTTGCCCATGAGGTTTCTGCAACCATTACTTTTTTGCCATAGGTGGTTGCTATATTGGAAAGTACACTGGTCAGGTTATCCAGTGTTCCATGCCAGTATGGATAGTAAGAAGATGCAAACACATCATAACTTACCTCATTGTCTGAAAGGTTCTTTGCGTAGGTTGCATAAGTTCCGCTTTTTTCCGGATTTGCAAAATGAACGGCAACCAGGATACTGCTGTCGATCGCATGTACCGCATCTGCACCTGCATCAAAGATCTTGCACATATTTTCCCAGCTCGTCTCGCCGCAGACACCATTGTTGGTTTCATTTCCGACCTGTACCATGCCAACGTCGACTCCGGCATCTCGCAGCTCTGTGATGCTTTTTGTAGTATATTCGCTTACTGCCTTCACTTTTTCATCGATCGTGTAATCTGCCCATACTTTTGGTGCCTGCTGTTTATCCGGGTCTGCCCAGAAATCAGAATAATGGAAATCGATCAGGACTTTCATTCCTGCTTCTGTTGCCCATTTTCCAATGGTTTTGGCTTTTGCAAGATCATTATTTCCACCGCCGTAGCCATTGCCCTCGCTGTCATATGGGTCGTTCCAGACACGGATACGGACATAATTCACGCCTGCTTCTTTCAACTGGTCAAAGAACTGCTGATCGGTGATCACATTTCCATCCCAGTCACGGAACTTCACGCCACTGTCGATCAGGCTGACATAAGAAGATACATCCACACCTTTGATGAAATCATCACCAAGTCCCTCTACCTTTTTGACATAAATTCCATTTACTCCGGTATCTACAATGCTTGCATCCACCAACGCATCTTTTGCTTCCTGTAATGCTGTCACTGCCTCATTGATCTCATCCACAGTCTTATTCTCTGCATCTGCGGCCACCACCTCAGCAGCGGTTATTGCTGTCTGCAATGCTGACCAGCTGTCTGCCGTGTAATCTGACTCTGATAATGCCTTGCATGCCGTGATCAGACTGTTTAATTCAGAAACTGCGGTTTCCTTTTCTTCTTCCGCAGACTGGTTTTTTGTCAGTGTTACATCATCGATATCCATCCAGTATTCGGCGCCTATGGTACCTGCCAGTTTTACGGTAACACTTCCGGCTTCTTCTACCGCGATATCTTCGATCTTATATTCCGTCCAGGAATTATAGCCGTCTGTGCTTACTGCTACAGATTTGTCATTGGCATAAAATTTTAAATCTGCAGCAATACTGCTGGTCGACTCTCCTTCTACCCGGATGGTTGCTGTATACATTCCTTCCGAAAGGTCTGCGACCTCCTGGGACATCACAAACTCCTGCTCAGATCCGGTCCATACATTGATATATCCTGTCGTATTGTTCGACATCCATTGGTCACTGCCTGCTGATTTTACGGTTGGCTCGTAAGTTTCCCCTCCCAACGTAAAAGTCCAGCCGGATGCATCACTCTCAAACTCCCCATTGGTCAGCAGGTTTGTATCTGCTTCCTTCCTCTCTGTGCTCTCTGTCGCTTCTTCCTCTGTGCTGGTCTGGACAACCGTTTCCTTTTCCGCTGCAGAAACATCTGTTGCCCCAACACCTGTGATCACAAGCGAAGCTGCCAAAACTGCTGTAAACAGCCGTTTCACAAAATTTCTTTTCATATTCACCCTCCATACTGATTGCCCATAACATGCGCAACCGTTTGTCTTTTAATTCATTATATAATAGAGTGAATAACTTGTGCAATCGACGGTTTTTCCATTTTTTTATTCTGTTTTTTGTGCTACTTGCACAATTCATTTTGCACTCTTGCGTTTTTTGCGCATTTTAAATTGTTTTTGCGCAACCGTTTTGCAATATAAAAATCAGGATTTTTCAAAATAACTGCGCCGGGTCAGAAGCTCCACCCCATTTTGCGGCAGTTCAAATACTCCTATAAGAGTCGGATTTTATCCAAAGTGAACTATACAAAAATTCAAACTTCATCCATCCGAGAAATCAGAAGATACTCTACTATGGCTGTACGAATTATTACTTTGAGATTGAGGAAGAAAGTGGTTTGAAGCACTATGGAAAAGGCAAGGAGAACCGTCCAAATCCAATTGTTGGTATGGGGCTTTTTATGGATGCCGATGGCATTCCACTTGCATTTGATGTTTTTCCAGGTAATCAAAACGAGCAGACAACGCTTAAACCTCTGGAGAAGAAAATCATAAAAGATTTTAACTGTAGTGAATTTATTTTCTGTTCAGATGCCGGTCTTGGAAGTGCAAATAACCGAGCATTTAACAGCATCGGGAATCGGGCTAATGGCTATGTTCCATCCTACACTCGAACTGAAATAACAGACTCTTTACACAAAGCTTTTGGTTTTCGGACAGACTATGAATTTATCAAAAAATCTACGATGCGAAGCATCATCAAACAAACAAAAGAAATAAATTTACCCTAGTGCAAAAAATATAGCACAATAGCACATATCGCTACGAAGCAAAAAACGGCTGCAAGCCTTGATTTTACTGGCTTCACAACCGTTTTTTTTGCTTTCCAACTGTCAAAGATGGGATTATATCAATCCTTATCAATAAAAGCAATTTGCGCAAGTAATGTAAATGATGAAACGATCAGAATGAATCGCAAAAATACACGCCAGACAAAATAACTTTCTTATCTGACGTGTATCTCTATTTTTTATGTATTATTTAATAAATCCTACTTCTTTGCAGATTTTTTCAACAGCAGCATCTTTACGTTTGTTGAATGTAATCTTATTTTCTTCAAACATGTTATTTCCCTGTGTATCAATGGAAACGATCAACGGTCCAAATTCTTTTACCCGGCAATTCCACAGTGTCTCCGGCATTCCAAGATCACGCCACTCCGCGCGCACGATCTCTTCAACCTCAGTTGCTGCAACAACCGCATTTCCTGCCGGGAATACGCAATGGATCGCACCAAACTCTTTACATGCCCGCTCTGTATTTTCTTTCATACCGCCTTTTCCGATAATCACGCGTACACCGGTCAGTTTTACAAACTCATATTCAAATTTTTCCATTCTCATGCTGGTCGTTGGCCCGACAGATACCATCTCAAATTTGTCGTTCTCCAGCGGACGAATGATAGGTCCTGCATGAAAGATCGCATTGTTTCTTACATCCACCGGAAGTTCTCTTCCCTCTTCCACCAGTCTTCTGTGTGCAACGTCCCTGCAGGTTGTCATACTGCCATCTAAATAAACGATATCTCCTACTTTAATATCTTTTAAATCTTCTGCTGATACCGGTGTGATCAGCACCTTTTTTCCATTTCTGATCTCTACCATTATAACGTCACCTCCGAATGTGTTGTGATTCTATAATTTAAATCTTTATCAAAAATAATATGTCCTCTTCTGTGGCTCCAGCAGCCTACATTAACTGCTACACCGATCGCGGACGGATGGCGGGCTGTATTCTCAATGTTCACGCCCATGACGGAATATTTTCCACCCATGCCCTGCGGTCCAAGTCCGATTTCATTGATCCCATCCTCCAACAGACGCTCCATTTTTGCGGCACGCTCGTTATCATTGTGGGAACCAATCGGACGCATCAGTGCTTTTTTAGAGAGAAGAGCTGCTGTCTCAACCGAGGTAGCCACGCCAACTCCTACCAGAAGCGGCGGACAAGCATTTAATCCATAGCTTGTCATTACATCCATTACAAATTTGGTTACACCTTCGTAGCCCTCGCCCGGCATCAGAACCATTGCTTTTCCCGGAAGTGTACATCCACCACCTGCCATGTAGGTGTAAATCTCACACTCATCGCTGTCCGGTACGATATCCCAGAACACGGTAGGAGTTCCTTTTCCTACGTTCTTTCCGGTGTTGTACTCATCAAAGGTCTCTACACTGTTGTGTCTTAATGGTGCTTCAAATGTTGCCTGCACAACTGCCTCTTTCAACAATGCCTCCAACTCACCGATCAACGGAAATTTGGTTCCACATTTTACCCAGAATTGTAACACTCCGGTGTCCTGGCAGCTCGGTCTGTTTAACTCTACTGCAAGTTTCTGATTTTCAAACATTGTGTTGTAGATCGTTTTGGATAACGGACTGTCTTCCTTATCTCTGAGTTCCTCTAATTTTGCAATGACATCATCTGGCAGCTTTTTCGCAGTATAGGCAATAAATTTTGCCATATAATCTGTAAGCTGTTTTACCTGTTCTTCTTTTGACATAGTAATGTCCTCCTTATTTTAATCTCTATCTAAATTGCATGCCCTTACTTAGGGAAAAAACGGGTACATGATCGGGAGCAATATCATGCTCACAACCGTTGCTACTACAATAAGTGGAATACCTGATTTTGCATAATCTTTAAAGGTATATCCTCCGGCGGTCAATACCATTGTATTTGCCGGCATTCCGATCGGTGTTGCGTAGGCACATGAGCCTCCGATCACACATGCCATCAAAACGGCTCTTGGATCGGCACCCATACCATTTGCTATGGAAACACAGATCGGTACCATCAATGCTGTCGTTGCCGTATTACTCATGAAGTTCGTCAGTACACAGCACAGCATAAATACCACAAATGTTAATACATATGGTGAAGGATTTTCTCCTAATAAACCAATTACTTTATTTGCAATCAGTTCTCCTGCTCCGGAGCTTGACAGTGCAGATGCAAGGGCAAGTGTTCCACCAAACAGGAATATTGTCTTCAGATCGATTGACTGCAATGCTTCTTTCTCGCTGATCACACCGGTTAAGATCAATGCCAGTGCTCCGATCGCTCCGACCACACAGAGTTTAATGCCGATCTGTTCCTCAAAGATCATCCCGATCAAAGTAAATACCAAAATGATCAAAGACAACCACTGTTTCCATTTTGGAACATGACTAAAATCACGCTCCTCGTCAAAGACGGTCTCTTCGGATGGCTTTTCATCCGACAGTAATTTGTAACCAAATAATGCAAAGAATAATATTCCGGCGATCAGGATTGGTAATCCGACCTTTGCGTACTCAAAGAAGCCAAATGACATCCCCATCTCTTCCATCGCTGACTGTGCGATCAGATTTCCCGGTGCTCCAATCAGGGAAAGGTTCCCTCCCATCGCTGCTGCAAATACAAGCGGCATCAAAAGCTTTGATCTGGAATATCCCGACTTTGCAGCAATTCCGATCACAACCGGTATCAGAACTGCCGCCGTTCCTGTGTTGGATAATATGCCGCTCATCAACCCCACAATGACCATGATCGCAATAATGAGCTGCTTTTCTGATTTTGCAAAATGCGTTACCACGCCGCCGATCTTATTTGCCATGCCAGTTTCAAAAAGGGCTCCTCCGACAATGAACATTGCCACAAAGAGGATGACATTGCTGTCAATAAAACCAGAAAACGCTGTTTTCCAATCCAGCACCCCTGTCACAACCAGTCCGACACAGACGATCATGGATGTCACCCCAAGGGGAATTTTTTCCCAGACAAACATGATAATAGCAAATAGCAAAAACAAAAGTGTAATTGTTACCTGACTCATATCCCACCTCCCAATTTCACGTGCCATACATTTGATATTTGATAATGTATCCAATTTCTAATCTTAATATAATAAAAGCAGTGCCAAATGTCAACTGCTTTTATCATTTTTGTTAAAACATTACATATTTTTAAATCTTTTTTGTGCATCCAGCACAATTTCTTTCTAAATCTTAACTGTAATAAGTCAGCATGTCATCCCGGCTTCGCATAATATGTGCATACATCGAGCGATATGCCGCCTCTCCGTTACCTGACTGTATCGCCTGTAAAATATTCGCATGTTCTGCAATGGATATCTTCGCGTAGTCCTCCTCGGATACCATATTGCCCATAGATAACCCATTCCAAAGTTCGCTTATCATGTTTTCCATCTTGTGGTTACCGCACAGGCGCCAGATTTCACTGTGAAATGCGCGATTTAAATCAGTGTATGTTTCGAATACACCATTTGAAATCGCATTCTGTGCCTCTTTTTGAATTTCTTCCAGCTGGCTGATATCTGCTTTATTTTCGCACACCAGCTTTGCCGCCGATGCCTCTAAGATCCCTCTGAGCTGATAATGCTCCCGGATATAGGTATCTGTAATGCCAAGCACGATCGCGCCCTTGTTCTGCCTTAATTTGATCAGACCATCCCGGTCTAAGATCTGAAATGCTTCCCGGACCGGTGTCACAGAAACATTCAGCTGTTTTGCAATATTTTCCAGCGAAAGTATTTCTCCCTCTTTTATGTTTTTGGACAAAATAGCTTTTCTTAATTCCGATGCCACTTTTTGTTTTGCCGACGGCATCACAATCGGATTGAGTAGATTCATCCTTTTTTCCTTTCCTGTATGACAACCTCTGCCAGATACTGATAATGATCTTTTATCGCGCTCTGTATTCTGTCTGATCCGTTGCCGCTTTCCTGCGTTTTGTCATAGACTTCCATCAGATGATATAAATTGTGGCTTTGTTTTTCTGCATACTGCACATAATAGCGATATCCGTTCTCCAGCAATGTCCGGATATACAAATTGTTTACCGCTGTCCGGATACCGGCATGTATCTGTTCATCACTTTTGCCCTTGTAAAATCTCTCATAGCAATTTTCTTTAAATGTGTGGGAAAGCTCTGTCACGGCGACTGCTTCCATCTGTCCAAGCAAGGTGTAGGTTTCTTTTATGTTTTCATCACAAAGCTGCGGAGTAATAATATGCCTTGTCGCCAGACGTTCTGCCAGTCCCTGTGTCTGCAATATCTGTAATGCCTCCCGGACCGGTATTCTCGATACCTCAAGCATATCCGCGAGCTCTTCCTGCCTTAATTTCGTTCCATTCTCTATTTTCCCTGATAATATCAGTTCTGCGATCTGAACTGCAATCAGTTCACTCAGTCTGTTCTGATCCATATTT
The DNA here is from genome assembly GCA_900550935.1 of uncultured Roseburia sp. Taxonomy (GTDB): domain Bacteria; phylum Bacillota; class Clostridia; order Lachnospirales; family Lachnospiraceae; genus Roseburia. Next base: position 46,210 of record URUD01000008.1, read on the forward strand.
TATTTTCCGTCCTGATTTTCTCTGTCATTCTGTATCCATTATAAAATATTATTTATGAACTTGTAAACCAAATATATTTTATTCTTATATTGGAAGATGGCACAGAAAAAAGACACTCGCTGGGGATGGGGTGTCCTTGAGAAAGATCTAACCTGACTCTGTTTTTATTTATTATGATTTTCTTTGTATATGTTTTTCAACTCCTTAATTGCATCTTCAAACGATAAAACATGCAGCCCCTGGTATGCAAGTATCAAAACTTCTACCGGTGCCTGTCTTATCATATCCTTTGGTGTATCATAATCATATGTGAAATTCCAACAGGCAAAGAGATATCCAATCCATGACATCAAATCTTCCGGATATGTTTTTCCTTTATTAATCTGTACCTCTTGTTCTAAGGTTTCCATTATATAACGTGAACCTAGCCACATCTGTGTATCCATCTTATTATACAAATGTGTTGCTGTCTCTGATTTCATTAATTTTTCTATAAACTCTTTTGAGTCGTAACCTCTTTTAACAGACAGTACAAATAAATCTGCTGACATTTCGCATATCCCAATGGTAAAAGTTGTTGAATCCATTATTTATCCCACTCCTCTATTATTTCATCAAAGAATTTCACATCTTGTGCACGTCTGTATTTGGTCTGAATTTGGTTTACCATACTACTTAACTGGTTCGCTCTATTCATATTCTGTGACACGATTATTTTTTTATCTGCATCTGTAAGTTTATACTCATTTATTATATTAAAACGTGTTTTTTTGCATGCTTCATCTGTTTTTAGCACATACTGTCTGCCTAATTTTACATACTTCATTGCCTCAATAAAAGCCCTGTCACACATCTGTCCATTAAAGAACAACTGCATTACCTGAGTCATTTTATCATCTGCAATTATGCCAACAATCATGTCATATAACTCATTATATATCTTGTATCTTGCGCATAGTTGGTTATATTCTGTTAATTTTTCCGGTTTTCTGTTATATGCAATGAATAGTGCCCAATCAATCTGATCAATATAATTATCTTCAAATGTTTTTATTTTCAGTCCTTCTGTATTGTACTCTATTTCATAAAATTTATTTTTTTCATATGATGCAATCAAACCTTTTGGCTGGTCTGGTTTATCCCCCATATAAAATCCGCAACCAAAGTCACATGATACCCTGCTTTTAGGTTTTATATCTCCTTGTATTCCACTTTTTGAGCCATGATACAATAACATATTTTCACTTCCTCTCTTTTGATGTATTATACCGCTGAATTAGGCGAATTACAAATTAATGCTTTTTTGAAATTAAAATTTCGTAATATACAAAAAAAGACCAACTACCCTTTCAGATAATTGGTCAATTCTTTAAAAATCTTGTGTCAAATCACAACCCACACACTCGCAAACCCTTGATTTTCCTGAGGTTTATTCGCAAACGTATGGCATTAATGCAACGTGACGTGCTCTCTTAATAGCCACGGTAAGTGCTCTCTGGTGTTTTGCACAGTTTCCTGTGATACGGCGAGGAAGGATCTTTCCTCTCTCAGAGATGTATCTCTTTAATTTGTTTGTATCTTTGTAATCGATTACATTATCTTTGCCACAGAAAACACAAACTTTTTTTCTTCTATGCATTGGGCGTCTCTTCATTGGAGCGCCATCTTTGTCTGCTGCTTTATTGAAAGCCATGATTGATTACCTCCTGTTAAATTTAATTGAATGGTAACTCTTCATCTATTCCATCCGGAATATTCATGAAGCCATCTCCAGCTGCGCTGCTCGGTGATGGTCTGTCCGCAGGTGTGAAGCCGGAGTTCTCGCTGCTTGCGTTCTTACTCTCTGCAAATTCACACTCTTCCACAACGATATCTGTTGTGTATACCCGCTGTCCGTCCTTGTTGGTATAGCTGCCGGTCTGGATACGTCCGGTTACGACTACCTTTGTTCCTTTGCGGAGATATTTCTCTGCAAACTCACCAAGACGTCCGAATGCAACGCATGGGATAAAATCAGCAGTCTGCTGGTCATTGTCCCTGCGAAATCTACGGTCAACTGCGATGGTATATCTTGCGATTGCGGTTGCCTGCTCTCCCTGAGAGTAACGTACCTCAGGATCTCTGGTCAGGCGTCCCATAAGAATTACTTTATTCATGTGGTTTCCCTCTATTTCTCGTCTTTTCTAACGCATAAGAAACGAAGAACATTGTCCATGATACGAACGTCACGCTCAACTTCTGCCGGAACAGTAGAAGCTGCATCGAACTGAATGAAGTAGTAGTATGCTTCTGACATCTTCTGGATCTCGTAAGCTAATCTCTTCTTTCCAGCCTCTTCTACCTCTGTTACAGTACCGCCGGCACGAGTGATGTACTCTTTTGCCTTCTCTACTGTAGCGGTTCTCGCATCGTCTTCGATCTTTGCACTAACAACGAGTGCTAATTCATACTTATTCATGCGAATTTCCTCCTTTTGGTCTCTGGCCCGCCCATTCAAAGGGGTGAGCAAGGAATTTTAATATATCACGAATATTTACTCTACCATACAATTTCTGCGATTTCAAGAGGTTTCTTGAATTTCTTTGGTGTTTTTTTCTTCTTTCGGAGTCTTTTCTTTTGAAAATAAAAAGTACAGCCCCAGAAACAATAACGCAATGGCTGGTGCAACCAATCCCCAGTTATATACTATCGGGAGCAGAGTTCCCACCTTTTTCACTGCCATTTCTATACAAATAAGTTCCACCACTATACACTCTGTTGCATACAAAATAACTGCACAAAGTATTAATATCGCACCTGCTATTTTTTTCATTGATATCTCCTATCTTCTTTCCAAGTATAAATTCCATCTGGTCCTTTTGAGCGTTTTCTGCCTAACGTTACATTGATCGTTTTAGGACTTTTAGAATAGACCGGCTTACGTTCCTGAATCACTGTTACTTTTTTCGGTCCTCTGGTAACATAATATTTCTGCACCTCTCCCCTTACATAATTATATCTCGGTTGAAACTCCAACCAGACACGACGTTTTGATGGAACATTTATGTTTAATTCCATTGAAAGAGTACTTGTATTCTGCCATCCTGCCCCAACTGCTGCTGAAAATGTATCTTTGTATTTTCCTGTTAAAGTCGTATTAATAGACCAGGTCTTCTGTGTATACGCCGATATGCTCATTGACTGACTCACACTGGTTTGATTTTTTAGATAATTAGTAATTCTCTCCTTCTTTCCATATACCGTACCACTACTGGTTTTTACAAATCGGTATTTATAGGTAAACATTCCCATTGGTGCCACAGTATCTTCTTTTGATAATGAAATTTTCGCTGTTTCTGGCAATATATCAAATTTCTGTTGTAATTTATCCTCTGTTTGTTCCTGTATTTCATCATATAGCTTTTGTGCTTCCTCTCCTTTGTAGTACTGCAATTCCCCATTTTCATTTGGGATTGCAATCTGAACTACCTTTTCTTCATCACTATCTGTTGGAATCTCTCCAGCAAAAACTGATGTGGCTGTGAAAAAAGACAGTCCCATAACCAGAACTGTAGCCAATACAATCTCCCTTACTGTTCGTTGCAATTTCATAACTCTTTCATTTTAGTTTTTCCTTTCTGTATTTTGTTCCCCGAATTTTGTGCACAGAAATTCTATGACTATAGTACCAATTTATCCTATGTCTGTCAATAAAAAAGACCTTACAGATAAATTCTATCTATAAGGTTCTAAATACTCCCTCTACTCCTCCTTTTTCCTTATCTGCTTCGTATTCTTCTCGACCAGTTTCCGTGCCAGCATCACCTGATGACCGCATCCCAGACACTTTAACCGGAAATCTGCTCCCACCCGGAGCACTTCCCATTCATTGCTGCCACAGGGATGTTGTTTTTTTAATTTTACAATATCGCCCACTTCGTATTGAATCATCGTTTCCTCCTCAATCTATACTTCGATCTGTCCAAACACTTCCCCAAGTCCTGCCTGGATCAGCAGATCAGCTCTGCCATCCATCGGCGTGGTGGACTTATTGATCAGCACCAGCTTATTTCCTCTGTAATAATCGATCAGTCCTGCTGCCGGATATACCGCAAGGGATGTTCCACCGATGATCAGCACATCCGCATGACTGATATAATAGACAGCATCTTCTAACGTCTGCTGATTTAACCCTTCTTCATACAATACCACATCCGGCTTGATCCTGCCACCACAGGCATCACACAGAGGAACCTTTGTCTCCGTATGCAGGATATATTCTGCATCAAACTGCTTTCCACATTTCTGGCAGAAATTACGATGAACGCTTCCGTGAAGTTCTAACACTTTTTTGCTCCCTGCCATCTGGTGCAGCCCATCGATATTCTGTGTAATGACAGCCTTTACCTTTCCTGCTGCCTCAAGCTGCTCCAGCTTTTCATGCGTAATATTGGGCTTTGCGGTCAGGCACAGCATCTTGTCCCGGTAAAAACGATAAAACTCCTCTGTATGCCTGATATAGAAAGAGTGGCTTAGGATTGTCTCCGGCGGATAATCATATTTCTGATTGTATAATCCATCCACGCTACGGAAATCCGGTATTCCGCTCTCCGTCGAAACGCCCGCTCCGCCAAAAAATACGATATTGTCACTTTCCTTTACCATCTGTAAAAATTTTTGTATTTTTTCCTCCATGGCTGCTGCTCCTTTCCTTTTTCTATGCCCTGCGGTTATAAATCTTTTTCACGTGTGCACGGTTTCCGCCCATGATCACGACCGCTCCGATAAAATTAAGTGCCATAAATGCACTGATCACGGCTCGCTCCGGCAAAAACAGAGTAAATACCCCTGACAAAAACTGCCCAAGCAGCATCCCGCCCGTGATCGCCATCTGGAAAATGCCGTTGAACCGTCCCTTTTTCTCGTCCGGCACATAGCTCTGTGTCGCTGATATGCGGATATTATAGGAAGTAACCCCTAAAATTCCCTCGATGAAGCAGACGGCCATGATCGCGTAATATGGTAAATAAAGTACGGTTCCATCAATGAGGGCACTGCACAGATACACGGTCAATGCAATGGTAAACTTTTTGGCGACCGGAAGGTTTAACCGGTAATGCACACCTCCGCCTAACAGACGTCCTACCATCATCCAGCCCATCGTAAACATATAGACATACTCGCCGCTGTTATAGTTTAACTTAAAATAAGGGAGAACCAGTGTCTGGAACGCTCCCTGTCCAAGCGCATTTACCATAAAGTACAACGTGATCGCGCGCAGTCCGCGCTCCTGCTTTAAATAATCCACACCTTCCAAAAAGGTCTTTTTGTATTGTGCAACGCCAAAGTTCTCGCTTTCCCGTTTGACATAGGTTTCCTCTTTTTTGATCTGTGTCTCCATCACAGCCGCAATAAAGAAAGTTACCATGTTAATAAGAAATAACGGCGCAATCCCGATCAGATTATATAAAAATGCTGACAACGGCACGATAAATGTTGCAAGACTCTCCAAGGTACTCTGAATGGAGTATGCCTTAGAATAATTGCCCTCTGAGATCAACATTGGATAAAAACTGTCGTATGCCACCTGATACACGCTGTCGATCGTGCCAAGAAGCAGACAGCCCAGGATCAGAAATCCATAATTGAAATATCCGCTGATCATCAGCCATGCGAAAATACCATACAGTGCTGCACTGCAAAAATCCAGTGTGTAGATCGTTCTTCTTCTGGAGAACTTATCCAGAAACGGGCCTGCCAGTGTCGGTGCCACGACCTTTGGCAGATTATACATCACCGCATAAAGCGCATATAAAAACGTCGACCCGGTGTAATCAAGTACCAGCAGTCCTAACGCAAATCCCGCCAGTGAATTTCCCAGGATGGATATCACCGTACCCAGCGTGATCAGCGTAAAATTCTTTGTCCAAAGTACATTTTCTTTCCTCTTCTCCCCAGCCATAACATCTCCCTGTCTTTACATCGAATCCAGATTCATAAAACGATCCCACTCTTCCCTGTCGCCTGTTCCTGCAAGCTGGATGAGATAGGTGTGATCCTCTGTATCAATAGAAATCTCATAGCCATTTTCTTTTCGTTCTATGTAATAGATCACGCAGCCTTCCAGTTCTTTGCATGCCGCACTGTAATCTTCCGGCGCGATCGTGCGGTTCTCTTCCTGCCGGATAAGTGTCCCGTTTGCATCATAGACTTTATATCCCTCCTCCACAAATAACTGGATGGTCGGCTCTGTAATATGAAAGACCAGCCCATTGGTACGCATCCTGCGGATATCCCGGTTGCAGCTGTTTTCCGGAAGAATGGTAACATTGTCCAGTTCCATCGTAAAGCTTCCCTGTAACATCTGTATCTGACCGATATATGCTTCCTTGAAATCGAAATGTTCTAATTCATTTATCGTCTTGTACTTCATCTTGTCCTCCACTCCTGTCTGTTTTTCTGCACGATATTGCCACATCTTTGGCTTTATTGCATTAACGTATCAAGTTTTTCTTTTACATAAAAGGCAGTACCACTTCCATGATACTGCCCTTTTTAGAGTTGCGGGAATAGGATTTGAACCTATGACCTTCGGGTTATGAGCCCGACGAGCTTCCAGACTGCTCCATCCCGCGCTATCTTTTCCATCTGTTATTATATGACTTTCCTTTTAAATTGTCAAATCTACATCTGCTTCGCCAGAATGATGCTTGCGATCGTCCCCGCAAGGGTAGCGATCAGCGCCCCGGCAAGCGTGTAACGGCTCTTTTTTACCTTCACACTCATAAAGTAGACGGACATCGTGTAAAAAATGGTTTCCGTGCTGCTCATCATGATCGATGCCATCCTGCCAGGCAGCGAATCTGTTCCATATTCCTTATAAATATCTAACAGCAATCCGGTTGCCGCAGAGGACGAAAACATTTTCACACAGGTGATCGGCAGAAGTTCGGAGGGAAATCCCAGCCTTTCCGTAAATACACCAAGAAAATCAGTCAGAAATGTCAGGAAACCGGATGCTCTTAAAATCCCAACCGCAACCATCAGTCCGATCAGAGTCGGCATAATTCCAGCCACAGTCTTTATGCCATCCTTTGCACCCTCTAAAAATTCCTCGTATATGTTATGGCCGCAAAGCAATCCATAACCGACGATGCAAAAGATAAGGAGCGGTATCACCATCTCCGACAAAAACATCAGCAGCCCCATGCAATCCCCCGGCACCTCTGTTACTTTATCCTATGTCATTTTGTCTGAAATTATTCCTGATGGATCAGTTTTTCGTATTCTTCCATCGGGATCGGCCTGGAAAAATAATATCCCTGTATGTAGTCACACCCCAGTGATTTTAACATTTCTACCTGCTGCTCTTCCTCGACACCCTCGGCGATAACCGGCATCTCAAGCGATTCTGCCATCCGGATGACTGCCGCAATGATCTTTGCGGCACGTTTATCATCCTTTCCCTTTGACATGAATTTCATATCGATCTTTAAGACATCCAAGTCAACATCTTTTAATACATTAAGAGAGGAATACCCACTGCCGAAATCATCCATTAAAATCGTAAAGCCTACTTTGTGCAGTGATTCCACCGTTCGCAGGATCACGGTCTCCACATCGGAAAAGACACTCTCAGTCAGTTCCAGATAAAGATATCTTGGCGGGATCCGGTATTTCTCCACCAGATTGACCAGCGACTCCAAAAACTTCGGGTTATATAGATTCACTCTTGAAACATTAACGGAGATCGGCTCCGGCTCCCTGCCCGCTTTCAATTCCTTTGCAATAAACTGGCAGACCTTTTCCCACACATAATAGTCCAGCTTGATAATAAACCCATTTTTCTCGAATACCGGGATAAATGCCCCCGGAGAAACCATCGTTCCGTCCGGCTTTCTCCAACGCACCAGTGCCTCCGCTCCGCTCGGCTGATAATTTTCCAGTTCATATTTGGGCTGAAAATAGACAACGAACTGTTCTTCTGCCAGAGCGCGATCCATCTCATTTACAATCTCCTGTTCACGCTCTACCTCTTCGCCCATTTCTTCGGTATAGAATGCCTCGTGCTCCATATATTTGCCCTTGCACTTTTTCGCTGCTGCGGTTGCTTTATCGTAGATGTTCGTGACAGCCATCTCTTTATCCTCTATGATGTAACAGCCCGCACAGGTTTCCAGATAGCAGTTCAGCCCCTGGTATTCTTTCATCTTTTCATGGATATGTCTTGCTATGAAAAGTGTATCCGCTTCCCCGGTGACTTCCGCGCACATTCCAAATACATCCGCATTGATCCGTCCGAAATGGCACAGGTCACGATCCTGCATCGTTTCACGCAGTATCTTTGCAATATATTTGAGTAATCTATCCCCCTCTGCCACACCATAGAAGGAATTGATCATTTTAAAACGTTCCACATCAAACCGGATAAATGCAAAGGTCTTTTCCGGGTACTTCATCAGCATTTCATGCGTTTTCTGGTAGAACATCTGTCTGTTATAGATACCGGTAAGGGGATCGAATTCTAACAGGTGCTGTTTACTGCGGCTGATAGCATTATTGATGCGAAACCGGATAATTTCTTTGTGAAACGTTTTAGATATGAAATCCCATGCTCCCAGTTTCAGGCAACGTTCTTCATTTTCGGTATCACTCTGTGTGGTCGACACAATAACCGGAATATTTGCATTTGCCGGATTCTTACGAAACTCTTCCAGAAATTCATAACCATCCATGACCGGCATGATCAGATCCAGGATAATCGCCGCGATGTCTTCCCGATACTGCTCTAAAAGCTCCAACGCTTCTTTTCCATCCACTGCCTCAATGGCTTCATAATTGTCTTTTAAGATTTCCGCAAACGTGATCCGGTTCAACCGGAGATCATCAACGATGAGGATCTTTTTATACGTCATGTTCTCACCAATCTTTCCTGTTGTATTTCCCCTAATCTTTTCTCTATTTAATTATAAGAAATTTTTCACAATTCATCAATGTTTTTCCATAAATTTACAGAAAAAAGCGGCAAAAATGGTGCTAATGACAGTCGCAACGATCGCAGGTCCAACAATTTCGGCCGGATTTACACTGCCATACTGGCTGCGATACGCAATAATATTGACCGGGATCAGCTGTAGAGACGATATGTTTAAAATCAGAAATGTACACATTTCCTTATTTGCAACGCCCCTTGGCACTGCCTTTGTTTTCCCACGTTTTTTCTCCTTTCTTCTCGTTTCCTCCAATTCCTCCAGGCTCTCCATCGCCTTTAGTCCGGCAGGTGTTGCCGCCCATCCCAATCCGAAGACATTGGCGATCATATTGGTGGCAATATACTCATTTGCCGGGTGCTCCGATGGGATCTGTGGAAAAAAGAAACGCAGTACTGGTTTCATCTTTCCTGCTAACCCTGCAATGATGCCGGCTTTTTCCGCGATTTTCATAAGTCCCACCCAGAATGCCATAACGCCTGTCATCGTGATACAGAGCGTTACCGCCTCCTTTGCTGAATCCAGTGCCGCCTCTGTCACCTCCGGGAGTTTTCCGGTAAATGCAGCAAATACGACACCGATCAGGATCATAAATGCCCATAGATAATTCATGTTTTCCTGCTTCTTCCCGTTTTTATCTATCTTATGTCGGTTTCTTTTTTTCTTTCCTCCCATCCGCTTACATAAATGTCTTTTCCTGCGCATAGATATATTCTGATAATGCCGCAGTTTTATCGCGCACCGCCAAAACGAGGTAATTTTATTTTGAAACAGTTATCGCCTTCCATAAAAAAACGTGTTCTTTCTGCTTTCTTATGTATTTTCACACTGATCCCTTTTCTCCTGACCGGCTGCACTTCTGCAAAACCGGACATTTCATCAGCCAACCGGCCAGCTGCTTCTTTTTCCGAATTCTGTGAGGAACTCTTTGTCTCAGAAGTGTCATCCAATACCATCAACCTTCACTTTACCCTGTCAGATCCCAGTTCCTACGGCATTTCCGATGCACCCATTACCCTGGGCGAGATCTCAGATCGCGCTGTAAACGAAACAAATGCCAGCCTTGAAAATACGTTAAACGCCCTAAAGCAGTTTGATTATGGCTCACTGACAAAACAAGAGCAGCTTACCTATGATGTTCTTATGGATTCCCTCACGCATCAGCTTTCAGGTTCTTCCTTCTATCTCTACGAAGAATATTTAAACCCTGCTTCCGGTATTCAGTCACAGCTTCCGGTGCTTTACGAAGAATATCGTTTTCACAGCGAGCAGGATGTAAAGGATTACTTAGAGCTGATCTCCTTAACCGGGTCTTACTTTAAATCGATCGCCTCCTTTGAAAAGGGAAAAGCGGATGCCGGGCTTTTTATGTCAGATGCGGCATGCGATAAAGTCATCGCCCAGTGTAAGGATTTTGTTTCCGACAAAGAAAACCACTATCTGATCCTGACTTTTGACCATAAGGTAGATGCACTCGCCTCTTTAACGGAAACCCAGCGGGAACAATATAAAAAAGAAAATGAAACATTGGTTAAAGAGGTCATCTTTCCTGCCTATGAAAAGCTTTCTGCCGTTTTGTCTGCTTTAAAAGGCAGTGGCAAAAATGACAAAGGTCTCTGTTATTTTGACAATGGGAAAGCCTATTATGAAACTCTCTTTTATCACAACACCGGCTGTTCAGACCGCATTAAGGATGTTGAAACCAAGATTGACAACCAGAGGCTTCTCGATTTAAAGGCAGCGATCGCCTTAACCGATGCCAATCCTTCCATTCCGGAAATCTGCGAAAACTATTCCATTCCGGATACCGACCCGCAGGCGATCTTAGACAGCCTGCAACAGAACATGCTGGCACAGTTTCCCGCCCCGCCAAAAACCACCTACACCGTCAGCCCGATCGAAGAATGTATGCAGGACTATATGGCTCCCGCCTTTTATATCACGGCTCCGCTAGACGATTATGAGCAGAACTCCATTTTTATCAATGGAAAAACACCCTCTCATACAATGCGCTATTTTACCACGCTTGCCCATGAGGGATTTCCCGGACATCTCTACCAGACCGTTATGTCCTATGAAGCCGGGCTTCCACCGATCCGGTTTCTGTTAAACTATCCCGGATATATCGAAGGATGGGCAACCTATGTTGAAATGCTCTCGTACCAATATGCCACGCTTCCTTCCGATGCGGCACAGTGGATAGCTTACAATCAGTCTGCCCTCTTAAGCCTTTATGCCTCTACGGACATCGGCATCCATTATGAGGGCTGGGATCTTGCCGATACCATTAAGTTCTGGAAGAGCTATGGCATCTCCGATGTCAAAACGATACAGGAACTCTATCAGTACATTATTTCCGAACCTGCAAACTATTTAAAATATTATGTGGGATATCTTGAATTTTTAGAATTGCAGAATACTGCAAAAGAAATGTTTCAAACGAATTACTGTGATACAGACTTTCACCGTGCACTGCTTACGATCGGTCCTGCACCTTTTGATCTGATTGAGAAATACCTGCCTCTTTATTATTCCTGTGAGAACGGTCGCTTTTAAGAGCGATCGTTCTCAAGTAACGCCTGATAGACATCTCGTTTACTGATGCCTCTGTCTTTTGCCACCAGTTTCATGGCTTCCTTATGTGGTGTTCCCTGTGCCTCATACATTGCCATATGTTCCTCCAGTGACATCGTTTCCCATGCTTTCCGCTCCTCTTCTTCCATCTCCTTAAATGTCTTTCCATCGATCACAAAGACATATTCTCCCCTTGGTTCGTTCTCTTTATAGTAATTAAGACATTCAGATATTGTCGTAAGTGTCTTTTCTTCATATCGCTTTGTCAGCTCCCTACAGACCGTAATTTTGCGGTCTCCGAGTACTTCAAAGAGTTCCTCCAAGGTCTTTACCAGATGGTGCGGTGCTTCATAAACGATCATCGTACGGGTCTCGTTTTTCAACTGTTTTAACACAGCCGCCCGCTCTTTTTTGTCTCTTGGCAGAAATGCCTCAAATGCAAAACGTCTGGTCGGAAGTCCTGACATCGTAAGCGCGGTGATACATGCCGCCGGTCCCGGCAGAGAAGTCACCTCGATGCCCTCTTCGTAACAGATGCGCACGATGTCCTCTCCCGGATCTGAAATACCAGGCGTTCCCGCATCAGTGATCAGTGCGATATTTTTTCCCTCCCGCATGCGATCCACAAGCTGATATGCTTTCTCGATCTTGTTGAACTCATGGTAACTCGTCATCGGGGTCTTTATCTCAAAATGGTTTAACAGCTTAATGGAATTTCTGGTATCCTCCGCTGCGATAAGGTCAACTTCTTTTAAGGTACGCAGCACCCGAAACGTAATGTCCTCTAAATTTCCGATCGGTGTTGCACACAAATAGAGCTTTCCTGCCATTGTTTTTCCTCTCATTTCTCAAATACTTCACTCTCATTGAAACAGTTCTAATATAACATAATCAAATAGAAGAAAAAAGCACTTCTTATTCCTGCCAGAGATGTTTGTTGTTTTCTGGTTCCTGTTTTTAACTTATTTTACGGTAATGTAAATACGCGCTTTGCTTCCATCTTCCTTTGCGTAAATGTAAGCATGTCCCGCATATTTTCCGTAAATTTTTCCGTTTTCATCCACGGATACGATATCGCTGTTCGAACTGGAATAAGTCGGTTTATTGCCGGAAGACACTGTTACCCGGAGTTTTTTTGTCTCTCCAACAGCAAGTGACATTTCAGACTGTTCAAAAGATATGGCTGGCTTTTTGACTGTAACCTCACAGGTTTTACTTACGCCATCCACGGTTGCCGTAATGACTGCGGTTCCATTTTTTACCGCTGTGACAAGCCCCTTCTCATCGACCACCGCCACGCTGCGTTTATTGCTCTTCCATTTCACTTTTGAGGAAGAAGTGCAAGAAGCGGTCAGTTTTACCTGCTGTTTCCGAAACAGGCTGACTTTTGTCTTGTTTAACGTAAGCTCTGGTTTTCTTACCGTGACCACACAGCTTGCACGGCTGCCATCTACGCTTGCCGTAATCGTTGCCCTGCCCGGTTTCTTTGCCGTGATCCACCCGCGCTCATCGATTGCTACAATACCGGTCTTATCCGATTTCCACGTCACGGCATGTCCGGTCGAGGTTGTCGCCTTTAACTGGATGGAATAACCGTTATCTAACGTGATGCGGGTTTTGCTCAACTGGATGGATGTTTTCTCCACTACGACTTTGCATCCTGCCTCTCCATTGCTGGTCTTTGCCGTAATCGTTGCAGTTCCTGCCTTCTTGGCAGTGATTTTGCCATAGGTGTTGACCGATGCCACTTTTGTGTTGCTGGATGAAAATTTGGGTCGTTTGCCATTGCTGGTGATCGCGGCAAGATAAAAACTATCTCCCACTTTCATCTGCGCAGAATAAGTGCTAAGTAAAACAAAACCGTAGCCGGATGAGGCATATAAATGTGTTGGTTCTAATATACTGAAAAACAGCATGGATACCATGCAAAAGACAGCTGCCGCTGTACGAAAGATTTTTGATTTTGTTGCCATAAGATCCCCCCATACAAAGATGGCAGGAAATAAGAATGTACTTTTTTCTAATTTATCACGACTCACGCCCCATGTAAACAGGTAAAGTGTGAACTTTTTATGTTCAAATCGTATCGTAAGTACTAGATTTTTCTATTTTAATATGATAAAGTGGTAGTTGTAACAAAATATTATTCTATAAGGAAAGGAAGTAAGTCATGGAAATCAAAAAAACTAATTTCTTACACAGAGTAGCAAGTCTTGCTCTTGCACTCGTCATGGTACTTTCTGTTGTCGTTGTTGCCGTTCCTACGGAAGTTTCCGCAGCAGATAAATCTTTCAAAAGCAAAGGAAAATCCAGTGTTACCATCACAGATGAGGAATGTTACTATTCCACCGGACAGGACACCTGGATTAAATACAAAGCTACCGCAAACGGATATTTAAAGATCTCCGCTTCAAATGCTTCTACCACATCCAGCTACACAGCAGGTTACTGGTGCTTATACAACAAAACAAAAGCAACTGCTGTTTCACCTGACAATGTTTACAATACAAACTACACAAACTCTTATTACTACACAGATGTTTATGGCGTGAAAAAAGGCGTTACCTACTACTTAAACGTAAGAGCATATGCCGGTACCACCATCAACGCTTCCTTCACAAAGGTAACTGACAAGAGCGGTGCTAAAAAATCAAAATCTTTGAACTTAAAACAGAAAAAAGCTACAACTGGTCTGATCCGTGTTGGTGATACAAAAGTTTCTGACTGGTATAAATTCACCATCAACTCTAAAAAGAAATTAAATGTTACCATCACACCTTACACCAATGACAGCATCAGCATTACAATCTCCGGTCCTGGTGTTTACACAAAAACTTCTACCATCAGCAGTTCTTACTATGGAAAGAAATGTCCATTCACTACAACCGGTAAAGTAAAAGCTGGTACTTACTACATTCAGATCAAACCGGCAAAGAAAACAACCAGTGGTTTCTACAAGATCAGCTGGAAATAAGCCAACAGGCAAAAAAAGAAATCCCCGCGGGGATTTCTTTTTTTGTATTTAATTCTCTTCTTTCTTTTTCATCCGCGGCAATACCACATATAAAAAGATGGAAGCTGCCACAATTCCTATGGAGATCAGCTGGGAAGTGGATAACACTCCAACGCTTCCGCGGTAATCATCTCTTAAAAATTCGATTACAAAACGTCCCACGCCATAGAGTAACAGATAAGCTGCTGCCACACGTCCTTCTTTCGGTTCCTTTTTCGCATAAAGCAATAAGAGAATGCAGAAAAGGAAATCACCGGCTGAAGAAATGAGCTGTGTCGGGATTAATTTTACTCCGTTTGGTGCGAAATCCGAATGGCTGAATGTAATGCCATACCACGCATCGGTTTCCCTTCCATAACAGCAGCCTGCAAAGAAGCAGCCCAGACGTCCAAATCCCTGTGCAAACGATACGGACGGCATAACCAGATCAAAGTATGGCAGGAAACGGACTTTTTTGACCCTGCAGTAGACCATACTGCTGAGTACACCGCCTATAATACCACCGTATACCACATATCCATTTTTGAAGTTCCATAAGATGGATGGATCTTCAATGATCTGTGGCAGTTCCACAATATAATAGAGTAATCGACAGCCGACCATACCTCCAATGATCGCACAGAAGAAGATGCCATAAATAATATCCTCATCCAGTGCCCGTTTTTTCCCTCGCTTTAAGCACATTAACAGTGCCGCCATAAATCCGATTGCAATCATCAGACCATACATATGAAATGTAACCGGTCCGATCTTAATATCATTAAACATGTCTCTCTCCTTTCCTAATAGCCATAGATTTCATAAATCTCATCCGTATACACACCCGGTTCCTTGTATACGATCAACGGTTTCTCCACGGTAATCCTTGATCTTCCTCCACGCATCCCTTCGATCAGCACCATATTTGGCTCTTTATCCACATAGGGGTAAACGAGCTGCATCCGCTTCGGTTCGATCCGGTACTGAACCATCAGACTGAAGATCTCTGCCAGCCGGAACGGTCTGTGCACCATATAAAACCTGCCTCCCGGTGTCAGCAGTCTGGCACTCTCACGCAGCACGTCATCTAGCGTACAGCAGACCTCATGCCTTGCGATCGCTTTCGCTTCATTGGCTGAACTGTGCCCATGATTTCCGATCATATAGGGCGGATTGGTGGTAATGATATCAAAAGAAGAT
The DNA here is from genome assembly GCA_900550935.1 of uncultured Roseburia sp. Lineage (GTDB taxonomy): Bacteria > Bacillota > Clostridia > Lachnospirales > Lachnospiraceae > Roseburia. Next base: position 61,945 of record URUD01000008.1, read on the forward strand.
GCTCCAAAAAGGCTGGAAGCATCTTTGATATCCCCTGTAACAATCTTTATTTTATCTTCTAAGTGATTATATCTGACACTGCGGCGTGCCATATCCGCACTTTCCGGCTGTATCTCAAGTGCGGTAAAATCCTCGCTTTCCGTCTTGGCTTCCATCAAAATCGGAATAATGCCGGTTCCTGTCCCAAGATCCAACACCCGCTCCCCGGCTTTTGCCTTCGCAAATCCGGAAAGCAAAACTGCATCCATTCCAAAACAGAACCGTTTCGGATCCTGAATGATGTAATATCCGTTTCGGTGCAATTCATCCAGACGCTCATGCTCGTGTACCAGATTACTTTCCTTCATCAATCTTGGACTTTCCTCCCTTGTCCTCCAATGCGGACAGTTCCTTTAATTCCTCCGGGGTCAGTTTCACACGTTCTTTTCTGCGGCGCGGTTTAAATTTTAACTGCTCCACTTTATACTCGTGCAATTCTTTTTCATCCTCTACTTCTACCAGAACTTTGACCAGCTGACGAAGTACGTTGACGGAAGATACCTCTCCCCTAAATCCATCATCTGTCGTCACGAAGTCGCCCACATTCGGAAGCCGGCTATTTAAATACTCATATGTCTCCTCTTCATTTTTCAAACAGCACATCAGTCTGCCGCATACACCTGAGATCTTGGTCGGGTTTAAGGATAAGTTCTGCTCTTTTGCCATCTTGATGGAAACCGGAGCAAACTCGGACAGATAGCTGTGACAGCATAACTCCCTTCCGCAGATACCAACTCCTCCTAAGATCTTGGTCTCATCTCTGACACCGATCTGTCTTAACTCGATCCTGGTGCGAAATACGGCTGCCAGATCCTTTACCAGCTCACGGAAATCAATCCTTCCGTCTGCCGTAAAGTAAAAGAGCAGCTTGTTATTGTCAAAGGTGTACTCTGCCTCTACCAATTTCATATCCAGCTTGTGTTTTGCAATCTTCTCCAAACAGATCTGAAATGCCTCTTTTTCTTTTTCGCGGTTCTTTACCACAACGCGCTCATCTGCATCGGTTGCAATACGGATAACCGGTTTTAACGGCTGTATCACGGTATCCTCCGGGACTTCACGCGGTGCGATCATAACCGTTCCCATCTCCACCCCACGGGCAGTCTCTACAATGACATGATTTCCCGTCTCAAGGTCTAATGTTCCCGGTCCAAAATAATATATTTTTCCTGCATTCCGAAACCGGACGCCTACTACTTTTACCATTCTAGTTCTCCTTTATCGTCAACAGCAACAGTTCTATGACAAGGTCAAAATTCACATTGGCATTCAGTCGGATCTGTGCCTTGGAAAGTGCCTCTAAGATCGTCTCAATGCCACTGTAAGAACTCTGTTCTGCCTGCCTTTTTATATCATAAACCTCATCTTTGAAAATGAGTTTATTTACATCTTTGGTTGCTTTATAATACAGTACATCCCGGTACCAGATCATCATCAGGTCAAAATAATCGTTGATATCCAGCTTGTACTCGCTGATCTGTTTGACTGCTTCTGTCATCTCATACAGATCGATATCATGCAGACGCTTTAAAAGCTGAAGTGCGGATGCTTTTAACTCGTTGAAGTTATCGGAAGAGGCCAACATGATCGCCTTTCCGACATTACCCTGTGCAAATGCGGTGCAGACATCTGCCTGATAATCCGGTATCTGATAATGGCTCATCAGATATTTTTTAATCTTTTCATCCGGTACCGCCTTGATATTTAAGGTCACGCAGCGCGACAATATCGTTGGCAGAAACAGGTCTGCATTGGTCGTGAGTAACAGGATAATGGCATATGCAGGTGGCTCCTCGATCGTTTTTAACAGGGCATTCTGTGCCTGCACATTCATTTTTTCTGCTTCGTCTACAATGTATATCTTATATTTGCTGCTGTATGGCTTGATCACAATGTCATTATTTAACTGCGTACGAATATCATCTACAGATATCGTGTTTGGTTTTTCATGCCGTACATAAAGAATATCCGGCTGGTTTCTTCCTGCCGCCTGCTTGCAGGAATGACACTCCATGCAAGGCTCATTTCCGCCGCGCTCACACTGCAACGCTGCCGCAAATGCCTCTGCCAGCATCATCTTACCCGATTTATCCGGTCCGTTTATAATGTATGCGTGTGATACTTTATCCATGGTAATGGCATTCTGCAGGTGTTCTATGATCTGTTCATGCCCGATAATGTCTTTAAATCCTGCCATATTCTTCCTCATTCCTGCGCCACATGTATGCGCCACTCATTTTTCAGGTAAATATATCCAACAATAATCCCCGGATCTCCCCGATCTTATTTAAGATGGTGATGTGATCCTTTTCGTCTTTTACCAGCTCCTGTGCCAGTTCGTCCAGATTGGCGTCAATCAGTTTGATGATACCGTAGACTCTGTGACGTCCTTTCCGGTCCAGGAAATTCTCTCTGGAAAATTTGTGGGAGCGGAATACGACTTCATTCATAAACTCACGGATCAGTTCTCTGTATTTACGCATATCCCGGATGTCCATATGTCTGGCAATCCGGTCTCCCTGTGCCGTGATATCAACCAGCATGCTGTCTATCTTCTGCTGTAACTCCGCATCTGTGATCGCGCTGGCAAGTGTAAACTTAAAGCTGCCATCCCCCTGTTCTACCTGACTGGTATCCGGCACCTGTGTGATTTCCGCTATATTGTTTACCTTAATATCCAATCGCCTGCACCCTCTTTCTCCGGTATCTTTACCCCTGTTGCTCTTTTATATAGGAAACGATCTCTTTCTCTACTCCTTCTAACGAGTCATTGACAAATCGTCTCGTAATCTGTGCTTCTTTTAATTTCTCTTCGGAAAAATCTGCTGCATCTGCCAGAAAACGTCTGCACATCTCTTCGTACTTTGGTGTAACCTGCTGCCGCTCTCTTGCGATTGCACGCTCTAATCTCTCTCCGTCCTCTACTTCTATATATATCGGAACGACATTCTCTTTTCCGTAGTATTCACGCAGTTTCAGATACTGCTCCACGGTACTGGTCACAATGGAACTCTCTTTTCCAAAATCGACCTGCCCGTCATCCACGGTAAAGTATTTCCAGACACCATAAATGGTATGGTATGCCCGCAGCTCAATGACCTTTCCTGCTGCTTCTAATTCCTCTGCCCTTTTGTCATCACAAAAGAAATATTCCACGCCATCCTGCTCTCCTGCCCGCATCGGCCTGGTCGTATAAGTCACGATCTTTTTTAGTTTAAGTTCTTTCTGCTCCAATAAAAAGCGGTAGATCGTGTCTTTTCCGGTAGAGCTTTTTCCTATGATACAAAAAATTTTTCCCATATTTTATCACACTTTTGCCTTTATCAGTATAATATAGTCTTTAAAAATATACAATGTTTATCCTGCCGGAAGATAAATTTGCCATTCCAAGGGTAAACAGTCCCATATCCTGACATCGTCTGATCTGATCCAGTAAATTCTCTGTGATCACTTCCCCCGGAACGATCAATGGAATTCCCGGTGGATATAAATAAATGTATTCTGCAGATACTGCTCCTGCTGCCTCCTCAAATGCCACTTCTTTTGCAGGCAGGTTCCACGCCTCGCCAATCTCCATCTGCTTCGTCTGCTTCTGATAGGTTTCCTCAATAAAATGATGCAGATTTTGTGTTTCTTTTTGCCGCTTATAATCTTTATCCAGTGCAAAAAGTGCCTTTTTTAAACGTACCAGTCCTTCCTCGGTATCCATCAGACTCGTCATTGCAAGAACGTAATCTCCCGATGCCATCTCCATCTGAAGCTGAAAGTCCTGTAACAGTTTCTGATGCAGTTCCTCCCCGGTCAATCCCGATGTCCCTGCAAAAATGACGATCTTGGAGTCATCCCAGCTGGCTGCATCCGTCTCGCTTAAGTCCTCTCTCTGCATCACATGGAGATGTTTTAATCCCCGCACGCTCTGATAAAACGCATCGAGCTTTTTTCGATAAGATAAAAATAACGCATCTCCCTGTTCTTTTACCATACGGACACAGGCATCCATCCCTGCCATAAAAAGATAGGACGGCGAACTTGTCTCATAAATGCCGAGGTATTTTTTTACCTCCGCACTGCTGATGCGGTCGGAACACAGATGAAGAAGTGCTGTCTGCGTAAAAGATGGAAGTGTCTTGTGCAGACTCATAATTACGGCATCCGCGCCCTGCCTTACGGCATTTTCCGGGAATCCCGCACCAAATCCAAAATGCGCTCCGTGCGCTTCGTCTACAATCAGGGCTGCACCATGGCGGTGTGCCACAGTAGAGATCTTTCCAATATCCGAACCGATCCCCTCGTAGGTCGGGGACGTCAGGATGACTGTTTTTATCGTGGGATCCTGCGATAATGCCTCTTCTACCTGCTCCGCCGTGATCTGTCCCATGATCCCGTTTTCTGTAATGACCGGATAGAGATAGTTTGCCGACAACTCTCTTAAAAACAGTGCGTGGTAGACTGCCTTGTGACAGTTTCTTGCAACAAGTACCGTCTCCCCGCGCTTTGCAGCTGCACTGATCGCGGCAAGCAGACCACAGGTGCTTCCATTTATCAGATAGAAACATTCTCTGGAACCATACAGCTCTGCCGCACGCTCCTGCGCCTCTTTTAAGATGCCCTCTGCATGGTGCAGATTATCAAATCCATCTATCTCTGTGATATCGATCGCGTATGGGTTGGGAAAATGTAGCGACTGCCTTTTGTGTCCCGGCATATGAAACGGATAGACATCCGTCTTCTGATAATTTTCTAATGTTTCGAGTAAATCTTTTTCTTTCATGCTCTTATTTTAACATTTCAAACCATTCTTCGCAATTACCACAAAAAGTTTGCATTGGAATTTCGCATGGGAAATGCTATAATCAAAAGCATGTTTACACGGAACTATTATTGAAATGCCCCAAAAATGGGCAAGAACGGAGATTTTATGAAATACGCACTTGTCATTCTCTGTGGTGGCAACAGCTCCCACATGGGGACCGATAAAGCACTGCTTCCATTTGGCGATACCTGCCTGCTGGAATATCTGGTGACAAAGTTTCAACCATATTTTTCTACGATCTATCTCTCGGTAAAACGAAAAGGCGATTATGTGCATCTGTCACTCCCTGTCACGGAGATTGCCGATATCTACCCAAACGCCGGCCCTATGTCCGGTATTTTTTCCGGGCTCTCGATGATGGATGAAGATGCTGCCTTTTTTATGTCGATGGACACGCCTTTTTTAGAGCCGGAGATCGGGATCGCACTTTTAGATCACTTAAACGATGCCGACATCTGTGCCATTGAGGGGGAGGAAGCTTATCCGGACACTTCGACCGGTGCCTATTCCAAGAACTGTATCACAACCGTCGGGAAATGTCTGCTCTTACACCGTCTGACCTTTGAGGGGCTGAAAGAACAGGTCACTACCGCTTATCTTTCCAAAGAAGACCTGCTCTCCTGCACCGACACTCCGCTTGATGCACAGTTTTTCCATATGCAGACGAGAAAGGACTACTATCAGGCACTAAAACGTCTGAATCTGATTTAGCTTGTCTTTAATCCAGATAACGCCCCAGTTCCGGCATCCAATCCCCGAAGAACACCTCATCTTTGCAGATTGCCTGCCAGATCGGAGCTAAAAACTGACTCAGTTTATCCACAACCTCCTGCCAGTTTGGAGTGGTTTTTCCACCATGGCGGAGGTATTTTTTCCACTTTTTTTCCATATAGGAATATTTCCGATAGGATTCCAGTTCCTTGAAGCGTTCTTCCTCCGGCAAAATATGTGCCTTTTCACATTCCTCGACCAGAAGTTCTCTCATGTGACGGCCGTTTAACGGTGCCTGCATCAGGATCTCATAACAATGCAGATAGCTTCCCATATCCGGAATCAGCTCCATCTGTTTTAGGATTGTTCCGATCTGCTCTGCCAGAAACAGCTCCGTCGGGTATTGTAAATAGGTAATTTCCCGCTCCGAAACAAAAAGCACCACGGTTTTCTGCTCGGGTGGAACACTCTCTGCTTCCCCAAGTTCTGTGATTCTGATCCGTAATGGTACGATCATCTCTTCAAATTCACCGGTAATCTCATACTCCACGCCGTTTTCTTTTAATATTGCTTTTCCCTTCCATTTGATGTTTGGTGTTTTTTCCTTATTTAAGAACGCCAACAACATCATGTATGCCAGTTTAAGTGAGATTTTCTGTCCCGGTTTCATCTTGCCGCTTTTTATGGTCTGCTCTTCTGTAAGGTAGACAAAATCCAGAAACAGCGCCTCATCTTTATCCTGTTTCTGTTTCCGTTCTAAAATCTGTGGATTTTTCAGCCACAAATGACCGGCATATTCGGAATCGGAAATCAGCCACAGTAACTCTTCCAAAAGGTATTCTGCCAGCAGATTGGGAAATGCGACCTGCTCTGCTTCACTTTTTTCCTTTAATTTTGCCTTTGTCATTTCTACTTCTTCCATATTAAAGCCATACTCCTATCACTGACTGTACTTTTTTTACCACTTTTCGCTCTTTTGCGTACTTCATCAAACGGGCAACGTCCTTTTCCTCATCCTTAATATAGGAAAGCAGTCCTTCTTTAAACAGTTCCCTCTCCATCTTTTCTTCATATTTTAAACACTCACAGATCAGACGTTCCTTGTCAAATATATTCATCTGTGCGCCGCCAAACGCGACCTGCTCCACGCCAAAGGTCAATGTCTCCGGTTCTGCATAAAACGGCACAACCTTTGGAAAATCCAACTTGAATCTGGATTTGGAGGTGTTTTTATCCACAGCGATCTTGTATCCATAGGGTTTTCTCGTAATATAACCGTACACATAGAGCGCACTCTCAAGGCTTAAAACCGCATCCGGAAACAATTTTGCGATCAACTCATCCTCCGAAAAATCACTGATGCGAACCGTATAATATCCGTTCTTGATTCTAAGCAGATCGCCACGTTCCACAAAATCAAGGATCCTGCGATAATCAATCCCCAGCTCATTTAACTGGCTCTTTTTCACAATGCCCCCATTGTTATAAATAAATTCCTTGACGCGGTCTAAGATCAGTTCCCGCTTTTCATTGATGACATAAGAATCTGACATACTCCCCACCCATTTCCTTTCTCCTTTTATTGTATAATTCTTCCGCTCTTACTACATTTTGTGGTATTTATTTATAACTAAAATATAGTCCATTCGTCACAGGTTGTCAACGACATTGTTGATTTCCCCGCCCTTTTATTTTAAAATAGAATCATCTATTTAAGAGCGAGAATATTTGCATCGGAAAGGAGTTTCTTATGGATTATGCGAACACCGCTTCCCGGAAAAACCCATCCAGAGAAACCTGTGAGGGAATTATCCGCCGGATCTTAATGACTGAAATTTTAGAAAACGGAAAAAACGAACATTTCCGAACCGCTGCCGATTTTATGTCGTACTTCGAATCACTTTACCCTGCTTCCGATGCGTTGACAAAGCAGGTGCAACGCGCAGTGAAATCCCTCGATATGCCAAAAAATGAACAGGGGTATTTCATTCCCAATAAAACGAACGAGCAATTTTCCCACGAAAGAGAACTGACCTCGCTGCTTCAAAAAGCGGATGCGTCTGTTATCTCTCTTGAGGAATACGAAACCGTATTTTTAAAAGCTGACACATCAATCTGTTCTTACCTCATTCATGTGATCAGTACTTCTCCTGTTTTTGATGGCAAATTTTTGACGATTCAGCAGACTTCACACGGGCTTCTCTTCTATACGAAGAACCGCTCGCAACTTGAAATCCTTTTAGACAGCCTGATCAAAGGACGTTAAAATACCACGGACCAAAATGGCCCGTGGTATTTTTTATCTGCGTCTTCTTCTCTTTTTTCTTCTCTTGATCGCTTTGAACTGGTTTCTGTAATCTTTTTTTACCTGCATGTTATGCCGGATAATATAATAATTATCCGCCAGCTTCTTAATGAAAAATCCAAGCACCGCTAAGACTGCCACACCTCCGGCAATACTGCCCGCTACAACCGGATTGATCTGGATGGTAGAGATCTTCGTTTTGGTCTCTTCCGTACTCTGCTCCGATTCCTCCTGTGTCTTTTCATTATCAAATACATAGCCGTCTATCTTGACACCAGTTGTCACAATGTCTGCTTTTCCGACTTCCCGTCCGGCATAGGTATACGCGATACTTCCCACAACCTGACTGCTCTCATCTTCGTAGGTGATCTCAGATTTTGCATCCTTAAATTTCGCCGTCTTCGGAAGTACGATGCAGGCGTTTTGATCAATGTCTACAAATGGTTCGTTCTGGTTCAGCGAACCTGTGCTTTTCTCTCTGGATGAGGTATAGGAAGTCTCATTCTCTGCGATATTAAACACCTGAAAATTATCAAAACTGTATTCAAACAGACTGATCGTATCTTTCCACTGATTTGGTGACTGCGTATTCATAATGACACAGACCAGTGTCATGCCATCTTTTTCTGCAAACGTTACAAGCGTACTCTGTGCCGCATCCGTATATCCGGTCTTTCCTCCGGTACAATAATCTCTCACATACGCAGTCTCACGGCGCGGGTAGAGGATCTCATTGTGATTTTGTAATAAGGTCGGCTCATCATGCTTGTTTGTCGGCGGAATGGTATAACGCGCCGTTCCCGTGATGATCCGAAACGTCTCATTCGCATATGCCGCCTGGGCAATGAGTGCCATATCATAACAGCAGGTATAATGGTTTTCATCCTGCAAACCATGTGGGTTCGCGAAATGCGTATTTTTACAGCCAAGCGATCCCGCTTTTTCATTCATCATGGCAACAAAGTTTTCCACAGTACCGCCTACATGCTCTGCTACCGCATAGGCACATTCGTTTGCAGACTCTAACATAACCGCATAAAGACACTGCTCCATCGTCATCTGCTCGCCATAATCTCTGGCAATACCGGAACCCATCGTGTTATCGATCGCCTCATCGGAAAAGGTAACAATCTCGTCCAGATCAGAATTTTCCAGTGCGACCAGTGTTGTCATTATTTTCGTAATACTCGCCGGGAAATGCTGTTCTAAACTCTCCTTTTCATATAAGATCGTGCCGGTCGAGAGCTCCATAACGATCGCATTTGGCGATGCGATCTCAGTTCCCTCCGGCCAGTACTCCGATGCCTGTACCGGATATGCTCCTATCTGTATCATCATAAGCAGGGCAAACAATATTGCTCCTGCTCTTAACATCCATTTTTTTGTTCGTTCTGTTTTATGCATTTCTAACCTCGTTTGCGTTCCTTTATCCTAGTATCAGTATAAAGGGTAAAAAAAATACACGCAACCTCTTTTCCGCTTAATTTCATTAATACTTTCTTAAAAAGTTCTACTTTTTTTTACGTTTTTATTGTAAAATAGTTACGATGCAAATGACAGCTTTATTTGTCAATAAATATCATGTTAAGAAAGGTACGATCTTTTATGAGATTACGAAATATCCCCGGTGCAGATGATGCGATCGCAAGCAGCGAATACTGCATCCAGAACCCGAAAGAACAAAAAGGAGCCTGGCAGTCGGTTTTCCCATCCGCACAGCCGCTGCATATCGAGATTGGTATGGGAAAGGGACGTTTCCTTATGGATATGGCGGCATCCCATCCCGACATCAATTACCTCGGTATCGAGCGTTATTCCAGCGTTCTTTTACGCGCACTTCAGAAAATGGAACTGAATCCGCTTCCAAACCTCCGTTTTGTCTGCATGGATGCAATGGAAGTAACCGAAGTTTTTGAAAAAGACGAGGTTGCCCGGATCTATCTGAATTTCTCCGATCCGTGGCCAAAGGACCGCCATGCCAAACGCCGTCTGACTTCGGCACAGTTCTTAGAACGTTACGATCAGATCTTAGCTTCGGACGGACATCTGGAGTTTAAGACGGACAATCAGGATCTCTTTACTTTTTCTCTAGAGGAGATCCCTGCTGCAGGCTGGCATTTAGATGCCTGCACCAGAGATTTGCACCATGATGCCGTTTTAAACGAAGGCAATATCATGACCGAATACGAAGAGAAGTTTTCTTCGAAGGGCAATCCGATCTGTAAACTGATTGCTTCCCGGTAGGATTCCAAAAAGCCATTGTAACAGCAGACTATTTTTCTCTGCCCTTGCAATGGCTTTTCTGTTTCATGCACAAAAAAAGCACCAACCCCGCAGTCACAATGCTGCAAAATCGGTACTTTCTAGTGCGCCACCAGGGGTTCGAACCCTGGACACCCTGATTAAGAGTCAGGTGCTCTGCCAGCTGAGCTAGTGGTCCATGACATGACTAATTATATGCTTCTTTTATAGGAATGTAAAGAATATTTATTACATTCCTATAAAACATAGCCATTAATATTGTAATATCCAATCTTTCATAGTATTACATGCCTCTGTAGGCAACAAATCACTCGTTCCTACGCAGTCTTCACCACTATATAGTTGAAGCACACTATGAGTGCGGCTTACTTCTTTAACAATAATATTCGTTAAATTAGACTTAGGAACGCTAAACTGTAACCCATAACGACCAAAATAGGTAAAAACAGACTCTTGTGTATCGTATTCTATATGGACTTGAAGCATCTTGCCTCCAGGCCAGCATGATTCAATATTTTCTTTTGATCTTGGTTTTAGAAAATCAAAAAATCCCATACTACCCTCCGATTCGCCACATTGGTCGTTCTGGTTGCTCCATGCCTATACCATCATGTCGTTCTTGTTTTCGTTGCAAAGCACGTTCGATATGCGTGGCTAAAGCCTCTTCTGAGGCACCATTGCGCACGAGCGATACAAGATCAGCCTCATCATCTCGCAACAAGCACAATCGCATTTGACCGTCAGATGTAAGACGTACACGATTGCAAGTGTCACAATAGCTATGAGACATAGAGAATATAAAGC
>URUD01000009.1 GCA_900550935.1 uncultured Roseburia sp.
TTGCACTCAGATATTCATCAATACCCTTGGCAGCTGCCTTTCCTGCTCCCATTGCAAGGATAACCGTAGCTGCTCCGGTTACTGCATCTCCACCGGCAAATACGCCCTCTTTGGAGGTTGCACCGTTTTCTTCCTCTGCTACGATACATTTTCTGCGGTTGATCTCAAGTCCTTTTGTGGTAGACGAGATCAATGGATTTGGAGAAGTACCAAGTGACATGATCACGGTATCTGCCTCGATCTCATACTCGGAACCAGGGATCTCAACCGGGCTTCTTCTTCCCGAAGCATCCGGCTCGCCAAGCTCCATCTTGATCACTCTCGCACCTTTTACGCATCCGTCCTCATCCACTAAGATCTCGGTCGGGTTCTGTAACAGGTCAAAGATGACACCCTCTTCTTTTGCATGATGTACTTCCTCTACTCGTGCCGGAAGCTCTTCCTCGCCACGACGGTATACGACATGTACTTCTGCGCCAAGACGTTTTGCGGTTCTGGCAGCATCCATTGCAACGTTACCACCACCGACAACGATCACTTTTTTGCCTGCCTTGATCGGTGTATCAAAGTCATCTAAGAATGCTTTCATCAGGTTGTTTCTGGTTAAGAACTCGTTTGCGGAGAAGACACCCATTGCCTGCTCGCCAGGGATCCCCATAAATCTTGGAAGTCCTGCACCGGAACCGATAAAGACTGCCTCAAATCCTTCGTTTTCCATTAATTCATCGATCGTCACAGATTTACCGATGACAACGTTTGTCTCGATCTTAACGCCAAGAGATTTTACATTTTCTACCTCGGCTGCTACTACCTTCTGTTTTGGAAGACGGAACTCCGGAATACCATAGATCAGTACGCCGCCTGCCTCATGTAAAGCCTCAAAGATCGTAACATCATATCCTAATTTGGCAAGGTCGCCTGCACAGGTCAGACCTGCAGGGCCGGAACCGATGACTGCAATTTTGTGTCCGTTCATCTTTTCTGCTTTCTTTGGACGGATGCCATGCTCTCTTGCCCAGTCAGCAACAAAACGCTCTAATTTACCGATGGAAACAGGCTCTCCTTTGATACCACGGATACATTTCCCCTCACACTGGCTCTCCTGTGGGCATACACGACCACAGACAGCTGGAAGTGCAGAGGACTCGCTGATGATCTGATAAGCTTCCTCGAATTTGCCTTCTTTTACTTTTTCAATGAATGCAGGAATATTGATGGAAACCGGACATCCCTTCATACACTGCGCATTTTTACAATTCAGGCAACGTGCTGCCTCAGCCATTGCCTCTTCTTCGTTATATCCTAAACATACCTCTTCAAAATTCGCTGCACGAACCTGTGACTCCTGCTCACGAACTGGTACTCTCTTTAATACGTCCATGATTCTACCTCTCCTCCATTAATGACACTGGCCACATCCACCGTGATGGGTGTCGCCTTCCTGTAATTTCAGCATTGCTCTGCCCTCTTCGGTCTTGTACTGAAGCTGACGTTTCATTGCCTGATCAAAGTCTACCAGATGACCGTCAAACTCAGGACCGTCTACACATGCGAATTTTACTTCGTCTCCAACAACAAGACGGCATGCACCACACATACCGGTTCCATCTACCATGATCGGGTTCATGGAAACAACGGTTGGAATACCAAGTTCTTTTGTCAGTTTGCAGACAAATTTCATCATGATCATCGGTCCGATCGCAACACAGTGGTCATAACGGATGCCTTTATCCCATAACTCCTGTAACTGTGCCGTACCGGTTCCCTTAAATCCATAAGAACCGTCATCGGTTGTCACATACAGGTTGGTAGCTACCTCTTTCATCTCTTTTTCAAGGATCAGTAAGTCTTTATTTCTGGAACCCATGATAACATCACAGTCAACGCCGTGCTCATGGAGCCATTTTACCTGTGGGTAAACCGGAGCGGTACCAACACCACCTGCCACAAATAAAATCTTCTTTTTCTTTAATTCTTCTATATCCTCTTCAATTAAGTCAGACGGGCATCCAAGCGGTCCAACGAAATCCTGAAACGCATCTCCCTCTTTTAAAGATGACATACGCTCGGTCGATGCACCTACGGTCTGGAATACGATCGTAATGGTTCCCTCTTCCCTGTTATAATCACAAATGGTAAGCGGTATACGCTCTCCTACCTCATCCATTTTCACAATAACAAACTGTCCCGGCTCACAATACTGTGCGACACGGGGTGCCTTGACATCCATAAGATAGATCTTATCTGCCAATTTTTCTCTTCTTACGATTGGGTACATTTTTTTCCTCCTTAGCCTTATACTGCGCTACACTCATTTTAATATGATAAAGGAAAAGCCGCGAATTTTCAACGGCTTTCCCCATATTTTCTGTTTATACTTATTATTCTTTTTCTATGATTCCACTTTGGAAAATAGAATTCTGTCATTATCAAGACTTTTTCCGGCATTTTGTGCAAATTGTTCTAAAAGATCATCCACCGTCATCTTCTCTCTCTGCTCTCCCGACACATCTAAAATGACATTTCCGGAATCCATCATCAGCGTACGGTTTCCCAGTTCGAGTGCCTGCTTCATATTGTGGGTTACCATCAGACAGGTGATCTTGCGCTCGGAAACGATCTGTTTGGTCAGGTCGAGCACTTTCTGCGCGGTGGCAGGATCTAACGCCGCCGTGTGCTCATCCAGTAACAGGATCTTTGGCGTTACCATCGTCGCCATCAAAAGGGTAAGTGCCTGTCTCTGTCCTCCCGACAATAAGCCGACCGGCTGCTTCATCCGGTCTTCCAATCCCATATCAAGCAGGGCAAGCTGTTCTCTGAACTTCTTCTTATCCGCTGCCGTGATCCGGCTGAAATATGCATATCGTTTATTTCTCGCACGCAGGTACGCCAGTGCCATATTTTCCTCGATCGTCATATGCGGTGCCGTTCCCTTAAGCGGGTCCTGGAACAAATGTCCGATTACCTTGCTCCTGACATGTTCCTTCTGATAAGTAATATCCTCTCCATCCAATACGATCAATCCCTGATCCACGAAAAAGGCTCCTGTGATTGCGTTGAACAACGTCGATTTTCCGGCTCCGTTGCTTCCAATGATCGTGGCAAAATCCCCATCCGCCAGTTCCAGATTCAGATTTCTTAATGCTGTCTTTTCATTGACAGTTCCGGGATTGAAGGTTTTGCTGACATCTTTCATCATTAACATGATCTCTTTCCCTCCTCATCCTGTTCCTGTCTCTGTTTCTGATACTGTTCCAGATAAACATGGTTCTGTGTGCGCACCACTCTGCGCTGCTTATAAAAAGCTGCCTGTTTCTTTAAATAAGGCAGGGCGATCGCAAACGCTACGATCAGGGAAGATACCAGTTTTAAGCACTCTGCCGGCACATTTAAACGCAATGCCACTGCCACGATAAAACGGTACAGACAGCTTCCCAGCACAACGCCGATGACTCTTTTTCCCATGCCGCCTCTGCCTAAGATCGTCTCTCCGATGATCAGGCTGGCAAGCGCGATTGTGACCATTCCGGTACCCAGATTGATGTCACAGGATTTCTGATACTGTGCCAGCAGTCCGCCGGAAAGTCCTGTCAGTGCATTTGCCACGCAAAGCCCGATCGTGATCATCAGACCTGTATTGATACTGGATGCCCGCACCATATCAGGATTGTCGCCTGTGGCACGGATGGAAAGCCCCAGTCTGGTATTTAAAAATAATGCCAGTACAATGCCAACAAGGATCACGACGACTGCTGCCACGATCAGTTTATACCAGGTTCCGCCGATCGTCTCTTTTGCCCAGGAAAATACAGTATCACAGGAAAAGAGGTTCAGATTGGATGCAAATCCCATTACCGCAATGTTGATCGTATAAAGTCCTGTATTGACGATAATACCTGCCAAAATAGACTGGATGCCCATTCTGGTCTGTAAAAATGCTGTCACAAAACCGGAACAGACTCCCGCTCCCATTGCGGCAAACAGTCCGAGGACCGGATGACCGCTTAAAGTCACGGTCGCACAGACCGCACACCCCAGGGTAAAGCAGCCATCGGTCGACAGATCTGCAATATCAAGCAGACTGAACGACACGAACAATGCCAATGCCACCAGTGCATAGATAAAACCCAGTTCCAACGCACTCTGCACGATGGAAAGTGTAATGATAGACCCCATATGTATTTCTCCGTTTCTCTCATTATTCAAATTCTTCTGCTGTGGTAACTTCCACTAATTCTGTGCACATATCTTTAAATACAGAGTAGTCCATGCCAAGTGCCTCTGCTGTCTCGGTATTGATCGTAACAATTCCGGTATCCATTGTGCGCACTACCATATCGGATGGTGTCTTGCCTTCGGTTAAAAGTTCCACTGCCATATCCGCGGTTTCCTGTCCCAGACCTACATAATTCACACCATAACCACAGAACGCACCGTTTAATGCAAAGGAATCGGCTCCGGTATAATGCGGGATACCTGCATCAATAAATTTTTCAAAGATTGCAAGTTCTGCGGTCATTACTGTATTGTCTGTCGGTGTAAATACCGCATCCACGCCTGCAGCTACCAGTGCATCTGCTGCTGCGGAAAGCTCTGCATTTGTGGTACCGGTCTTTTCCACATATTTAAGACCGTTTTCCTCACAAAAAGCGATCGCATCCTGAATGGAAACCGTTGAAGAATCCTGACTCTTATCATACAGCAATCCGATCGTTTCTGCATCTGGATTCGCTGCTACGATCAAATTCATCACGGCTTTGGTATCCAGCGCATCGGAAGTTCCTGTGATGTTGGCTCCCGGTGCATCCAAAGATGCAACAAGTCCTGCTCCGACCGGATCGGATACGGCGGAAAAAACTACCGGGATCTGATTGTCCTCGGTCGCATTCTGCATGATCATTGCTGCCGGTGTTGCGATCGGGATGATCAGATCTACGTTCTCTGCCACCAGATCTGTTGCGATCTGATTTAAGGTAGAGGAATCTGCCTGTCCATTGTAAGTGTAATCTGCATAATCAAACGTAACTCCAAGTTCTGCTCCTTTGGCGGTAAGTTCTTCCTCGATCGCCTTTTCAATCTGATTTAAGGACGCATCATCCACATACTGGACGATCCCCACTTTATAAACGGTTCCATCCGCATCGGCTGTCTGGATCTCTGTTTTCTCTGTTGTCGCTGCCACAGCCCCACCATTGTCTGCTGCATTTCCACATCCGGCCGCAAGAGCCGCTGTCATTGCCATCGTAAGTAACACTGCCACTGTTTTCTTTTTCATAATATCCTCCGTTCTAATACATTTTCATGTAATATTTGTCCTATACACTTTCATACTTTAATACTTTAAAGTTTGTTTGTCAACCCGTTTCTTTTTAATTTGCTTACTGCATTTTTTTCTTTTCTGTATTATAATGGAATTATCAAATTGATACTACCAATTTTTGAAATGGAGGACACAACCATGTACCAGTTTACAAATGATTGTCTGATTGGAATACCACAGATCGATGAAGAGCACAGGAAGCTGTTTCAGATGTTAAACGAAGCTTTTGAACTGATCCAGTTACCGGAAAATGCACCTGCTGTGATCAAAAACCTCATCCCATCCTTAAAGGATTATGCGGCAACTCATTTTGCCCATGAAGAGGCATATATGGAACAGATCCACGACCCGGAACTGCCACGTCAGCACAAAGAACACGAAGCATTTACCGCCAAGGTAAATTCCTATGATCTTTCTTCTGTTACGGTTGAAAATGCGATCCCGGTTTTAAATGAACTCTTGACCTATCTGGCGCGCTGGCTTTATGGTCATATTCTTGGAAGTGATATGATGATCGGAAAAATCCCGGCAAACGGAGCGAAAGGCATTGTCTTTACAGATGCCTATAAAACCGGCATCACACTCATTGATGATGAACATCGCAGACTCTTTGAAATTATTGCGGATGTAGATGCCCTGATCCAGGAAGAACTGCTGCATGATAAATATGATGAGATCATGCGTCTTTTGAATGAATTAAGAGATTATACAGAATTTCACTTCGAAGACGAAGAAGCATATATGGAACAGATCGGATATCCAAACATTGAAATGCAGCGGCGTGCGCACAGCGCGTTTATCGAGCGTCT
Organism: uncultured Roseburia sp.; assembly: GCA_900550935.1. Classification (GTDB taxonomy): domain Bacteria; phylum Bacillota; class Clostridia; order Lachnospirales; family Lachnospiraceae; genus Roseburia. Next base: position 6,130 of record URUD01000009.1, read on the forward strand.
GGTTGGCATCAACCTGTCCGAGCTGGAAGATATGGATGACAACCAGCAGGAATATCTTACCGAGTTACTCTCATTCCTGCAGGAGTGGCTGATCAACCATATCTTAAAATCAGACAAACTGATCGGAGCTTATGTCAGATCTCAAGCTCAGGAAAAATAAACCAATTCATCCTCCGGCTTTTCCGCCGGAGTGATGGATACCGGATATAAGACCGGTCCTTTTCCTTTATATTCTCTTGCAAATTCTACATGCACTTCTGCCGTGATATGGATCCAGGATTTGTGCGGGATCTCATCCTCTTTGGCATATTTACATTTGAAGCCGATAAAGGTCACATCCTCGATACAGCAGGTCATTGCAAAACGGCCCGGTACGAAAACACCTTTTTTCAGCTTATCCGGATTATATACAAGAGCTAAAAAAGAAATCTTCTTTCCCTCGTATTTCTTTGGATTTTCCATACAATCCATATACCAGATGGCATAGTCTGCATCTGTAATCTCAATCTCATCCTGTGACAGATCATACGGAAGTTCCTCCGGTCTCTCATCTAAGGTACCATCGGCACGCTCATAGACGATCTGTGCTTTCCGGTTCTGCGCTTTGACACTTCTTCTGTATTTTCCCTTGTCCGTGCTGTCATCACAACGGTTGAAGATGACCACATCCGCAGAAAAAAGCTGCTCCATGATCATCGTACGCATATTTGCCAGATACATATCAAATGTGGTGGCATCTACCGTTGCAAGGGACTGTACCATAACCCAGTATTTCGGCAGCTCCATTTCAAGCAGAGTTGCCATCTCCCAGGTTCCGTTATACTCGATGAATACTTTTTCCGGCTGATGCTCTTCCTGCATCTTTTTTAAGAAATCCGCCGTAAAATCCTCTTCGTTTTCTACCATAACAAGTGTGGTATTTGCCTTTTTCAGTTCTGCCTCGGTATACTCTACTTCTCCGTCTTCGCAGCAGATCAAAAGACATTTATCTCCCTCGGTAAAACTTTCATCGGAAAGTGTCTCCTTTACCAATGTTGTTTTACCGCTGTCCATAAATCCGGTAAATAAATATACTGGTATTTCCTGCATATCTGATTTCCTTTCTGTTTTACTGTTTCCATCCCATCTTATGCAATGCCGAATAATTCCTCTAACCGATGTTCCTCGATATTAGTTCCGATGACACAGAGTCTTCCTGTGTAATCTGGCTCACCGTCACGAAGTTCGTACTCACCCGGTACCATATCAAAGTAGATCCAGGAACCGTTCTCGTCCTCTACCATTCCCTTTGCACGAAGGATCACGCCGTAATCATCCGTCTCACACAGGGTCTTTAATACGTCCTCAATCTTTTCTTTAGTGAATTTATGCGGAGTTTCTTTTCCCCAGCTTGTAAAGACTTCGTCTGCATGATGGTGGTGGTGATGATCGTGGTCATGGCATCCGCAGGTGCAGTTCTCATCATGTTCATGCTCATGGTCGTGATGATGCTCGTGATCATGGTCATGGCATCCGCAGATGCAGTTCTCATCATGTTCATGCTCATGCTCGTGATGATGTTCGTGATCGTGATCCTCGTGGTCATGGTCGTGATGGTGCTCATGTTCGTGCTCTTCTGCTTCTTCCTTCGCATGCTGCTCTGCCATCAGTTTTCTTTCCAGAGAGTCCTGTCCCTCTACGACCTTTAAGATCTGCTCTCCCTTCATGGCATCCCATGGAGTTGTGATGATTGCAGCCTTGTCATTGAGTGCCTGGATCTGTTTTACACAGAGCTCTAACTGCTCCGGTGTTGCATTCTGGCTTCTGCTTAAGACAACAGTGGTTGCATATTCGATCTGGTTGTTGAAGAACTCACCGAATGCTTTCATCTGTTTGCTTGCCTTTAAAGCGTTTACAACAGTAATGAGTCCGTTTAATTTTACATCCTCTTCTTTTTCCACATCGATCACGGATTTCATAACGTCGGAAAGTTTGCCAACGCCAGACGGCTCGATCAGAATACGGTCCGGATGGAATTTCTCAATGACTTCGTGCAGGTTCTTTCCAAAATCGCCTACTAAAGAACAGCAGATACAGCCGGAGTTCAGTTCACTGATCTCAATGCCGGAATCTTTTAAAAATCCGCCGTCGATACCGACCTCTCCGAACTCGTTCTCGATCAGAACCAGTTTCTCTCCTTTGAATACTTCATCTATCATTTTTTTAATAAATGTTGTCTTTCCTGCTCCAAGGAATCCTGATATAATGTCAATCTTTGTCATAATTTGTACCATTCCTTTCTTATACATCCGCATATTTCCACGGACAAACCTCTTTACACAAACATGTTTATTTTACTCTACTTTATCCGTTTTTGCAAATTTAAGCAAAAATTTCACAAAACTTTTAGAAATGCTTCTAAGACTGGAACTGCATCTGATAAAGTTTCTCATAGATTCCCTGTTTTTCCATCAGCTCTTGATGCGTTCCCTCTTCCGCAATGCCCTCTTCCGTCAGTACCAGGATCTTCTCTGCATTTCTTATGGTAGAAAGACGGTGTGCGATCACGATCGTGGTACGGTTTTTCGCCAGTTTTTCAAGCGAATCCTGCACTACCTTCTCACTCTCGTTATCGAGTGCCGAGGTTGCCTCATCAAAGATCAGGATCGGCGGATTTTTTAAGAAGACACGCGCGATCGAAAGACGCTGTTTCTGTCCACCGGAAAGCTTGATCCCGCGCTGTCCGATGTCTGTTTCATAGCCATTTGGCAGGGACATGATAAAGTCATGCGCATTCGCATTTTTTGCCGCCGCGATCACCTCTTCCCTGGTGGCATCCGGCTTTCCATAGCGGATGTTATCATAGACCGTTCCCACAAACAGGTAGACATCCTGCTGCACGATCCCGATATGGTCTCTTAAACTCTTTAATGTTAGGCTTCTGATGTCTTTTCCATCGATCTTGACGGAACCGTTTGTCACATCATAAAACCGCGGGATCAGTGAACAAAGCGTGCTCTTTCCTGCCCCGGAGGAACCGACCAGTGCCATATAGGAACCTGCCGGCACGTTCAGATTGATGTGATCTAATACCTGCTCGGTGTTTTCTTCATAGCGGAACGAAACATTTTCAAAGGAGATATCCCCTTTTACCTCGCAAAGCTCGGTTGCATCATCCGCATCTTTGATATCCGGTTCAATATCCATGATCTCACGAAAACGCTCAAACCCGGTATATCCGTTCTGGAACTGCTCCGTAAAATCGATCAGCGTCCTTACCGGCTCTGTAAATACACTGATGTAAAGCAAAAATGTTACCAGATCACTAATGTCCACTCTTCCGTATGCGATCAGCACAGTTCCTGCAAGAATGACACAGACCTGGATCAATGTAGTAAATGTCCCCATTCCTGCATTGAAGCTTCCCATATAATGGTAGCTGTTCTTTTTTGCCGCAAGAAATCCCTCATTGCCCTGCCGGAATTTCTCGTTTTCGATTGCTTCATTTGCAAAGGATTTGACCACACGGATACCCGATAAGTTATCCTCGATCTGTCCGTTGATCTCTGCGATCCTGACACGGTTCTGCCGAAATGCCAGCCGCATCTTTTTGTTCATATAATAAGCAAATGCAAACATAAACGGCAGTACGACAAAGGCTGCCAGTGCCAGCAGTGGATTGATGGAAAGAAGAATGGCAAATGCTCCGATGATCTTAATGATCGAGAGAATGATGTTCTCCGGTCCATGGTGCATCAACTCCGTGATATCGAACAAATCCGTTGTGATACGGCTCATCAGCTGTCCGACCTTCTGATTGTCATAGAAGGCAAAGGAAAGTTTCTGAAAATGGTCAAAAATCTCCGCCCTCATATCATACTCGATCTTTGCCCCCATCACATGACCATAATTTGCAATAAAAAATTTACTGTAACAGTCCACTGCCACCATCACGAGCAACAGCACGGCAAGCCATTTCACCTTTGCAAGAATTTCCGCTGGCTCCATGTAGATCAATGTTGAGGTCACATAACGTACGATCAGTGGAAGTGTCAACGCAACCGATGCAGATAATGCAGCAAAAAACATATCTGCCCAGAAAATTCCCTGATATGGTTTATAATAAGAAATCATTTTCTTTAAATTTTTATCCATCCCTGTCTCCTCTCTTTTTTACATACTGGATTTTATTGTATCAGCTTGTGGAAAAAAGTCAAACAAAATGCTATACTGTTTTTACACACATGATAGCAAAAGCACAGATAGGAGGGCATATCAATGAGTTCAAATTCAGTCAAACAAACATACTATGAAACACTGGCAAATACAGTCATCAAAAATCTGTCCAAACGCCGGATGGAAGGCTATTACTGTCCTACCATTGAAGATGCAGAAAAAAAAGTCTTTTCCTTTTTAGATGGAAACTGCACGGTCTCTTTTGGTGGTTCCATGACACTGGAAGATACCGGACTTTTAACCGCACTGCGCCACGACCCGAACATCCATCTGATCGACCGGTCAACAGCAAATTCTCCGGACGAAGTCAAACAGATGTATCATGATGCGTTAAGTGCAGACTATTATCTGATGAGTTCCAATGCGATCACGAAAGACGGCGAGCTTGTCAATATCGATGGCACTGGGAACCGCGTAGCAGCCCTGATCTATGGACCGGAAAACGTTATCGTCCTTGCCGGCATGAACAAGGTTGTTGCCAATGTAGACGAAGCATTGTCCAGAGTACATAATGTTGCAACCCCTATGAACTGTCTCCGGCTTAACAAGAAAACACCATGTTCAGCTACAGGAGTCTGCGCTGACTGTCTCTCACCGGACTGCATCTGCAATCAGGTTGTTATCACAAGACGAAGTGGCATGGAAGGCAGGATCAAAGTTATTTTAATCGGTGAGGAACTGGGTTATTGATCTTCTTTTTATATCTATAAATCGAAAAAAAGGCTATCGCATTTGCGATAGCCTTTTAGCATACAAAAATTGGTTCACAATTAGTTGTATTTTCTTTTTCTAGCTGCTTCAGATTTTTTCTTACGTCTTACGCTTGGTTTCTCGTAATGTTCTCTTTTACGAATCTCCTGCTGGATACCTGCTTTTGCGCAGTTTCTTTTGAAACGACGTAAAGCGCTATCTAAAGTCTCGTTCTCTTTTACAATTACACTAGACATTATCTCACACCTAACCTCCCTCCAGTTGCGTATTGTGCATATTCAACTGATTGGGTCATATTTATTGCACTATAGAATAGTATAACGGATATTTTTTATTTGTCAACTACTTTTTTTATATTTATGAAATCTGACCCTCTAATGCTACTTTGGCTTCTGCGATCGCATCTGCGATACCTGCCGGGTTCTTTCCACCAGCCTGTGCCATATTTGGACGACCGCCACCGCCGCCGCCGACTTTACCGGCAATGCTCTTGATCAGGTTACCTGCATGCGCTCCCTGTTTCATTGCTCCATCGGTTGCCATTGCGATCAGGTTTACTTTGCCGTCGCAGGAAGATGCAAGAACAACGACACCCTCTCCCAGCTGTGCTTTTAACTGATCTCCCAGATCACGCAGACCGTTCATATCCACACCATCTACGGAAGAAGCAAGCAGTTTCACACCTTTTACTTCTACGACCTGATCCATAACATCGCCAAGTGCTTCCTGTGCTGCCTTGCTCTTTAAGGATTCATTTTCACTGGTAAGTGCTTTAATCTCTGCCTGCATATGCTCGATCTTTTCAACCAGAGTTGCCGGAGTTGCTTTTGCTGCTTTTGCTGCTGCTTCAAGCTCATCCTCGATCTTCTGATAATAAGCAAATACGTTTTCTCCTGTTAAAGCCTCGATACGACGGATACCTGCTGCCACACCGCTCTCCGAAATGATCTTGAATGCAGTGATCTCGCTGGTATTCTTTACATGAGTTCCTCCACAGAACTCTTTTGAGAAATCACCCATGGATACGACTCTTACGGTCTCGCCATATTTCTCATCAAACAGTGCCATTGCACCGGTTTTCTTTGCTTCCTCGGCTGTCATAACAGCGGTCTCTACCGGAATTGCCTCTGCAATCTTTTCATTGACCATCTTCTCGACAGCATTTAACTCTTCTGCCGTCATTGCCTCGAAATGACTGAAATCGAAACGGGTTCTCTCTCCATCCTGATAAGAACCTTTCTGCTGTACATGGGTTCCAAGGACCTCTCTTAATGCTTTCTGTAATAAGTGTGTTGCAGAATGGTTTTTGCAGGTCTTGCCACGAAGTTCTGCATCTACCGATAAGGTTGCCTTATCGCCGACTTTGATCATACCGCTTACTACTTTACCGATATGTCCGACCTTGCCACCTAATAACTTGATGGTATCTTCTACTTTGAACGAACCATCTGCGGTACGGATCACACCTTTGTCTCCCTGCTGTCCACCCATGGTTGCATAGAATGGAGTCTCTTTTACGATGATCGTTCCCACTTCTCCATCGGAAAGTGCTTCCACGAGTTCGGTCTCTGTGGTCAGAACTGCGATCTCTGAGTCTGCCTCTAACTTGTCATATCCGACAAACTCGGTTGTGACAGAAGGGTCGATGGACTCATATACGGTAACGTCAGCTCCCATATAGTTGGTCACTTTACGTGCCTTTCTAGCGGTTGTTCTCTGTACTTCCATTGCCTCTTTGAAGCCCTTCTCATCAATTGAGAAGCCTTTTTCCTCGAGGATCTCCTGTGTCAGATCCATCGGGAATCCATAGGTATCATACAGTTTGAACGCATCCTCTCCGGATAATACCTTTTCGCCTTTCGCTTCCATCTCTTTTTCCATATCGGAAAGAATGGAAAGACCCTGGTCGATGGTCTTGCTGAATTTCTCTTCTTCCTGTGTCAGTACTTTGAAGATGAAATCCTGTTTTTCTTCTAATTCAGGATAACCGTCCTTGCTCTCACGAATTACCGTTGCTGCAAGATTTGCCATAAAGGTTCCATCGATGCCTAACATTCTTCCGTGACGTGCGGCACGGCGGATGATTCGGCGAAGCACATAACCTCTTCCTTCGTTGGATGGCATGATACCATCGGAAATCATAAAGGTTGCGGAACGGATATGATCGGTGATCAGACGAATGGAAACATCATCCAGTGCATCGGTCTGGTAAGTCTTGTGGCTCATCTCGCAGACTCTGTCACGGATCGCTTTCATAGTATCAATATCAAATACGGAATCTACATCCTGCATCACAACAGCAAGACGTTCCAGTCCCATACCGGTATCGATATTCTTCTGCTCTAACTCTTCGTATCCACCCTTTCCATCTCCGTTGAACTGGGTAAATACGTTGTTCCATACTTCCATAAAACGGTCACAGTCACAGCCTACTTTACAGTCCGGTTTTCCACAGCCGTATTTTTCTCCACGGTCATAATAGATCTCCGAACACGGACCACATGGACCTGCGCCATGCTCCCAGAAATTATCACATTCTCCGGTCTCCGGGTCACGGTAGAAACGGGTAATGCGCTCTGCAGGAACACCGATCTCTTTGTTCCAGATCTCAAATGCCTCATCATCCTCTCCATAGATAGAAGGATAGAGTCTGTCCTCTTCGAGTCCAAGTACTTTTGTCAAAAATTCCCAGGACCAGGCAATTGCTTCATGTTTAAAATAATCTCCAAAAGAAAAGTTTCCAAGCATCTCAAAGAATGTCAGATGTCTTGCCGTCTTTCCTACGTTTTCGATATCTCCGGTACGGATACATTTCTGACAGGTAGTCACTCTTCTTCTCGGTGGGATCTCCTGCCCGGTAAAATATGGCTTGAGCGGTGCCATACCTGCATTGATCAGTAATAAGCTGTTATCATTGTGTGGTACCAATGAAAAGCTGTTCATACGCAGATGTCCTTTGCTCTCAAAAAATTCCAGATACATTCTGCGCAGTTCATTTTCTCCGTAAAACTTCTTCACGACTAGTTCCTCCAACGTACTATTCTGCAGACGGATGCCCGCCTGCCGTTTTTTCATCCTTGCGTGTTCTTAATTTTTTGCCGGTAAAAATACCTAATCCGGCAACTGCCGCAAGAATCAATGCTATGATTAAATATCGTATAAACCAACCCAAAAATGCCATAATCGCTACCTCTCTTTCTCTAACTGAATTAGTATATCGCAACTGTTTCCCAATCGTCAAGTCATTCATGCTTCCTGGATCGGGAAGGTCTGGTTTTCATGCGAGATCTCTACGATGCGCTCTGCCATGGCACCATTGGAGATCCTGCGTTTGTACTCTGTGATTGCAGAATAATCCTGCCACATGTGCATCGGGAAGATATACTCCGCATCCACATGCTCTAAGAAATAATCGATGCCTAAGAACTTATTTTGTTCCAGCCTCGGATCCATCGGAACGAAGGCAAGATTGATATGTTTCTTTGCCAGACGGTTGATCTGACCCTTATAATTGCGCTCCATAATACCATTGACCAGGTCTCCGGCACCATCCCATTTCCAGTTGTTCAGATCTCCGGCATGGTAAAATGTAGCTCCGTTGGTCTCCACATAAAATGCAACGCCCGCATCGGTAGAACGCAGTGTCTCAATGTGAAGTCCTCCTACCTGATAGGTCTCACAGGGACTCACATATACGATCTTCTGTCGTATTGTATCCGGGAATCCATGTTTTTTCAAAAAATTTGGGCTCATCTTACAGTCTTTGGACAGGATAAAATGAATGTCTCTATACTGCTCTGCCAGATGGAGCACGTCCATATCAAAATGATCCTGATGCTTGTGGCTGGCAAAGACATAGACTGGCGTGTCCGGCTCGTACTCCGGCAGCCTGCCGCAAAACCGGTAGCCATTTACCCGGTCCCCACCAAAATAATCAAAGATCAGAACCTTCTCATCTACCTCTACCACAAAACAACTGTGATGTATAAAAATTACCTGCATCGCTTGTACCTGCCTTTGGATTTCTGCTTATTTCATACGGCCAATAATCTCATTGGCATGTCTGTAGATCTCTTTTTTGTCAAATCCGATCTCAAACTGATTGTCCTCATAGAGGATCTTACCATTTACCATGGTCATCTTAACATTCTGCTTGCTGCCGCTGTAGACCAGATTTTTTACGATATTGTTTTCCGGCTGCATGTTAGGCTGTTCTAAATCGATCATGATCAGATCCGCCTTTTTACCGGTTTCAAGCCTGTCGCAGTCCAAAAGCTGCATTGCCTGCGCACCGCCTGCGGTTGCCATGTATAAGATCTCATCTGCTCCGACACAGGCTGCATCCATCTCACGGACTTTTGCCAGTGCCGATGTTAAAAACATCTCGCGGAACATATCCAGACAATTATTGCTTGCCGGACCATCTGTTCCGATCGCCATGGAAATACCGTCATCCACAAACCGTTTGACCGGGCAGATACCGGATGCCAGTTTTAAATTGGAAGCCGGGTTCGTAACTGCGGTCAGCTTTCTATCGCGGAAGATCTCAAAATCCTTTTCATCCATCCATACACAGTGATAGCCACCGCCGCCATAGGCATACATGCCAAGGGAATCGGTCAGTTCGGTCGGTGTCATGCCCCAGCGTTTTCTGCACTCTTCCACCTCAAGTCTAGTCTCGGAATTGTGCAGCCAGACCGGTGATTTTACTTTTTCTGCCAGCTTTGCCACGCCCTCCATCAATTCTCTGGAAGTCGTGTATTCTGCATGGAATCCAACCAGAAATGAGGTCCGATCGCTCATTTCATTTACCATGTGGAAATCTTCTTCCATCTGCTCCACGGAACTGGTAAAATTGTTTAATCCGCTGGTTAAAACCGTACGAAATCCGGTATCTGCAGATGCCTTTGCATTTAGCTCCGGAAAAAAGTACATGTCGAAATTGGATGTGATACCACTGGTCAGATACTCCATGATACCTAAGATATTTAACCAGTAAACATCATTTGCCGTAAGCATTGCCTCCTTTGGGAACACCTGCTTATTCAGCCAGTCCTGCAATGGCAGGTCATCCGCATAGGAACGTAAAAATGTCATCGCGGTATGCGTATGTGCATTTTTAAAGCCCGGCATCAGCAGATTGCCACAGGCATCAATCTCCCTGTCCCATTTCTCATTCTCGCCCTGCCCTGTGACTCCGATATAAGAGATATGGTCACCTGTTACATGAAGTTCTCCCTCTACGATCTGAAACTTATGGTCTTCGGTCGTTTTTAAAATTTTTGCATTGTAAAACCGTATGTTCATCTCATTCCACCTTTCCTTCTTAGGAAATATGTTTGATTGTTTCTGTTACAAGTGCTTTAAACATCGGTGCAACTTTATCTGCGGTCTCCTGCACCTCTTCGTGTGATAACGGCACGGCTGTGATACCACATGCAAGGTTGCTGATGCAGGAAATACCAACGACTTTCATGCCCATATGACGTGCAGCAACTGCCTCGCAGGCAGTACTCATACCAACTGCATCTGCGCCAAGGGTACGGCACATTGCCACTTCCTTTGGTGTCTCAAACTGCGGACCGGATAGCTGGAGGTAGGTTCCCTCTTTTATGTCGATACCCAGATCGATCGCAGCTTTTTTTACGATCTTCTGTAACTGCGGATCATAGATCTGGCTCATATCCGGGAAACGTGTTCCTAATTCATCAATGTTTGCACCACGAAGCGGGGATGGAACAAAACAGGCGATCTGATCTTTGATCAGCATAAAATCTCCGGCTTTCATGCCAAGCTGGATACCGCCGGCTGCATTGGTAAGGAATAAGACCTCTGCACCCATCATCTTCATCAGACGTGCCGGAAGCACCACATCAGACATATCATATCCTTCATAATAATGCACACGGCCCTGCATACATACGACCGGCACATCTCCGACGTAACCAAAGATGAATCTGCCCTTATGTCCCGGTACGGTAGAAACCGGAAAGCCCTCGATGTCATGGTAATCAAGGGTTGCCTCTACCTTGATATCATTGGCATAATCTCCAAGTCCGGAACCAAGTACCAGCGCAACCCTTGGCTGAAAGGAAATCTTTGCCTGATAACTCTCATAGCATTTCTGTAATTTTTCGTAAACTGTATTCATCAGATAACCTCGCTTTTTGTATATTTTCCTAATGCTTTTATTATAACAGAAACCGGGGAGTTTACAACCAGAGAACGAAATTTCCTTATCCATCTGCCTTTTTTGTCCGATACATTTATCAAATGAACTTTGGGGAGGCATATCACATGACATTTAATCTATCCGGGATCCAGAAATTATTACATTCTGCCGGAAAAAGCGGCACGGATACTGCCCTGCAGTCCCTTTCCCATTCCAGTATCGGGACTTCTACAGAAAACGCGCTCACCACTAACCCGGCTTCCGCTCTGGACAGTTTTTCTCTCACCACATCCATCTCTGAGCTTTTAAGCCCTGCCTGTGGCATGAGTGACGAGGAAAAAGCATCCTATCTTGCACATATCGAGGCAAAATTAAAATCCGGGAAAAAACTGACCGCAGAAGAAATGCGTTTTCTACAGGCAGAATACCCGGATCTGTATCTTCAGGCTGCACGCGTGCAGTCCATGCGCGAATCGATGGAACAACAGCTTAAATCCTGTAAAACAAAGGAAGAAGCTGCTTCTGTTTTTTCCACTTCCATGTCTATGGTAAGCGATCAGGATCCAATGAAAGAAGCAATTACCGCCGCCTATCAGGATGCCTATGACAAGTTCCGGCAGACCGGAGACTATCAGAAACTGCCTGCCAATGAAAAAGAAAAGGAAAAACGTACTTTAAATAACTAGCGTAAAAAACGCTCCATATGTTTTCCTGCCCATGCGATGACAGGGCCAAGTGTCAGCGCCATCAATATGGTTACAATCCCAACTTTACCGCCAAATATAAGGGACAGTACGATCACCGTAAAATCAAATGCCATACGGATGACACGGAATGGTACATTTGGCAATTTTTTCGATACTAAAAACGGGATCGCATCGTATGGTGCAGTTCCAAGCTCCACATCCATGTAAACGGCTGCGGATAATACAAACAGCAATAATGCAGGAAATAAAACACCGATCCGCACTGCCATGGAAGAAAACGCTCCCTCCGGAAGCACCCTTCCCCACAGCCAGGAAAAGAAATCGAGTGAATATCCCACCAAAAACATATTGGCAAGGGTTCCAAATCCGATATTTTCCCTGCACCACAGGATCACGAAGATAAACAAAAAGCTGTTAAAAAGTGCCTGCCAGTTTCCGATGGACATCCCAAGCTTATGGGAGATCGCCAGATTCATGCTGGTGCACGGATCAGTTCCCAGATCGACCAGTACCAGCCATGACAGGGCAAATCCCATCACGATCACAGATAGGATCACTGCGATCAGTCTTTTCGTAAAATGCGTTTTCTGATACATTCCCTGAATAAATTCTTTCATTTGTTTCCTCTTTCTGTCGTTTCATTAGATGATGATGCAGACCATACCTCCATTGTTGTCGTTGACGATCTTTTGCATGGTATCCTGCAATTTCAGCTGACATTCATCATCCATCATTGCAATTTTACCACGGATACCATCCTCCATCAACTCCCCGATCGATTTTCCGAAAATATTGGTCTCCCATGCACCTTCTTTGCTTTTTTGTCCCTCTTTAATGTAGGCGATCAGGTCATTTGCCTGTTCCTCATTTCCTACGATCGGTGCGATCTCGGTCTCGATATTTGCCCGGATCATATGGATGGAAGGAGAAACTGCTTTCATTTTTACACCAAATTTATTGCCATGACGGATTAACACCGGCTCTTCCATCGTAATATCCGAAAGTTCCGGATTGACCACGCCATACCCCTTGATCTGCACCTGCTGCATGGCATCAGCAACTTTCTCATAAGCCTCTTTCCTCTCTGCCATCTCTTTGATCATTGAGATCAGCTCATACTCGCCCGCGATCGGTACTCCGGTCAGTTCACTCATATTTTCATAGTAATAGCGTTCCCAGAGATCCATGCGGATCTTAACGCTGCCCGATGATGGCTCTACTTCCTCGACCTTGATCTTCGACACATATTTTTCCGGCTGCGTTACCATCGCATAGACATCTTTTGTCTTATCCATGGAAGATAAGATTTCACCCGCGGTCTTCATGATCTCCGCTTTCATCGGATGATCTGCCTCTAGCATTTCCGCCCATTTTGGGATATAAAATTCCACCCGCGCCACTGGAAATTCATACAGCACATTCTCTAAGATCCGCGACACATCCTCTTTGCGTAACTGCTCACAGTTGACCGGGATAACGGACGTCTGATACTGTTCGGACAGTTCTTCCGCAAGGTGCATGGTCTCTTCGCTGTATGGTTTTTTTGAATTTAAGACCATCACATACGGCTTTCCGATCGCACTAAGTTCCTCTACGGTCCGCTTTTCCGCTTCTATGTAATTCTCCCTCGGGAGTTCCCCGATACTGCCATCGGTGCTCACGACGATGCCGACTGTGGCATGGTCACGGATGACTTTCTGCGTCCCGATGGATGCCGCCTCCGCAAACGGGATCTCCTGCTCTGACCACGGTGTTTTTACCATGCGGCGTTCGGCTCCCTCCATGTGCCCGGTCGCCCCCTCTACCAGAAAGCCGACACAGTCGATCAGGCGCACCCTGACCTTGACCGGCTCCTCGCTCTGGTTTCCTGATGTCAGAAGGATCTCAGCTGCCTGCTGTGGGATAAATTTCGGCTCTGTCGTCATAATGGTCTTACCGGCTGCCGCCTGTGGCAGTTCATCCAACGCTCTCTCCCGCACCGGTTCCTCCTCGATATACGGAAGCACCATCAGTTCCATGAAGCGCCGGATAAATGTGGACTTTCCGGTTCGCACCGGTCCTACCACACCAAAATACAACTCTCCTCCGGTCCGCTGATTGATGTCTTTGTATAGATTAAATTCCTTTTTTGTTCCTATATCCATAAAAATACCCCTTCCATAGCTTAGTTCAGTCTATGAAAGGGGCTGCTCTTTTATGTATTGTTTTCCTGTTATTTCTCTGCTGCCGTATCTTTTGCTTCTGTCTCTTCTGTCTCAGGCTTTTCGTCCTGTCTGACACGTCCGTACATCTGCATATAGGAAAGCAGTTTCTTGGCAAGTTTCGTGGTCACTTCGCCCGGAATTGCTCTCCATTCCCAGTTTCCGCCAAGTGTAGACGGGGTGTTCATACGACCCTCTCCGCCAATTCCAAGAAGATCCTGCATTGGAACAATCGCAAGATCTCCCACAGATGACCATGCACCACGCATCATGCCCCAGTTATAACCTTCCTCTTTGGTCAGGTTTAAATACTCCTTGGCAAATTTCACACTGTCCTTCGGAGCTGTCTTCATCCAGCCTAAGATTGTGTCATTGTCATGCGTTCCGGTGTATACCACACAGTGTTTCGGATAGTTATGTGGCAGATAATCGCTGCCTTCTCTGGAATCAAATGCGAACTGAATGACTTTCATGCCCGGGAAACCGGAGTCTTTTACCAGTTTGATCACGGATGGAGTCAGGAAACCTAAATCCTCTACAATGATATTTAATTTGCCTAACTTCTTCTCTAAGGTCTCGAATAAGTCCATGCCAGGTCCCTTGCGCCACTCACCGTTTTTCGCAGTATCATCTTTTGCCGGGATCGCATAGTAAGAGTCAAATCCACGGAAGTGGTCAATCCTTACAATATCGTATAATTTGGACATTGCTTTTACACGTTTGGTCCACCAGCTGTATCCGTCTTTTTTCATCACATCCCAGCGGAACAATGGATTGCCCCACAATTGACCATCTTCTGAGAACGCATCCGGTGGGCATCCTGCAACATCAATCGGGTCTAAGTTTTCATCTAAATAGAACTGTCCCGGATTTGCCCATACGTCTGCACTGTCCCCTGCAACATAGATCGGCACATCTCCGATAATCTCGATATTCTTGTCATTGATGTACGCTTTTAACTCCCACCACTGTTTGAAGAACAGATACTGGAGCATCTTATAGAAATAGATATCGTCTGCATATTCTATTTTTGCAGTTCTGATTGCTTCCGGCTTTCTGACTTTTAAGTCTTTGTCCCATTCAAACCATGCGACACCGCCGTTGGCATCTTTTAATGCCATAAAGAGTGCATAATCTTCCAGCCACTCTGCCTCTTTTTCGCAGAAATCGAAAAACTCTTTCGGCTCATTTTTTACAAAACGCTGATATGCCTTTTTCAGCAGTGGATAACGTGATCCATACATCACTCCATAATCAACATAGCGCGGATTGCTTCCCCATGGGAAAGACTCGCACTCTTTTTTCGTTAAGAGTTTCTCTTTGCAAAGATACTCTAGATCAATAAAATATGGATTTCCTGCAAAACTGGAAAAGGACTGGTATGGAGAATCACCATAACTGGTCGGACAGATCGGTAAGATCTGCCAGTATTTCTGTCCTGACTTTTCTAAAAAATCTGCAAACTTTCTTGCTTCCTTTCCCATGGTTCCGATTCCATACGGTGACGGCAGGGAAGAAATGTGCATTAACACACCACTGCTTCTCATAATGACTAAGTCCTCCTAAATTATTGCTATATCGTTCCTATACTCTCTCCACTTACAAATTCGAAAGGAACGATCTCATGGATTGGGTCTTTTTTCAACTCAATCTGTCCAAATAAAATCTCAACACTTCGGACCGCGAGCGTCCGATATGCCTGTTTGATTGTGGCAAGTTTGGGATTGTAGTACTCTGCCAAAGCTGTGCCATCAAAGCCAATTACGGAAATGTCTTCCGGTATACGGTAATTCATATCCCTGAGTGCGCGGATTGCGCCGATCGCCATCACGTCCGACATTGCAAATACTGCCGTCAACTGCGGGTATTTTTTGATCAGACGTCCCATCGCACGATATGCACTGTCATAAGAAAATCGTGCATTTTCATAGCAGGTCTCCGGCTTGATCGGCATCCCATGCTCTTTAAAGCTCTCAACACATCCCAGATAACGCTGATGACTGGTGTAAGATTTCTCAAAATCACCGCCTAAAATGCCAATGTCCTTATGTCCGGCTTCAAACAGTGCATCTACCGCACATTTTGCAGCCGCAATATCATCCGTTGCCACACTGGATAAATTTGGAAATTTCATCTCATTGGCACGGTTTGTGACCAGCACACAGGGGATATCCACCTGTGAAAAACTCTTTTTAAAGTACTCTGGATTACCTCCTAAGAACAAAAGTCCTAACGGCTTTCTCTCGCGGCAGAGCAGTTCCGCTTCCTCTACCTCATTGGCATCCTCATCCAGATAAGAAACAACCAATGTGTAATCGGCCTTGCCGATCATCTGCTGGATTTCCTCGACAATGCTGGCAAACAACATATTGGAAATACCTTTGACTAATACGCCAATCGATTTGGAGTTGCTCTGCTTTAGATGTTTCGCATTGTTATTCGGTACAAAATTATACTGTGCTACTACTTCTTCGATTTTCTTTTTTGCATCGGGGCTGACGTCATTTCTATGATTCAATACACGTGAAACGGTACTGACAGAGTATCCTGACTCCCTGGCTATGTCTTTTATGGTAACCATATTTTTCATTCCTGTCCACTGTTTTTTCGTATTTTTTCGTAAAAATACATTTTTTCGTCATTTTTACCGAAAATACACCCTGATTATATCATATCAGCCTTTGACCGCTCCTGCAACTACTCCTTCAATAATATATTTCTGGCATGCGACATAGAAAATGATGATCGGGATGATCGCGAGCACTAACATTGCCATCATCGTACCCCAGTCAACCGCACCATAACCGCCTTTTAAATACTGGATCACGATCGGGATCGTCTTATATTTCTTTAAATCCAGCACCAGATATGGCAGCAGATAGTCGTTCCAGATCCACATTGCCTGTAAGATGGCAACAGTAATGACCGTCGGTTTCATGATTGGGAATACAACCTGAAAGAATGTCTGCAATGGTGTACAGCCATCGATCATTGCTGCTTCCTCAATCTCAATCGGAATACTCTTTACAAAACCGCAGAACATGAACACAGCGAGTCCGGCTCCAAATCCCAGATAAACCAGGATGATACCGATCGGATTGCTTAATTTCATCATGTTTGCCAGTTTCGATAACGGGAACATGACCATCTGAAACGGTACGATCATGGAAAACAGGCATAACATGTAGATTGCAGTGGTTCCCTTATTATGTACCCTTGTGATATACCATGCACACATGGAAGTGAACAGGATGATCGCTGCAACCGAACCTACCGTGATGATCACGGAATTACCAATTGCTGCAAAGAAATTCGTTTTTTCAATTCCTTTTACAAAGTTTGTAAGTCCGAAAAAGGAACGGGAGTCCGGCAATGCAAAAGGTGCTTTCATAATGAAGCCTTTTTTCTTTAAAGCATTGATCACAACCAGGAAGATCGGATAAACATAAAATATTGTAAGCAGACAGAAGAATAAGGTTAAGATCCATCCGTGTTTTGCTTTTCTGACAGTACTTACCTGACTGTCGGTATTCTTTTTTGCCATTATTGCTGCACCTCCTTACTTCTGGTCAGACGGTTCTGTGTAATTGCTATAGCTGCTACAATGATAAAGAAGATCACTGCCTTCGCCTGGCCGACACCTTCCCATCCGTTTCTGCCATAGAATGTCTCAAAGATATTTAACGCAAGCATCTGTGAATTATTAGACGGCTCTCCTGCTGTCAGCGCCAGGTTCTGGTCGAACAGTTTAAAGGAGTTCGTCAGTGTTAAAAAGGTGCAGATCGTAATGGATGGCATTACCATCGGAAGGGTTACTTTCTTTAAGATCTGCCAGCTGCTGGCTCCATCGATCTTCGCTGCTTCGATCAACTCTCCTGGAATATTCTGGATCCCTGCAATATAGATGATCATCATATAACCGACCTGCTGCCAGTTCATTAATATGATCAATCCCAAGAACCCATAAGAGGAAGAATAGGTCAGTGTTTTTCCAAAGTTTGCCAGGATACCATTGAGTAAGATCTGCCAGATATAACCTAATACGATACCACCGATCAGGTTTGGCATGAAAAATACGGTACGGAAAAAGTTCGTCCCCTTAATTCCCTTTGTTAAAAGCATCGCAATCGTAAATGCGAATACATTGATCGTAAGTACAGATACAATTGTAAATAATGCCGTAAACCACAGTGCATGAACAAATGTCGGGTCGCTAAACACCCTGAAATAGTTCTTAATCCCCACAAACTTCGCATCTGTGACCGTGGTAAACTCACAAAACGATAAATAGATACCCATAAGAAAAGGAACTATAAATCCAATAGTAAATGCTATTAAAGTTGGGAGTGCAAAAACAGGAAAATATTTTTTAATCGCTTTCTCCATGATAATCTCCATTCTAAAATTCAATGGGCAGGCGGCAAACCGCCTGCCCATTGGCATTTTTATTACTGTCCGTTTGCTGCCTGATACTCTGTTGCCCATCCGTCTACGAATGCGGTAACAACTGCATCCCAATCGCCGGTTCCCTGTGCATACTCTAATAATGCGGAACCAACTCCATCTTTCCATGCCTCAGATGGGATGGTTGAGAAGTTCCATGTAACGGATGTCTTACCCTGTGCAATGTAATCATTTGCCTGCTGGATAAATACGTTATCTGCTACATATTCATCGGTAAAAGTATCAAATGGTGTTGTAAATCCCATGCTGTTTGCGATAGAATCACGACCTTCGTCAGAACCGATCACCCAGCTTAAGAAATCTAAGGTTGCCTGTGTGTCTTCTGCAGAAGCATTTTTGTTTACACACCAGTAGTTCTCAGAACCTGTACAGAGTCCCTGATTTTCCTCACCGTCTACCCCAATGTAAATCGGCATCATTCCAAGGTCATCTGCGGTTACTAAATATCCGTTGTCCTCGTTTGTCAGGTTACCGTACTCCCAAGTACCATTCTGATAGAATACTGCTTCTTCCATACCAAACTCTGACTCTGCTTCATCTCCTGTTTTGCTGGATAATACGCCAGGCTCACAGGTAGAATCTGTAATGTATAAATCCCATACCTGTTTGTAATTGTCTAAATAAGTACCTTCAATTGCATCTGTGCTTGTGATGCCTCTGTCTTTGTATTCATAATAGATTGGAAGGTTTGCAAGATGTGTTTTAAATCTCCAGTCAGAAGAACCATCCATGCCTGCGGAAGTAAATGCACCCTGAAGATCATAACCGAACTGGCTGTTGATCTCATCTTTTCTTGCCTGAATATCATCTGCAACTGCTTTTAAGGTAGCAAAATTGTTAATCTCATCAATGGATGATATAACTGCGTTATCCATGGTGCAGTAATCATTCAGGATCTTTTTGTTGTAAATGATACCATAGGTCTCAATTACATATGCGATACCGGAAATCTCTCCTGCATCGTTTTTCAATGCAAAATCATCACTGGTTAAATGTGTATAAATCTCGCTGCCGGATAAATCCATGCAGTAGTCTTTCCAGTTTGCAAGTCCAACCGGTCCGTTTACCTGAAATAAGGTAGGTGCTTTCTCTTTTGCCATCTCTGACTTTAAAGTCTGCTCATAAGTACCATCTGCTGCTGTGATAACCGTTACTTCCGTTCCTGTCTGTGCGGTATAATCTGCGGCTAATTTCTGCCAGTCTGCATCCTGCTCAGGTTTGAAGTTCAAGTAATAAACAGATCCTCCACCGGCTGCAATCTCATTTTTCAGTTCTTTGTCGTCAGCTTTTTCTGTGGCAGCTACTGCATCCTTGCTTCCTGCATCTGTTGTAGATGAAGTGTTCCCCGTACCTGCATTTCCGCAACCTGCAAATAATGTTGCGATCATAGCGGTTGCCAGCATCATTGATAATGCTTTTCTTTTCATAAAATCCTTCCTCCTAAAATAAAAATATTGTTTTTAAAAACGTTTCCGGTAGTGTTATTGGTACTGTTTCCGGTAACGTTTTCAGCTATGATCAGATTATAGTTCCATTCCCAAAAAATAGCAACCCCTAATTGTCATTTTCCATATTTTATCCAAAATTTTTATTTCGTTTTTGTAATTAATGCACAAAAAAAGTCTATTGTACTTAAAGACATTACTCTTACCACTTTCCTGAAGGAAAGTGGTAAAAACAAACTTCCCGCATCAAAATTATACATGGTAAAGTTCAAAAAGGAACCATTTAGTTATGCTTTGACAAACGCATGCTCTCTACACTGTAGACAACAACCTGCACCATCCATATGATACTCACCATCAGAAGCGGAACCAGATTAAAATCCCACCAGAAGATCCCGAAGACACATACCAGCCAGAGGAACGGATACATTGTCTGCGAAACTGCGAAAGACTTGTATGCTGCTTTACAGATCATCTGCTGCTCTGCCTCATCGCAGCTGTTTAACCAGACCTTTTTAAACTTGGTATCGTAGACACTTCCCTTCTTTTCCGGGTTGATCTCTTTTACCAGATTTACCAGGCGGTTCTGACCCAAAACGTTCACAAGCAGGCTGTAGCATAGTCCTGCAATGTTAAGCATATATGGGAACCATTCCATACTGCCCCTGTTCATATCTCTGATCCCGCCGTAAAATCCGGCTCCAAACAAAAAGAAACTTAAGATCAGATCAATACTGCCTATGGTAAGTCCGATGCTGATTTTCTGCTCGATGGCATCCACATATGCTTCGTCCTCGCCATCCCATGCCTGAAAGCTCTTCCGTGCTGTCACAATGATACAGATGGTTACGATCAGCACAACAGTATTAATTCCGATCAGGAAAAAGGGGCTGCATGCTGCTATGGTATCCTGTAACCCTGCTCCAAACTGCAGTGGCATCTCATCCGCCATTGCAGATACCACACCAATGACTGCGCCAACGATCGCTGAAACGATCAGAATCGGTATAAAGGTCTTTAATGCTTTTTTATCCTCTCTTGCATTCTGTTCTGCTCTGTTATCTCTCATCTTCATCCTCCTCATATTCAAAAATGGCTTCTACCGGAACTTCAAAAACTTTTGCGATCTTAAGTGCCAGTGTAACGGATGGCGAGTAATCGCCCCGCTCGATCTGACTGATGGTCTGTCTGGAAACACCGACGAGCTGTCCCATCTCATGCTGGTTGACATTTTTCTTCGCCCGGTATTCCTTTAAATGATTCAGTAATGGCATATCTCCCTCCCTGTTATTTGACACTTTTTCTTGTCATTCTGACAACTTTTCTTGTCATTTTTTATTCTAGCAATGACAAGGATTCTTGTCAAGTACTTTTTATGATATTTTATGAGACAGTTGTTATTTTGCTAAGATAATGTTAAGATTTAATTAGAAATGTTTTTGTTTGAAATGGAGTTTAAATGTTATGAAAGAACTGGTAAAGCATAAGATAAAACACGCCTTAACAAGAATTGGCACCTCAGTGAAATGGGTTGTTTTCGCCATCTTATCCGGTCTTGTTGTCGGAGGAGTCGGAACCCTGTTTTATTTTTGTATGTCCCTTGTGACCTTAGTGCGCACGAAAAATCCCGAGATCATCTTTTTACTGCCCATCGGCGGTCTTATCATCGTGGGCTGTTACCGCCTGTTACATGATGAGAAAGATACCGGCACCAATCTGGTGCTCTCTGCCATTCATTCCGGTGACAACCTTCCGCTTAGGATGGCTCCGCTGATCTTTATCTCGACTCTGATCACGCACCTTTTCGGTGGTTCTGCAGGTCGTGAGGGAGCTGCCTTACAGCTTGGAGGCAGCATCGGAAACGGCCTTGGCAGACTGTTCCGCTTCGATGAAAAAGATAAACACATTATGATCATGTGCGGGATGAGCGCCGCTTTTTCTGCGCTGTTTGGGACTCCGATGGCGGCAGCGATCTTCTCCATGGAAGTCGTCAGTGTCGGCATCATGCATTATGCGGCTTTGGTTCCATGTGTCATCTCGTCTCTGGTCGCACATGCAGTTGCATCGTCCTTTGGCGTTTCACAGGAGCTGTTTCCGATTGCTTCGATTCCGGCATTCCATATTTCATCCGCAGTCATGATCTCCGTTCTCGCTATTCTCTGTGCTGGTGTGAGTATCTTATTCTGCGTGATGCTGCACCAGTCCGAATACCTTTATAAGAAATTTTTCAAAAATCCTTATGTGCGGGTATTTGTGGGTGGTTGTATCATCATCGTATTAACCCTTCTGGTCGGCAACCAGAATTACAATGGTACCGGTATCCAGATCATTGCCCAGTGTATCGATGGCACGGTAAGACCGGAGGCATTCTTCTTAAAGATGGTCTTTACCGCCTTAACCCTTGGTGCAGGCTATAAAGGCGGAGAAATTGTTCCGTCCTTTTTCACCGGAGCAGCTTTCGGCTGTCTGTTTGGAAATCTCACCGGATTTTCCCCTACGCTATGTACGGCAGTCGGCATGACAGCGGTCTTCTGCGGTGTTACAAACTGTCCGATCACTTCTCTTCTGATCAGCTTTGAACTGTTCGGATACGATGGCATGCCGTATTTCTTACTGGCAGTTGCATTCAGCTATATGTTATCCGGTTATTTCGGTCTCTACCACAGCCAGAAGATCATCTACTCCAAATACAAGACCAATTATATAAACAAAAAGACGTTATAGCCTTATGGCTTAACGTCTTCCAAATACCAGATCATAATTGATCTTATGGTAAAACAATTCTTCGAAATCTGCGCCTTTAAAGTTTCCGAGCATCCACATTGTCTTTGCGATCACGGACTCTAAGGTCATATCATAGGACTCCAGGAAACGGCAGTTCTTTTTCATATCATGCCCGACTTCATAGACAGTCATATCACTTCCCTCATGTGCCACCTGGGTGGACATAACGACCAGCCGGTCGGGGTATTCCTGACAGAGGCGGTAAAATTCGTCTGCGATCGATTGTGGAATCCCGCCCACGCCAAAGCTCTCCACGATGATGCAGTCATAATTTTCAAAGATGCTGCAAAGCATCCTCGGTTTGATGCCCGGGATCAGTTTCATCAGAAACACATTTTCATCCATTTCCTCATAAAACTTTACCTCTTCCTCATAGGGGAGCATCGGCAGGTAACGCATAATCAGTCCGTCCTGTATCATGGCAAGGCTCGGAAAATCCATACTCGAAAATGCGTTGTAACTTTTGGACCGCACCTTTTTTGCTCTGGTTCCGGCAATGACTTTTCCGTCAAATACGATCTGTACGCCCTGCGACTGCTCATCAGAGGCATACAAAAAGCTGTCCAGCAGATTGGACTTTGCATCCGTGATCTCCAGGTCAATCGGTTTCTGCGCTCCTGTGATCACGATCGGTTTCTTTGAATTCTGGATCATATAAGAGAGTGCTGCTGCGGTATACGCCATCGTATCTGTGCCATGTGCAATAACAAAACCGTCATACTTCTCATACTGCTCTCTTATCGTATACACGATCTTTTTCCAGTGCTTCGGTTCCATGTTGGAGCTGTCTAAATTGAGCAGTTGGATTGCCTCAATCTGACAGACCTCTTTTACCTGTGGAATGTATTCTAACAATTCCTCCGGTGTGATCTGCGGTTTTAATCCGTTCCTCGATTTTTTCGATGCGATCGTGCCTCCGGTTGCTATAAATAAGATATGTTTCAATGCCATTTTTTACCGTCCTAACCATTTTTTGAGATCGTGAAGCAGCTCATCTACATTTTCTTCTCTGGTTGCCCAGCAGGTACAGATGCGGACGGCACTGTGCTTTTCATCTATTCTTGCCTGATAGGCAAAACTATATTTTTTTTCCAGCTCTTTTATCACCGCATCCGGCAGGATTGGGAACTGCTGGTTGGTCGGAGAATCAATATAAAAGGAAACACCAAGACCAGTCAGCTCTCTTTTTAATTTTTCTGCCAGTCTTGCTGCATGCTGCGATATTTCAAAATAGCGGTTTTCTTCAAATAAGGTCAGGAACTGTAATCCAAGCAGACGTCCTTTGGCAAGCATTCCGCCTCTCTGCTTGATGTTATAACGGAAATCTGTTTTTAACGCATCATTTGTGATCACGACTGCCTCTCCAAACAGAGCTCCCACTTTGGTTCCACCAATATAAAAGACATCCGTATATTTTGCCACGTCCGGCAGGGTCAGATCATTTTCACTGCACATCAATCCATAGCCAAGTCTTGCACCATCTAAAAACAGATATAACTGTTTCCTCTGGCACACTTCATATAAGTCCATCAATTCCTGTTTTTCATAGATAGTTCCAAGTTCTGTCGGGTTGGAGATGTAGACCATCTTGGGCTGTACCATATGCTCCGCACTCTCATCGTTAAAATGTGCATCCACATACTGCTCTACCAAGGAAGCGGTCAGTTTGCCATCCTCCGTCTCAATGGTCAGACATTTATGGCCACACGCTTCTAAGGCTCCTGTCTCATGGACATTGATATGTCCGGTTGCCGCTGTGATGACACCCTGATAATGTTTTAATGCCGCAGAGATTACAGTTACATTTGTCTGCGTTCCACCCACCAGAAAATGTACCGCTGCACTCTGATCTTCGATCTGCTCCCTTATCTTTTCTGCTGCCAGCCTGCAATAGCGGTCCTCTCCATATCCTTCGGTCTGTTCCATGTTGGTTGCCATCAGTCTCTCTAAGATCGCCGGATGACAGCCTTCTGTGTAGTCACTGTTAAAACGTATCATACTATTTACCTTTTTATCTGTTATTTGAAACACGGATCAATGCTTCGAGTGTTTCATATGCCTTTCCGGAATCAATCACTTCCGCTGCTAATTTTACACCAGAAGCGATACTTTCTGCAACCCCTCCCACATAAAGAGTTGCTCCTGCGTTTAATAATACAATATCACGCTTTGCTCCCTGCACGGTTCCTTTTAAGATACCCTGTGTGATCTTCGCGTTTTCCGTACCGTCTCCCCCTCTTAATTCCTCTAACGAAACAGATTTCAAGCCAAAATCTTCCGGTTTTACCTGATAGGTTGTTACCTTTTTGTCTTTGATCTCTGAAATCGTTGTCTCGCCGGTCATTGTGATCTCATCCATGTTGTCACAGCCGCTTACGACAAGAGCACGCTCCACGCCAAGCTGGCTCATTGCTGCCGCGATCTTCTCGGTAAGTTTTTTGTCGTACACGCCGACAACCATATTTTTTGCGCGGGACGGATTTGCAAGCGGGCCTAAAATATTAAATACAGTGCGGATACCCATTTCTTTGCGCGCCTGGCCCACATATTTCATTGACTTATTGAACAACTGGGCAAACATAAAGCCGATGCCGACTTTCTCCACACATTTCTGCACAAGTTCCGGCTCTGCCATGATATTAACACCAAGTGCCTCTAAGACATCTCCTGCTCCTGATTTTGAGGAAATGGAACGATTTCCGTGTTTTGCAACCGGAAGTCCTGCCGCCGCCACAACAAAAGCAGCTGTAGTTGATACATTAAAGGTATAAGTGCAGTCGCCACCGGTTCCGACCAGATCCACATAATTTTCCACATCTGGTGAGATTGTCTCTGCCTTATCACGAAGCACGGATGCCAGACCGACCAGTTCTTCCAGGGTTTCTCCCTTCATACGCAGTGCCGTTAAAAATGATGCGATCTGTGCCTGTGTTGCCTCTCCTTCGAGCATGATCTTCATGGCTGCTCTTGCTTCCTCTTCCGTTAAATCTTTTCCATCTACAACTTTTGCAATATATTCTTTCATTCCGCTTCTCCTTTTCTGACCTTCTGTGTTGTTCTTCTCTTTCCTACAGTTCGTTTAATTCTTTCTTAAATGTCTTACAATATTCTTCTGCCACCGCTTCGCTGTAATCATGTTCTTCCATCAGATTGATAAAATGACTGCCTACAATGGCTCCGTCTATGATGTCTTTCATCGGTCTTACATCCTCTGCCGTGCGGATGCCAAATCCCATCATGACCGGTATTTTGGCTGTTTTCTTTACCTCTTCCAGGTAGCTTTTTACCTCTTTATGGAAAGTGGCTCCCTGTCCGGTCACTCCCATGGAAGATACGCAGTAAACAAATCCTTTTGCCCCATCCAGGATCTTTGGTACCCTCTGTTTTGATACTGGTGATACAAGCTGTATTAAGATCGTTTCATCGGATCCTTTTAAATACTGGTTAATCTCTTCCTGCTCCTCAAGTGGCAGATCCGGGATAATGAGTCCGTCTACGCCCACTTCACGGCATTTTTTCACAAATGCCTCCACACCATAGCAGAGCACCGTATTGTAATACATCATAAAAATGAGTGGCAGCTCCAAGCCGTCTTTCCTTACTTCCTCTACCATCTGAAAGATCTTTTTTAAATTTACGCCATTACAGATGGCACGGTAAGATGCGTTCTGGATGACGGGTCCGTCTGCGACCGGGTCAGAAAACGGAACTCCAAGTTCCACCACATCGCATCCCGCATGCTCCATTCCTTTTAATAACCGTTTGGTTCCCTCAAAATCCGGGAGTCCTGCTGTCATATAGGTAATAAATGCTTTTTCGCCTTTTTCCTGTAACTGTTTCATTCTCTCTTCGATTCGGTTCATATCTTTTCCTCTCCACTGACTGATTTTATGATTTCCTAGTTCAGATATCCCTTTCCCGCCAGATAATCTGCGATCGTGTTGACGTCCTTATCGCCT
This sequence comes from uncultured Roseburia sp., assembly GCA_900550935.1. Taxonomy (GTDB): domain Bacteria; phylum Bacillota; class Clostridia; order Lachnospirales; family Lachnospiraceae; genus Roseburia. The sequence goes on from URUD01000009.1 coordinate 32,788, forward strand.
CTTCCGGATAAGCAGATGACCATAATCTTGTCTTTCGCTGCCTCTCCGTAAGTCTGCTGCAGTTCTTTTGCGTATTTCGTTGCATATGCCACTGCATGTGCACTCTCGATCGCCGGGATGATACCCTCTAACTGGCATAATTCCATCAACGCATCCATTGCCTCCACATCCGTGATCGCAACATATTCAGCGCGTTTTGTTTCCTTTAAGTAGGCATGTTCCGGTCCGACACCCGGATAATCAAGTCCCGCGGAAATGGAATGTGCCAGCTTGACATTTCCATCTTCGTCCTGCAGCAGATAGGAGCGCATGCCGTGAAGAACTCCCGGTGTACCAAGTGCCATTGCCGATGCGTGCTCGCCGGTCTCAATGCCCTTTCCGGCTGCCTCGACACCGATCAGTTTCACGTCCGGTTCCTCGATAAAATCAGCAAACATACCGATGGAGTTGGAACCTCCGCCGACACAGGCGATCACAGCATCCGGTAATCTGCCCTCTGACGCTAAGATCTGTTTTTTTGCCTCACGGCTGATACAGCTCTGAAATTCCTTTACCATTTTCGGATAGGGATACGGGCCTACCGCAGAACCGATGATATAAAAGGTATCCTCTGCCGTTTTTGCCCAGGTACGGATTGCCTCGTTTGTCGCATCTTTTAAGGTGTTGCTGCCGGAGGTCACGCTGACGACTTTTGCCCCTAACATCTCCATACGCATCACATTTAATGCCTGACGTTTGATATCCTCGGCTCCCATGTATACCGTACATTCCATGCCAAAAAGTGCTGCTCCGGTTGCGGTTGCAACTCCGTGCTGTCCTGCTCCGGTCTCTGCGATCACTTTCTTTTTGCCCATCCGCTTTGCCAGTAAGATCTGTCCTAAAACATTGTTGATCTTATGTGCTCCGGTGTGGTTTAGATCCTCTCTTTTTAAATAGATCTTCGTTCCGTATTTTTCACTCAGCCGTTCTGCAAAATAAAGCGGTGTCTCACGTCCTACATACTGTTTTAAGTAATAATGATACTGTTTTAAAAATTCCTCATCATGGATGGCTTCCTCAAATGCCGTATCCACTTCGCTCAATACATTCATCAGTGATTCTGATACGTACTGTCCACCAAATGTTCCGTAATATGCTTTCTTATTCATACTGTTTTTCCTCTCTATTCCCTGCGCACATACTGCACAAATTCTTTTATTTTCGCCCGGTCTTTTCCGAGTCCCGTTTCGACAATTGCTTCTTTTTCCACACCGGAGCTGACATCTACGATATCGGGCTTAAAAATGGAAATCCCCCGTTTCACATTATCTTTCTTCAGCCCTCCTGCCAGGATAAAGGCAATCTGCTGTTCGTTTAACTCTTTTCGAAATTCGAAATAGGTCTGCTGCAATTTTTCTTCTCCGGCTCTAAAGCTGTCCCATCCAAATGTTCTTCCGCTGCCGTACTCTTTTGCATCTGCTAAAACCGCCTCGATCACGCCTTTCCGGTACCCGGTTTCCAATGCGATCTTTTGTCTTGCTTCTTCTAACTCTTCCCAGCCGTTTAAGTTGATCGCCCGCCAGATAGGAAGCTTTGCCTCTTCTGCCACTTCCCGGTCCAGCTCTCCGTGCACCTGTAAAAGATCAAATCCAGCATCTGCAATTTCCTGCACCAGTTCCAGACCCGGATTTACTGTGACTGCCACTGTTTTTATGCTATCTGTTCTTGCTTTTTTTATGATCTCTTTCGCTTTTTCAATGGAGCAGTAGCGTTTGCTTTTCTCCCAGATGACAAATCCGGCATATTCCACCTGCTCCTCTATGAGCCATTGCAGCTCCTTTTCTGTGGTGATCCCACATATCTTGATCTCTGGCATGCTCTCACCATCCTATCTGCCGATCTCTTTCCATCGTTTTGCCACCAGTTTCGGATGTTCTGCTTCCATCAATGCTCTTCCGATCAGGAAGGCATCTACATGACTTTCCTTTAAAAAAGAGACATCCTCATCTCTTATGATCCCGCTCTCTGCCACAAATACCTTATCGTCTGGGATATAAGGCGCCAGACGTTTTGTCGTTTCCAGATGAATGGAAAAATCTCTCAAATCTCTGTTGTTGACTCCGATGATGTCCGCATTAATGGCAAGTGCTCTCTCCACTTCCCTCTCATCATGTGTTTCCACCAGTGCATCCATTCCCAGCTCTTTTGCAAGCTGATAAAAATCTTTCATCTGCACATCGTCAAGGATCGCTGCGATCAACAGGATCGCATCTGCACCGATCAGCTTTGCCTCATAAAACTGATACGGCTCGATCATAAAATCTTTTCGCAAAATCGGAAGCGGAGATGCTTTTTTTATCTGTTTTAAATAATCCACATTCCCATTGAAATGGTCTTCCTCAGTCAGGCAGGAAATGGCATCCACCGATGCGTTATATTCCTCAATGCGGTCTAACAGGTTGATCTTGCTTTTGATTGCTCCAAGACTTGGTGAGGAACGCTTAAATTCTCCTATAATGGAGATTCCGTCTTTTTTTAATGCCTGATAAAAACTGTGATGCTCCGGTTTTGCCGCCTCTGCCAACGCTCTCATTTCCTGTTCGCTGACGTTTCGTTTCTGCTCTGCCAGCCGTTTCTTTTTATCTTCCACGATCGTCTCTAATATCATCGTAACCTCCCGTCTTATCTACCGCTCAAACGCTGTTCCGTTCAAAAAATTCTCAATCATCCGTTTTCCATGTTCAGTGTAGATGGACTCTGGATGGAACTGTAATCCGATGACCGGATATTCTTTATGGCGGATCGCCATGATCTCTCCGTCTTCTGTTCTGGCTAAAACCTGTAAACATTCCGGGAAGTCACTTTCCTGTATGGCAAGGGAATGATATCTTGCCACTTTTACCGGAGAACTGATCCCATAAAATATTCCGGTTCCATCCTGTGTGATCTCGGACTGTTTTCCATGAAACAGGGTCTTTGCATAAGTAACAGTGCCTCCAAAGGCTTCCCCAATACACTGGTGTCCCAGGCAGATGCCAAGGATCGGGATCTCCTGATACAGTTCTTTTACCACGTCCATGCAGATACCTGCCTCTTTCGGACTTTTCGGTCCCGGAGATAACACGATCTTTTCCGGTTTCATTGCCCGGATCTCTTCTATCGTGATCTTGTCATTTCTTACTACTTTGATGTCTTCCTCAAATGTTCCCATATACTGGTACAGGTTGAAGGTAAAGGAATCGTAATTGTCGATCAACAGTATCATAAGTTTTCCTCCTCCACTAATGTCTTTGCCAGTGCCATTACTTTATTGCAGCACTCCTTGTATTCGTTTTCCGGTACCGAATCTGCCACAATTCCTGCACCTGCCTGTAAATATACTTTCTTTGCTTTTTTGATCATCGTACGGATCGTAATACAAAAATCCATATCGCCGGAAAAGTCCACATATCCGGTTGCACCGCCATATAAGCCGCGCCGTACGGTTTCCAGTTCTTCTATGATCTCCATTGCCCTGATCTTTGGTGCCCCACTTAGGGTACCTGCCGGAAGGAAGGATGCCAGAAGATCAAATGGATGGAATGTTCCTTTTTTTCTTCCCTCTACCATGGATACGATGTGCATCACATGGGAGTAATTGCGGATCTTCATAAACTCGGTTACCTTTACCGTTCCAAATTCGGAAATGCGTCCCATATCGTTTCTTGCCAGGTCTACTAACATGACGTGTTCGGCACGTTCTTTTTCATCTGCTAAAAGTTCCTCGCTTAACCGCTTATCCTCTTCCTTTGTCTTTCCTCTTGGTCTCGTTCCTGCGATCGGACAGGTAAAGACCCGCTTGCCCTGCTGTTTGACTAACATCTCCGGGGAACTTCCGATGATCTCAAAATCGCCAAAGTTGAAATAGTAAAGATACGGAGATGGATTTAATTCTCTTAATTTCTCGTATAAAGTAAATCCGCTCTGTCCGGTTTCGATCGTCCAGCGCTGGGATAATACGGTCTGGAAAATATGTCCCTCTCTGATGTAATTTTTGATCTGTTCGACCTTTCTGCTGTACTCTTCCAGTGTGTCGGATTTCTTTACGATCACACCATCCGGGGAGAAGTTTTGCTCTTCTTTGTTTTCTCCCTCCATCGCCTCCCCAATCATCTCTTCTGCCTTTTGCATGGCAAGGAGCCGTCCCTCTTCGTTATCCGCTTCCAATACGATCGCACTTAACGTCTCTGCCACATGATCGACTAAGATAAATTCTTTCATCAGCATCATCTGGATCGTTTCGATCCCGATCTCATCTGGGTTTTCATCCGGCAGCTGCTCGGTATAGCGGATGAAATCATAGCCGACACTTCCGACCAGACCGCCGGAAAAATTCAGTTCATCATTTTCCTTGCGGATCTCAAATTCGTTATAATATTCTTTTAACAGTTCAAGCGGATTGCCCTCCCGCACCTCACTGCTGCCATCCCGTTTTGTGATAACGAGTGCATTTCCTTTTGAGGAAATGAGTTCTTCCGGCTCTGCGCCAAAGAAGGTATAGCGGTCATAATTTTTATCATAACTCTCTAACAAAAAGCCTTTTTTCTCTCCAACCAGATTGCGGTACATCCCGGTTGATGTCTCATTTACAATACTTACTGTCTTTTTATAAACTTTATAGATCCGTTTCATGTCATCCTCCTGAAAAAATAAAGTGTGCGCATCTTGGTAAGCTTGCTTCTCCTATACAGCAAAAAAGTCCCTGACCAGATCTTTTGGATCCGGTCAGGGACGATCTCTCGTGGTGCCACCCTGTTTCGTGAAGCTGCTGATCCGTTCGCTTTGCTCATAAAATACAAAAAGCGGATATTCCCTGAACTTGGAAATATCCGCCACCAATCATGCTTCACCTCTCTGATACAGAGAAAAAACTCTCGATATCATACCCCTGTAACGTGAGGACACGGCATCCGCTACTAAGTCAATTTATCAACTGTTCGCTTTGCTCTCGCAAACCCATTCCTGTCATACTCGCCTGCTCTGCTTCCACCTATGCAGAACTCTCTGTGAGGTATCCTATGAAGTACTCTCTTTGCTCAACGATTTTCTTTTTTACTTGTTTTAGAGTTTACCACGGTAAAGTGACAGTGTCAACTCTTTTTTTCATTTTCGAGGAAAATTTTTTCCTCTGGTGCCTCGGAAACTGCCTCCATAAAGTACATCCGGGATGCAAAATCCGGGAAGAAACGCACTTCTTCATTATAGCCTGTTGCACCAAAGCCCTGTTTCAGACGGACACCGCTATACATCAGCGCATCTCCGTAAACGTTATAATCTTCCTGCTCGCTCTCCATCTTTACGAATTTTGCGACCAGATGGTGTGCAATGGAATCCTGTCTGATATGGATCGGCGATACCGTATTGACCAGATCTCCGAAATCTTTGACATTAAACTGCAGCCTGCGGTTATAAAAATGATACTGCGTATCCGGGCAGAGCCCTTTTGCCTTATAATATTCAAACTGCGTATTTGGTGCCACGGTCTTTTGCATCAGAAAGCCCACTGCTTTTTTCTGATCCGTTGACACGCAGGTCCACTCCATCGTATTGCCAATGCCATTGCAAAGTGCGTTCGCATAAGGTGTCTCAAATCCATTGAAGCTTCTGCCACGGTAAAAATCGCCAAACTGCAACACTTCTCTCCACTTTTTATAAAGTGCGATCTGTTCCTTGATCACGGCGAGTTCCTCTTTTTTCATATCACAGAAGTTGCACTCATATCCGCACACCCCGAATACAGCCACCTGAAATCTTGTCTCAAGCGGTGTATTGCGCAGGGTCTGATGGTTCGGGCAGGAGGAAACATGGGCACTCACAACCGACATCGGATATCCGTAGCTGTAACCGTTCTGGATCTCTGCACGGCAGAACGCATCCGTATCATCACTTGCCCAGATCTGTGGGAAATAACAGAGCATACCAGGGTCAAACCGATTTCCGCCCGCTGCACATCCCTCAAATAAGATATCCGGGAAACGGCTTGTCAGTTCTTTCAAGCAGCGGTAAAGTCCGAGCACATAACGGTGTGCGACCTCGCCCTGCCGCTCCGGTGGCAATGCCTTGGAGAAATAATCGGTAAACGTCCGGTTCATATCCCATTTCACATAGGAAATGTCTGCCGAAGAAAATACCTCGCTCATCTTCTCGATGATAAAATCCTGCACTTCCGTCCGTGTGAGGTCTAAAATACGCTGGTTTCTTCCCTCTGCATGTTCTCTTCCCGGAATGTCGATCGTCCAGTCCGGGTGTTTCTGATAAAGATTGCTTTTCACATTGACCATCTCCGGCTCGACCCAGATACCAAACATGAGCCCGAGGTCCTTTATCTTTTTCGCAAGACCGGAAAGTCCGTTTGGCAGTTTCTTTGGATTTACTTCCCAATCGCCCAACGACTGGGTATCGTCATCCCTGCTGCCGAACCATCCATCATCCATGACAAAAAGCTCAATGCCCATCTCTTTGCCGGCTTTTGCCAGAGAAAGGAGTTTCCGCTCATTGATGTCAAAATAGGCTGCCTCCCAGCTGTTGAGCAGAACCGGACGCACTTTTTTCTTCCAGTTTCCTCTCACGATATGCTCGCGGATAAACTGGTGCATCCTAAGGCTCATTCCCTGATATCCCTCCGGGGAATAAGTCATCACTGCCTCCGGTGCTTCAAAGGAAGTGCCAGGCTCTACCAGAAAACAAAATGACTGCGGATTGATCCCGGTTACCAGTCTCGTCTTTCCAAAACTGCTCACTTCTGCTGCTTCGTAGTGATTTCCACTGTAGATCAGATGAAATCCATACGCATCCCCGTGTTCCTCTGTCGTGTGCTCTTTTCCGAGCATTACAAAGGAATTGGCACGGCTTGATGTTGTGCCTGTGTAGGAGGCATTGACCTGTTTTCCGGAAAGAAGCCTTAAACTTCTGCGGTCCATCTCTCTTGCCCATGCCCCGTGGAATGTGGTAAATACATAATCCGGTGTATCAAAATCGATCTGTAAGCTCATCAGGCGGAGCAGCTTTACTGCTGCCTCTCCCTCGTTATATAACTTTGCACTCCTTGTGATCACATCACAGTCCGCATAGACATAGTAATGCAATTCCAGGATCAGGTTGTGATATGCCTCTTTTAAGGTAATACAAAGATGCTCCACCTGATCCGCTTCATCATAGGAACCCGGCAGTGTTTCATAGGGTTCTTTTCCCTCAAGGATCTGTGCCTTCTCAAAGCGAAAATCAGATGTCATGCTCCCGTCTTCATAGACCACCTCCAGAAACGGCTCTCTGATATCGCCCTTGCCATAGGAGGACATTTCCAGTCTCATGTCCTCTAAAGTAAACTCTTTTCTGCCGATATCGTTCGTATTGCCCGGCGCGAACGCATGTTTTTCAAATAACGCGCTGCCCGGCATCGTGATCTTTCTGCCATAGTGAAGGTGCTCTAAATGTCCGCTGTCTGTCACACGGAAGACATAGGAGGTATGTTCGGTTGCAAGATGGAATATCTGATTTTGCTCTTTGATCATATGCGTCTTACCTTTCTTTTTCTGCTGCACGTCTCTTCTTTACTTCTGCAGCAATTTCTTCTACTTTCTGTTCATTTAAAATATAGTGTTTGTGGAATACAAATACGGCGATCAGAAGTCCTGCGATCGGAAGCAGTGTCATTGTCATACGAAGTCCTACGACAGAACCTGCTCCTGTAGCTGCCACAGCCGCGGTCTCTGATGTGTCATTGCTTAAATTGCAGACACTTAAGCAGATGGAAGCAACAAGTGCTGCCACGCCGGATGCCAGTTTTACCACAAAAGTCTGCATGGAGAAGATCACGCTCTCATCTCTCCGGTTGTTCTTTAACTCTCCGTAATCTACGGTATTTGCCAGGAAAACAGTCGTTAATACGGATAACATTCCGTTTGCTGCAAAAATGAAAAATGCCGGTATAAATAACAGATACAGGTTTGACATGCTCTGGAACATTAAAATGAGCAGTACCGCATATCCGATAATGGCACTTGCAAAGCTTGCATAAAATACCTGGATCGTACTTAAAAACTTACGAAGCAATGGGAAGAACAGCATCATGGCAAAGATCTGGATCGCTCCACCAAAGGTATTGAATAATGTATAAGCATTATACCATCCTTCGCCGCCAAAGTCATACTTAAAAAAGTAAATGACCAGATTGGATGTAATATAAATGGAACTGTTGATCAGTACGATCGCAGCCACTACGGTCATTGCCTGATCGTTCTGGAGCAGGGATTTAAACATCTGTCCCACAGATGGTGCATCCACATCTACCGTTGATTTTTCTTTGATGTTAAGGCAGGTAATTGCAATAAATACGACAAACAAAACTGCGATCAGTAATGCAAAACATTTAAAACCGGTGCGCTCATCGCCCTGTCCGAATACATAGACACATTTCATCGTGATGATCGTCACGATCGCAGAACCGACACCTGCACAGGTACGTGCCAGCGCAGACAATCCCTCACGTTCCTTGCCGCCTTCTGTAAATGCCGGGATCATGGACCAGTATGGAATATCCATCATCGTGTAGGTCACGCCCCAGAGGATATAAGTGATCGCTGCATATGCAACCAGTCCGCTTCCCTCTAATGCAGGCGGTGCTGCAAACATCAGGTATAAGATCACGGCATTTAATAAAGTACCGATCAAAAGCCACGGGCGGAATCTACCCCACTTTGTACGTGTCTTTGCCACGATCACACCCATGATCGGATCATTGAACGCATCAAATACACGCGCTGCCATTAAAATGATACCCATGGCGATCGCACTTACTTTTAAGATATCCTGATAATAATACAGAATATAGCTGGCGGAAAGCATGTATACCATGTCCTTTCCCACTGCTCCCAATCCATAGGAGACTTTTTCCCGTCCTGTCAGTTTCATAAAGAGCCCTCCTTTAACCTACTTTCTCTTTTATTTTTTCTCTTTCATTGCAAATGCAAGTTCTACGACTTTGTATGCGCCGTCATAAACACCCTGCTTTTTGTTCTGCTCAATGCAGTCACACATGGAATATAACATTCCTTTTTCCTGTAAAAACAGATCGATCATCTGTAAGGTATGCGGAATATCGCGGCACTCTAAGGTTCCATCTCCGATCTCTGCGGAATGGATGGCTCCCCACTGCTCATGTCCGCCGACACGTTTGATAAACAGTTTCGGTACCGGATAAAATGCCAGCTCACTCGGTTTGGTCACCAGAACATCACAGCTTCGCATCAAAAGATTTGTGCAGTACACTGCCTCAAAAATGTTTTCATGCCAGAAACCGTGGATGCCAGTCACTTCTCCATCCAGTGCAGCCTCGGCAAAGCTCATGGTCTGCTCCCACTGGTTGAAGTGCCCGGTGGAAACCTCTTTCATTCCCGGGATCTCCTTTTGCAGTTCTTCCCAGACATTGCGGTAATCGCCTACATTGACATAGAGAGCGGCACGTTTTGCTTTGATCTCCGGTAACAGATAACGGATGATCTCTGCAAAGATCTCTTTCTGTGCTCCCGCTCCACCGATGGTCAGTAAAAATCGCATCGGCTCTCCGTTTTCTTTTCTCTTTCTTCTTGCCGCGCAGTCTTTTTCGATGTTGCTCACAAGCTCATGGTCGATATAGTGTCCGGTATAGTAAAGTGCATCCTCCGGCATTGGTTTTAAAACATCATTGCCCTGCATTCCGTTTAAAATGCGGTAGCCCTGATATGCGTAATGCGTCTGTACGGTATGTACGCTTCCCTCGGAAAAATGAAGTGCCATCGGCCAGTTATCCGGGATCGCATTCACCACATATTTCATATCCGCATGGATCGCTGCCTGTGCCGGCCATACATGGGTTGCAACAACCGGGATATCATGCGGTACATTCCGGTATACCGGAGCCATCAGCTCTGCATTCTTCTGGTCTGCGGCATTGTAGGAAAGTTTGCGGAAGCCTTCATAATTCATCGGTTCCCAGACAAAGCGGTTAAATAACCGGCTCTTTCCGGAAAGTCTTGATCCAAGGGAATACAGGTCGTTCTGCGCGCTGATGACCCTGGTACAGGTCGTCTGCTGATAGGAATTTAAGTCCATCCAGTACGGTGTATAACCCATGGATCTTGCTGCGGATGCGATCGCCATGGAAATGCGGTAATGTCCAAATCCCATCCGGATATTTCCAACGATGATCCCCTTTTCGTTATCAAAGGTTCCGCTTCCTGCCGTATTTTCCTCGCCAAGCCGGATGTCATAGACTCCGAGCAGATCCCCGATGTGCTCATTTTTCTGAAGGATCACCGGATAATTCTTCTCTGAGTCATCACCGAACTTTTTCGCGTATTTCTGTTTTGATCTCACTGCCTTGCGGTAGGTCTTTTCTGACATTGCATTTCCAAAAATGCTTTTTGATCTTTCTTTCATAGTTACCCTCATTCCTTTTTAATCTGAAAGGAAACGGTCTGTGTTCCAAACTGCGGGGAGGTAATGGTCAGTGTGCCCTCTCCCTCGCTTCCCAATGTCTTTACATACGTTCCACCCATTCCACCGGACAATCCGACAACCTCTTCCCCGATCAGGGCAATGGCTCCCTCTGCCTTTAACTGCAATGGTTCCTGACAGAACGGAAGCACATTTCCATTCTGGTCTACAGCGCGGAACCGCACGGCTGCCACGTCATAAGTGTGTTCCTCCTGCAATACGGTATGGTCTGTTATCACTTCAAGCTGGATCGAAGTAACCGGTTCCTTTACAATCGTTTTTACCACTTTGCCGCCTTTTACTGCCTCAAAACGATAGACCGTTGAGGTGCCGCCCCAGTCACCGATGTAGCGGTTATAAAGCGGTACGGCATCGGAAGGTTTCATGTGATACCATAAGACAAGCTTTGCCGCCATCAGATAGACGGATTTCGGCAGGTTCGAAAGACCGTACCGTGCCGTGGTATTTAATATCTTTTTGACATAAGCCGCCTGCGCCGGTTTCATGTTTTCTTCCTCTTCGAGCGCGTTTCCGATAAAGTCATCGATCATAACCGGACCATGCGCCAGATTTTTGTAAGGGCTTTCGTCTCTCTGGTATTCCTTGATAAAGCGGTCGTTTTTATACATCCGCACGCTGTCCGCATTGGTCAGTATCCAGGTCGTTCCTCTGTTGCAACCCGGATGTTCTCCGATATCCATGGAGGAACTGATCTCAAGCACTGGTCGTTCCTCCTGCTGACACGCATAGATGACAGCAGCAAGTTTCGGATTGCGGAACATATCCATGACTCCGTGATAGCAGATCCGGTCGCCGCTTCCAAAATCCTTGTGCGTATTGTAATCAAACATGCACCAGCCAAAGCTTCCTGCAATATCATTTTCGCCCGCTACCGCATCCAGTACATTGGCGTGACGGATCGCATGCCATACCCGATGTTCCTCCCAGTCATAGGCTTTGGTCGGATACATATGTCCGTTGTATTCGCTGATCAGATACGGTTTCTTTTCGTCTGAGGTTACCGCTGCTTTCTTTTCACAGCCCTTTGTCTTTCCATCATGGGAAAAATCGTTGTAGGTATACACGTCTTCTAACAGACTGCTCTTCTTATGGGCACGCACACCTCCGGTCTGGCGGCTCTGGTCTAACTCATGCGCTACGCGGTTGGTCTGCTCATAAAATGCGTCGTCATCTCCGGATTCATTGATCCGCACGCCCCATAAGATAATGGACGGATGATTCCGGTACTGCATGACCATATCGCGTACATTTTCCACTGCCTGTTTCTTCCAGTTCTCATCCCCGATATGCTGCCATCCCGGGATCTCTGTGAAAACGAGAAGCCCGATCTCATCACAGCGGCTGATAAATGCCTGACTCTGCGGATAGTGGGATGTCCGGACGGCATTGACACCAAGTTCTTCTTTTAACACATTCGCATCCATCCTCTGCATGGAAGACGGCATCGCATATCCCACATACGGATAACACTGGTGGCGGTTTAAGCCGCGGATCTTTGTTTTCACATCGTTCAGATAAAATCCATCCTCTAAAAATACCGCCTTGCGGAAACCAAATACCGTCACTTCCTCTTCGAGCGTTACGCCATCCCGGAGTAACTCGGTCTTTATCTCATAGAGTGCCGGACATTCGGTATTCCATAACATGACCTCATTTACCGGAAAAGACAGTTTCATCTCTTCTGCTGTAACCGGGACTTCTCCCAAAAGCTGGTCATTACTGCCGTAGCCCTGTTTTTTCCGCATGCTCTGCCGTATCACATCACCTTTTTGGCTGCCGCGGATGACTGCCTCTGTCTTTAAGGTTCCGCTTCCATAGGCAGGCTTTCCATCTTTTTGTGTTAAGCTGGTAAGCTCACTGGTTAAAAACACATCTTCAAAATAAGTCTTCTCTTTTACCGTGAGATAGACATCCCGGTAGATCCCGGCGTAGGTCATATAATCAATGACATAGCCAAACGGCGGGATGTTTAACGTCTCTCTGCTGTCTACTTTGACCACAAGGATATTTTCCTGTCCATACGCTAAGACACCGTCAAGTTCCATCGTAAATGCAGTGTAACCGCAATGATGTTCTCCGATCTTTTTCCCGTTTAAGTACACCTCGCTGTCATGTGCCGCTCCATCCAGTGTGAGGAAAATGCTTTTTTCTCTCCACGCTTCCGGGGCAAAAAAGCTCCTGCGGTATCCGCTCACCATCTGGTAACTGCTCTCATCAAAATAATGTAACGGTGTCTCTTTTCCCGCGTGCGGCAGTCGCACCGACTCAAGCGCATCTACAGCAAAAGATGCCTGCAACAATTCTTCTTTGTATTCCGGTGTAAATTTCCAGTCGTCATTCAAATAAATCCGTGTTCCCATTGCTACCCCCGTGTGCGTATTCCATCTACTAAAATGCCAACCACTTCATCCAGTGCATCCATATAGGTAATTCCATTCTGTAATAAGATATCTCTCTGGAAGAACTGCTCGATCGCAGCCTCCATCATCATTTTTACGATCGGGATATCCACCTTGCGTACCACGCCTTCACGCATCCCCTGTTCTAACAGCGCGATCGTATTTTCCCAGCCGGTCTCTAAGCGTTCCTCCACTCTCTGATAGATCGCAGGATATTTTTCCCGCAGCAGATAAAGCTGTCTGAAATCGATCTCCCGGTAGCCTTCCGGTATCACACCAAGGACCTTTCGAATCTTTTCCAACGTATCAAGGCTCTCATCGTTTAATACACGCTGTTCACTTTCTTTGATGGAATCAAACAGGTAATCCACCATTGCAAAAAATAAGGATTCTTTATCGCGAAAGACGGTATAGATCGTCTTCTTGCTCATGGAGAGTTCCTTTGCCACATCATCCATGGTGAATTTCAACCCCTTGCGGTTGAATGCCCGAATGGTTCCTTCTAAGATCGTTTGTCTTGTTTCCATATGTAAGCTCCTTTCGGAAACTATTTTTTTTGTTCCGGTTTCCTTTATTGTAACATCTCACTTTTCAATCCACAAGAAACTAAATCAACAAAAATAGTTTCCATTTTTTATACAATACTACCAAAGGAAATTTGCATTCCTGCTCCCGATTAGAGTATAATAAAGTTACTTGTATCATCGAATGGGGGATCACAATGGAAAACACAGAATTAAAACAGATTTTAGAACAGATCAAAGAGGGAACTCTTTCGGTGGATGAGGCGTATCTGAAATTAAAGGTCGCTCCTTTTGAGGATCTGGGTTATGCCAAAGTTGACCACCAGAGACAGCTCAGACAAGGCGTTCCCGAAGTCATCTATGGAGCTTCCAAAACCAGAGAACAGATGGAAGGCATTTTAAACAGTCTGCTCCCACATAGCCCTGAAAATATACTGATCACAAGACTTTCCACGGGATCCGCAGACTATCTGTCCGCACGTTTTCCGCTTTCGTATGACCCGGTATCCAAAATTGGTGTCGTAAACCGGACACCTCATATCACCGCAGATGGTACCATCGTCATTGCGACCGGCGGAACAAGCGATATCCCGGTCGCAGAGGAAGCCGCGCAGACAGCAGAAGTCCTTGGCAACACTGTGATCCGGCTCTATGACGTTGGTGTTGCCGGATTGCACCGGCTCCTTGCACAGGCAGAAACGCTCTCTTCCGCCAATGTCATCATTGCAGTTGCCGGAATGGAGGGTGCGCTCGCAAGCGTGATCGGCGGTCTGACCGACTGTCCCGTCATTGCCGTACCAACGAGTGTTGGCTACGGAGCCAGCTTTGGAGGCGTTGCCGCACTCCTTTCCATGTTAAACTCCTGTGCCAGCGGTGTTTCCGTCGTAAATATCGACAATGGATTTGGTGCAGGCTATCTTGCCAGCATGATCAATCATAAAATCGGAGGTACTTTGTAAACATGAAACAGACACTTTATATCGAATGTGACATGGGAGCTGCCGGAGATATGTTAATGGGAGCACTCTATGAGATCTGTCCCGAAAAAGAACTGTTTTTAGAAAAGATGAATGAGGCTTTTTTGCCTTATGATATTACGATTGAGCCGGTTCCTGCAAAAAAATGCGGGATCGCCGGAACACATATGAACGTTTCCATCCATGGTAAAGAAGAACATGAACACGAGCATACTCCTGAGCATGAGCATACTCCTGTTGAAGATGCGCCGGCAAATCACCATCATGAGCACCGTGATTACCCGACAATCTTAAAAGAGATCCAGTCGCTTCCGCTCCCCAATGCAGTTAAAAAGGGTGCCGCGTCTGTCTACACCCTGATCGGCAGTGCAGAAGCCAAAGTACACAAAAGCGACTTATCGCAGATCCATTTCCACGAAGTCGGTTCTTTGGATGCCCTGGCTGATGTGGTCGGCTGCTGCTATCTGATCCATCTGATCGCGCCGGATGACATTCTCTGCTCTCCTGTCCATGTCGGAAACGGGTTTGTCAAATGTGCACACGGTGTCCTTCCAGTTCCTGCTCCGGCAACCGCCGAGCTGTTAAAAGGGATCCCAAGTTATAAAGGCACGATCAGCAACGAACTTTTAACACCGACCGGTGCAGCTCTGCTGCGCTATTTTGTAAAAAGTTTTACCGCCATGCCTCCACTCAGTGTGCGTGCGATCGGCTACGGCATGGGCACAAAGGATTTTGAGATTGCAAACTGTGTCCGTGTCTTTATGGGAGAGCCGTATGTTGCTGCCAAAAAGCCTGTTGCAGAGCAGGAAGCCGATGATTTTTCCGACTTTGCCTGCGACGATACCGTGCTCTCGATCTCCTGCAACATTGATGACATGACCGGAGAAGCCATCGGACTTGCCACCGAGATCTTATTTGCAGCCGGTGCACTCGATGTTTTCACCACACCGATCCAGATGAAAAAGAACCGTCCCGGCATCCTTTTGACCTGCCTGTGTCCACCAGAGGAACGCGACCGCTTTACTGTGCTGTTTTTCCTGCACACCACGACAAGAGGGGTCCGCTATCAGGTATTCGAACGCGCCAAATTGGAATCGACCTTCGAAACAAGGCACAGTTCCTATGGCAATATCCGGGTCAAGAAAAGTTCCGGCTATGGCATTGAAAAGGAAAAACCGGAATTTGAAGATTTAAAATCGATCGTACAGCAGCATAACTACACCATCTCTCTGGACGATGTAAAAAAGCAGTGCAATAAACAATAGATTGCGTGCTTTCTGTTATCCTGAATCATAGGAGCCTGCAAATCCTTTTAAGATTGGATCTGCAGGCTCCTGCTTTACTTAGCCATAAGATTTTCAGATACTGTGCATCCATACACGCATTTGATTCAGTCCACGATTCCCCCACGCATAATAAGGTACTGCTCTGGCTGTGATCTCCTGTTCCTGCGGTGCCATCTCGGAATATAACCTGTTTTCTGCCATCAGCCTTACAGCCGGCACATCCAACACTATCATATCCTTTAATACACCCTCCTGACATTTTACAATGGATGTTTCTGATATCTTCTCCCTCTTTAACTCGACTGACTGTATCTCACCATCATTGTCAACTCCCTCAAAACAATATACCAGTGGACCTCTCATCAGAGCGACACACCCCACGTTTTCCCTGACCCTGGGGTTTGCAAAAATGGTTCTTACCTCTAAATCAAAAAGGATCTCTATCCTGTCACCACTTTTCCAGTTTCTCTTGATATAAAGATAACCCTTTTTCACTGCTGTTCTTTCCACCATTTCACTTCCGTTTATCAGCACCGTGTAATTCTTCAGATATCCCGGAATGTGAAGTGCAATTGTAAATTCTTCCCTCTGTTTTGGCATAACAATATATGCAATCTTACCATCCCACGGATAATTTCCCACGATCTTTATATCTGCTTTTTTTAGTTTTGCCTCCTGCCCAATAAAAAGATGGGAATAGATTGTATTTTCATCCTCATCCCATGTATATTTGCCCAGTGATGTTACCATCCGTACTAAATTGGGCGGACAGCATGCACAGGCATACCAGCCCGGCCGCTCCGGTATCACATGCTTATAACCAAATATCTCTCCCGATACTCCCGGATTTACTTCAAGCGGATTCACATAAAAAAATCGTTTTCCGTCCAGCTGCATTCCACTTATAATGCCATTATAGAGTGCCCGCTCCATAACATCTGCATATTTGCCATCTTTTTGCATACGAAGCATCTGCTTTGCAAAAAAAACTAATCCAATTGAAGCGCAGGTCTCCGCATAAGCCCGATCTCAATTTCCTGATGTCCCGGGATCCCTGTTGTTTTTTCCGGACCAAACCGGCTGATAATATGCCCTGCCATATTTTCCATTACATTGAGCAGCTTTTCTTTTCCCGTTGCCTCATAATATGCCACAGCTGCCTCCATCATATGACCTGCGCAATACAATTCGTGACACTCAAGGAGATTCTGCCAGCGATGCTCCGGCTCTTTGATTGTAAAATAAGTATTCAGATACCCGTCCGGTTGTTGTGCTTTTGCAATGATTCCAATGATTTCATCTGCCCTTTTTTCAAGCTCACTATCTGGCTTTAGAATAAGAGAATATGCTACCCCCTCAAGCCATTTCGCAACATCACTGTCCTGAAAGACCATCCCATAAAATTCTCCCTCTGAAAGACCCGCTGCTATTTTAAAATTCTCAATGGCATGACTTTTTTCTACTCCGGGCTCCTCGTCTCTTAGTACACGCTCCTGAAACGGAATCACAATATCTGTTACAAGCTTTTGCATACGTCCCCAAAATGGATCCTTGATTTTTATCTTACCAAGTTCTATCGTTTCTTCCATTGCCTTCCCCCTAAAACAGAACATTCCAAGTTGACAGCTGCTCCAAATTTATTTGCTGATACGAATGGTCACAACGCTGCAGGCAGGAAGTGTAACTTTAATTCCATCTGCTGTGTTTTTATATGCAAGAAACTCCTTTTCCTCAACTGTTTCCGGCTGTTCAAATGTATTGCAGGCATTCATTGCACCCGCAATATAGAATGCTTCCCTTACCTGATATTTTTCTATTTTATTTGTAAGTTGAATATTCACATCCTCTGAAGAATCTAAAGAATTGTTGGTAAATGTTATGGTAATCACACCTTCCTCATTCTCAGAAACGGATTCAATCACTTTTGGAAGTTCATTTTTACCTGAACCTACTGTTGCGTTTCCTACTAACTGGCTGTCAAGAAGACTTGCACCCTGATGATGGCGATACATATGAAATACATAATATGTCGGTGTTTTGATCATCCTGCTTCCATCTGTGAGCATAACTGACTGAAGTACATTGATAAGTTGTGCGATACAAGCCATTTTGACACGATCTGCATGCTTATTGAAAATGTTAAGTGTCATACCCGCAACCAGTGCATCTCTCATCGTATTCTGCTGATATAAAAATCCCGGATTAGTGCCCGGTTCTACATCCGACCAGATGCCCCATTCATCTACCATAAGTCCGATCTTTTTTTCCGGATCATACTCATCCATGATCGCACCATGACGGCAGATGAGTTCTTCCATGAAATATCCTCTCTTTAATGTCTGATAGAATATCTGTTCTGTAAAATCAGTAGCACTGCCTTTAAAGTTCCAATCTTCTTCTGTTTCCGGAAGCGTATAATAATGAAGTGATAATCCATCCATCAATCCATGAAATCTTGGTTCACAGTGATCATAGCAGGTCTCCATTACTTTTTTCGTCCACTCATAATCATCTACATTTGGTCCACAGCAGATCTTCTGGATCGGCTGATTTCCTGCATAATTTCTGACATAAGTCTGATACCTGCGGTATTCGTCTGCATAATGCTGCGGACGCATATTTCCGCCACATCCCCAGTTTTCATTGCCAACTCCAAAATAATCGATCGTCCATGCTTCCGCATGTCCGTTTGTCTTTCGCAATTCTGCCATAGGTGATACACCATTGAATGTGATATACTCCACCCACTCACTCATCTCGCGTACCGTTCCACTGCCCAGATTGCCATTCACATATGTCTTACATCCCAACTGACGACAAAGTTCAAAAAATTCGTGCGTACCAAAGCTGTTATCCTCTACAACACCACCCCAGTGCGTATTGATTATCTTTTTTCTGCTCTCTTTTGGTCCGATTCCATCCATCCAGTGGTATTCATCCGCAAAGCATCCTCCCGGCCAACGAAGTACCGGTATTTTCATCTCCTTCAATGCTTCCACCACATCTGTACGCATTCCATTTACATTTGGGATATCAGAATCCTCTCCTACATAAAGCCCTTCGTAGATACATCTCCCCAGATGTTCCGAAAAATGTCCATAAATTTCAGGCGAAATCACGCTCTTTTTGTTCTCATTATTTATAATTAATTTTGACATACTCTCTCCTCTCCTTGTTAAATGAAAATTGATAAGTTCCCCTTAACCGCCATCTGTCAAAGTCATCTGCTGGGCTTTTAGCTATTTGACCAAAACAAAGCTGTTAATGTGTTACTTGTATGTTAATACATATACATTCATACCTTTATAATGTCAATATTTATTTTATTTTTTTTAAAGTATTTTATGTTTTATTTAAAAATAAATAAATTTAGACACTTTTTTTCCATATTTTTCCAATCAAACTATGCATATTGCACAACCCGTTCTATGCTTTTCAAATTATTTCGATTAATTTCGCTTTTTTCGTTTTATGATTGACACATTAGAAACAACTTTTTATAATATAAGGTAAAAACAGACATTAGAATTTGCACAATAAAAATATAAAATATTTTAGGAGAAGCAGTTTATGATACATATCACTTCCTTAACAGAGGGGCTTGACCTATTCAAAGCCTTAGGTTCTGACATCCGTGTCCAGATTCTTAATACGCTGCTTGAGAACACACAAATGAGCATGAATCAGCTCGCTAATGAACTTAATATCAGTAATGGTGCCCTGACCGGCCATATCAAAAAGCTGGAGGAATGTGGTCTCATAACAACTTCCAATGATTCGTCCGGTCATGGAAATCAGAAAATGTGCTCTTTGATACAGGATCGCATTATCGTAGATATCGAAAAACCATTAGACCTTACCAATGTTTTTAACACAGAGCTTAAGGTTGGACAATATTCCTCACATTCTATTTGTCCGACTTGCGGAATGGCAACACCGCAATTTGTCATCGGTGAATTAGATGACATCCGTTATTTTGACCATCCAGATCATTTCAGTGCTGATATCCTGTGGTTTACAAAGGGTTATGTCGAATATATCGTTCCTAATCTCATCCCATATAACCAGCGGATCTCACAGCTTTCACTCTCAGCTGAAATAAGTTCTGAAGCGCCTGGCATAGACAACAACTGGCCCAGTGATATCAGCTTTTATGTCAATGATATTAAAGTTGGAACATGGACATCTCCCGGCGATTATGGCGACACAAGAGGTATGTTTACTCCTGACTGGTGGCCTTCCAACTGGAATCAATATGGTCTTTTAAAGTTGCTTGTCATTAACAACAAGGGAACCTTTATTGATGGTCTTAAGATTTCAGATATAACGACATCCACATTAAATCTTGATTACAAGAGCACGATACGTTTTCGTATGGCAGTCGAAGAAAGCTCTGCGCATGTCGGTGGTCTTACCATCTTCGGCAAAGCCTTTGGAAACTACGATCAAAACATAAAAGTATCTATTCATTACACCCCTTTAGAAACAGAATAATCACGCAAAACAAAATCCCATCTCTCAAACAGATGGGATTTTGCTTTACCACTTCCGGTGCGGACAATGGGACACTTCCGTAAGTGCCCGAAGTTCCACGTAACAGCCGCAGGCATTACAGGTTCCTGCATTCAGCTTCTCACAACTTTTGCACACCGAAAGCCGTCTCTCGTATTCTTCTGTACCAACACGATCTTCCCCCTTTATCGCCTCGGTATATTTTTTTATCATAGCCTGGTCTGCTTCTGCCATATCGCGGAGCAGACATTTTTTACATATCATTTTCATCTCATGTCTCCATATTTATCAAAATTCAAATACCGGACGCCCATCTTCCCATTTTATCTGCATTAACATAGCATGACGATTCGGATGATACAGCGGGTTTCCCACTATCTCAGTCTCGATTCTGGCATGATACACCATAATATCTTCTCCCTTTTCATCTACCGTTACCCAAAATCCAAATCTCTCCCAGTCATAATCAGGTGTCGTCAGAAGCACCTGCACTGTATCCAATGTATAGCCGTTTTTCATATGCGCAATATAAAGATTCGATATCTGTTTGCCTACTCCTACCTTTTCCGCCCAGATATAATACCATTCTCCTTTTACCTCGAATACAGTTGCATCCAATGAAAATGCTTCAAAGGAAATTTCATCCTTCCCGGCTCTTTGCATTTTTCCCCGCTCAATCCATGGGGTATAATGGCTCAGCGATACTCCCATTCATATCGACATAATCCCCATCCACTGTTTCAAAGCGGAATACTCTTACCTGATACCCGCCATTACTTGTAAGCGTACCATATGAAACAAATAAATAATAATATCCGCTTTCCTCATCGTACATGATATAAGGTCCCTCTATCGAAATATGTCCTCCTCCAAGAAGACGTTTTCCATAGTAAGGATCAACCTGCTTCTCTTCATCTGCCTGTGGGTGTATAACCAGACCGGTAGCAGGATCCAGTCCCATATTTTTGCACAAAAAAAGCCAGGTTTTCTGGCTTTTTCTTATTCCTTCTAATCTTCGATCTCTAATTTTCCCGGTTTTACGTTAAAATAAATGCTTCCTGCATCTGCCTTGTGTAAGTCCATAAGCAGTACAAAAAAATTATGGATCTGGTTTAACAATACACTGGATGTTTCAACGCTGTATGGCAGCAGGGTTCTAAGATCAAACAGCCGGATGCCAAGCGGTGGTAAAAATACCATATTGGTAGTTGCCGTTCTCTCGCCTGCGGTCCGTATCATCTCATACGTTACCATGCAGAAATCTTTACCCTTGTATTTGCAGTAGTAAGACACGTAGCACTCGTCTACCGTCCACTTTACACCATCTTCCTCTTCCACCGGTTTTTCTTCCGGATCGTTTCCCTCCGTTGTCATCACTTCTACGCTCCAGCGAAGGTTCTGCTCTTTTGTTGCTTTTATCAGTTCCCCGATCTCATGGAACAGTTCTTCCTGTTTTTTCAAGGTAATTCCCTCTTTCCGCTTTATTTTCTCACATAGATCTGTGAAAGATTGTCAAGGATCGCTCCGGCGATATCCGGTTTGTTCATCGTGTAAATATGTACATGATTGACCCCGTTTGCGATCAGATCAATGATCTGCTCTGTTGCATAGGCGATCCCTGCCTGTTTCATTGCCTCCGGGTTTTCACCAAAGCGGTCTACGATTGCAAGAAAACGTGGCGGAACCATATTTCCGGATAAGGATGTGATCCTCTTGATCTGTGCTGCATTGGTGACTGGCATGATACCTGCCACGATCGGCACATCAATGCCTTTCTTTAATGCTTTATACATGAAGTTGTATAAAATGTTATTGTCAAAAAACATCTGCGTAGTCAGAAACTCGCATCCCGCATCGACCTTTTCTTTCAGATGATCCAAATCTTCATAAATGGTCTGTGCTTCCGGATGTCCCTCCGGGTAACATGCACCACCGATGCAGAAATCGCCCTGTGCCTTGATATCGGCGATCAGCTCACTGGCATGTTTGTACTGGTCTGGCAGCGGGAACTCTGCATTCTGCGGGATGTCTCCGCGAAGTGCGAGGATGTTCTCGATCTTATGCTCTTTTAATTCTGCGATCACAGAAGCTACCTTCTCTTTGGTTGAGGAAGCGCAGGTTAAATGTGCGAGTGCCGGAATGTGATTGACATTGCACACTTCATTGGCAAGCTCTACCGTATAGTCTGATGTTCCTCCGGTCGCACCATAGGTCACGCTCATGTATGCTGGTTTCAGATCAGCCATTTCTTTTACGATCTTTTTGTAATTTTCTAACTGTGCTCCCTGTTTTGGTGGGAAAAGCTCACAGGAAATGGTTACTTCATCGGATTTTAATAATTCTGTCAGTCTCATATTTACCTCATCTTCTAAAAACTCCGCAGTTTATCGGTTCCATCATCTACGGTATTCTCAATTTTTCTTATCACAACATAGTAGGAGTAATTCTCATTTACCACGACCTCTACCCGGTCTCCGACTTTATGTCCGAGCAGGGCTTTTCCAAGCGGCGATTCGTTGCTGATCAGATTCTTAAGGGAATTTCCCCGGACGGTCGTTACCAGCTTATATACCTCTTCCTCGTCGTCCTCTTCAAAATACACCGTAACGGTATTATTCATTCCCACTTCATCCTCTGCGGAATCAGTTGAAATGATCTTTGCTGTTTTGATCATCTTTTCCAGATAGCGGATCCGGCTCTCGTTCTGGTTTTTATCTTTTTTGGCTGCATGATATTCAAAATTTTCGCTCAAGTCGCCATGCGCTCTTGCCTCTTTTACAGCTTCCAGTGCCTGTTTACGTACCACCAGTTTGCGGTACTCGATCTCTTCTTCCATCTTTTTAATGTCCTGTTCGGTCAGCTCGTCATACATGGATCTCTCCTCCTTCACAGGTTTTTATTATAATCATTTTTCCAAAGTCCGTCAAATCCAAGGTCGTGATTTCCGGCATTTCTTTTCTTCCACTGCACACCGAAAGCTGATAACTTTCATTCTCCGGGGGCACTGTATGAAAAAACAGCGTATGATCCTCTGTCTGTGGTTCTAACACGCAAAACGAATCAAAAGGAAGTTTTATTCCGGTTCCCTTTGCTTTTACATAGCTTTCTTTTCTGGTCCAGAGCTTCATAAATGCCACCTCAGACGCCGCCACGCCTTTCTGCTTTTCGACCTTTTCAAGAAATTCCTGCTCTCTTTTGCAAAAAAAACGTGCTGCCAGTTTCTTACTGTTTTCGTGCTGCTCTTGTTCCCGCACTTTTTCAATGTCAACGCCTAGCGGCATTGTATCAAATGCTGCTGCCGCATAGTCGCCTGAATGGGTCAGATTAAAAAAAATACCGTTATCAGCTGATAACTCCGGCTTGCCATTCTCTCCATACACCAGAGAGACCTTCTGTTTTCCATGCACTTTTTCAAGCAGCGTGTAACCGCACTCCCTCAGCCCATATTCCAGCAAAAGCCCTGCCGTAAGGCTTCTTGTCTGATCCTCTGTGCAGCGGATCTTTTTGATGGCATCCTGCCTTTCTTTTGGTACAAAAGAAAGTAACGCCTCAAAAAATGCCGGATCAAGGAGTGGTGTTATCTTAGCCAGATACAGTTTCATTGCCTTCTCCGTTCTTCTTTAACAATTGTTTTAAGTATGCGCGGGAGATCAGTAATTCCTCATAGGCCGGCATCAGATTTTTTATATTGCCTGCCCGAAGCGGCTCAACGATCCGTACCGCGATCTCATACATCGGAGTCAGACCTGCATTTGCAAGCACGCCCTTTAACGTATGTGCACAGTCAAACGCTTCCGATACCTGTTCTTCTTTTAATGCATTCCCCAATGCCTCGAATCCAGGATCTTCTGCCACCAGACTAAGACAGCTCTGATAAAAGGATACGTCATCTAAAAAACGCTCTAAGGCTCCCTTGGTATCACAGCCCCAGGCTTTTAATTCTCTTATTAATGGTTCCATTCTTGCCTCACATTCAAAATTCCGCCAGACCAACATGGTCTGACGGAATTATTGTATTACAAAGAAATCGTCTTGGCAAGGTGGATCTCACTCGAAGAAGTTCCCACCTGGATCTCGTAGGTTCCACTTTTTACAGTAAATGCCCTTTGCTCCACATCATAGTGTGCAAAGTCCATCTTTGATAATGTAAATGCAACCTGAATGGTTTCGCCTGCTTTTATCTCTCTCTTTTTAAATTTTTTCAGTTCATGGACACCTGCATGTGTGCCCTCTTTTGCCGCAACATATAACTGCACCGTTTCTTTTCCGTCTACGTCACTGTCATTTTTTACAGTAACCGTGACGGAAATCTCATCTCCCAGCTGTTTTACCGCAAGGTCTTCATAACAGAAACTACTGTAGGAAAGCCCATGACCAAAACAGAAATTGATGTCTGTCTCTTCCTTATCATAAAAACGGTATCCCACTCTGGTGCCCTCTTTATATTCCACCACGTCTTTTCTGCCAAAGGTTCCGATGTAATGTGCCGGGCACTGGTCTGCTGTTTTGATAAAAGTTTCTGCCAGTTTGCCGGATGGATTGACTCTTCCAAACAGGGTCTCTGCGATCGCCGTTCCACCCTCCATGCCTGCATAATAACTGAATACGACTGCATGTGCCTTCTTAAGCCATGGCATCTCGACCGGAGAACCTGCATAGAGGACAACCACGGTATCCGGCACTTCCTCTAACAGTGCCGCAATGACCTCATCCTGTCCGTATGGCAGTTTCATGTCTTTCCGGTCTGCACCCTCCACATCATAGTCATGATTTAAGCCGCCAACAAAGATCACCGTATCACATTCTTTTGCCAGTGCAACTGCTTCGTTCCGGTAAGCGGCTGCTTTTACTTCGTCTACTTTCGCTTCTTTCTGCTCTCCGCCCCAGTCGTGGTCTGTGCTCTCCGCCTGCCAGTTTGTGGCATCTAAAGGTTTCTTTTCCGGCATAACATAACCGGGTGCATAGAACACTTCACAGTTGCCACCCAATAATTTTTTGATGCCCATCAATGGTGAGATCTCATAGAGAGCCTTGATCTCGGCACTGCCGCCTCCGTTGGAATGGATCGCTGCTGCGTTGCCGCCGATGACTGCCACTTTATGCACTTTCTTTTCATTCAAAGGAAGGATCTTCTTTTCATTTTTTAACAGGATCACTGATTCCCTTGCCACATTTAGGATTGCTTCCCTGTGCTCAGGCGTATTATAAGTTCCTGCTTTTCTCTCGCCCTTTTTCTCACCGATCATCTTTAAGCGGAGCATCAGTCTTAAGATATTGCGGACCTTTTCATCAATGAGTTCTTCTTTGATCTCGCCCGCTAAAATTTTCTTTCGCAGGGGCTCTGCCATGTGCTGTTCCTCAAACTCATATTTGACATCCATTTCGATATCCAGTGCCGAATTTGCCGCCTCTACGGTATCATGCACGCCGCCCCAGTCAGAGACGATCATGCCGTCAAAGTTCCATTCTTTGCGGAGTTTCTCATTTAAAAGAGACTTGCTAGTACAGCAGTGTTCGCCATTCAGACGGTTGTACGCTCCCATCAGAGAATAGATTTTCCCTTTTTCCACCGCTGCTTTAAATCCCGGCAGATAGATTTCCTCCAACGTCTGCTCGTCAACTTTTGTATCAACCCAGAGCCGCTCCGTCTCCTGTGAATTTGCTGCAAAATGTTTTACACAGGCAGCCACATCCTGTTTCTGGATGCCTTTCACAAGCGGTACGACCAGTTCCTCAATGAGCCTCGGGTCCTCGCTCATGTACTCGAAATTCCTGCCGCAGAGCGGGCTTCTTTTGATGTTGATGCCCGGGGCAAGAATCACATCCTTTTTTCTGCCCCTTGCTTCTTCGCCTAACACCGCTCCTGCTTCTTCTGCCAGTTTTTGATTCCAGGTCGATGCGATTGCACTGTTGCAGGGCAGGTAAGAAACAAAATCATCCGTTGTGCCGGTATTTCTCCACTCATGATCCGCGAACTCTGCCCGCACACCCATCGGTCCATCCGACATGTACAGTGGCGGTATGCCAAGCCGGGCGACTCCTTCTGTCCGGAACAATCCCGCACCATGGATCATTCCTATCTTTTCTTCCAGGGTAAGCTGACCAAGCAACTCCTCAATATACTTCTCCTGCTCCTGCATAAACTTCTCCTTCCTTCTCCCTCACTGGCAATATCGTTTCTATGCCTAGTATAATACGGTTGCACTGCCACTTTCCTCAAAAGTCAGGACAACATCAGTTCCATCCATCTGATAATCTGCTCCGCTTACTTTCTTTGGCTCACTCTCATTTACCAGAATAACCTTGCTGCCGTACGCACTCTCTACGGAAATCTCGTAGCCGTCTTCTTTATGCAACACATGAACGGATGCCTCTTTTTCATTTTCTGTTCCGTAAACTACGGTCTCTGCCTCTGCTCCTTTTTCCAGTGCATAGACACGGAAAGAAACATCTTTTGCATACGCATAAACTGCATTGTCATTTTTCGCACCGATCGCAACAATGCTTCCCTCTCTTGCGTAAAGCGGAATGCTTAAATAACCATGCTTCTCGCGGTACCATCTGCCACCAGTTCTTTCCTCGCCTGTCAGAACAGAAGTCCATCTGCCCTCTGGAAGATAATATTCTGCAATGCCATCCTCTCTGAAGATCGGTGCCACAAGGAGCGAATCTCCTAACATATACTGGTCTGCCAGATAGGAACAGTTTTTATCCTCTGTAAACTCTAATACCATGCTCCGCATCATTGGAACACCGGTCTTTGATGTCTCGATCGCATTGCGGTAGAGATACGGCATTAAAGATGTCTTTAACTGTGCAAAGAAACGTACCACATCAACAGCTTCCTCATCATATGCCCACGGCACACGGTAAGAGGTCGAACCATGCAGTCTGGAATGAGTCGATAACAGTCCAAATGCACACCATCTCTTATAGACATCCGGTGTCGAAGTGCTCTCAAATCCTCCGATGTCGTGACTCCAGAACCCAAATCCGGAACTGGTCAAAGATAAGCCGCCGCGCAGGCTCTCCTCCATGGACTCATAATCAGACCAGCAGTCTCCACCCCAGTGTACCGGGAATTTCTGACCACCTGCGGTTGCCGAACGTGCAAAGAGGATCGCATCTTTCTCTCCTTTTTTCTTTTTAATAACCTCATATACGGTCTTGTTGTAAAGATAAGTATAATAATTGTGCATTTTTACCGGATCGGAACCATCGTAATATACCGCATCGGTCGGAATACGCTCGCCAAAATCCGTCTTAAAGCAATCCACGCCCATATCGAGCAGTGCCTCTAATTTCTTTCCATACCATTCACGGGCTGCCGGATTGGTAAAATCTACGATCGCCAGTCCCGGCTGCCACATATCCCACTGCCATACATCACCGTTTGGACGTTTTAAGAAGTAGCCGCCCTTTACGCCCTCCTCAAACATGGAGGATTCCTGTCCAACGTAACTGTTGATCCAGACACAGATCTTTAGACCCTTTTTCTTTAACCGTGCTAACATTCCTTCCGGGTCCGGGAACACTCTGGAATCCCAGGTAAAGTCGCACCAGTTGAAATCTTTCATCCAGAAGCAGTCAAAGTGGAATACGGAAAGCGGTATCTTTCTCTCCAGCATTCCATCCACAAATTTATTGACCGTATCTTCATCATAATTGGTCGTAAAGGAAGTAGACAGCCATAAACCAAATGTCCACGGTGCCGGAAGGGATGGTTTTCCGGTAATATCGGTATAACGCATCAGAACTTCTTTCATTGTCGGTCCGTTGATCAGAAAATAATCAAGGCTTTCTCCCGGAACCGAAAACTCCACTTTGGTTACCATCTCCGTTGCCACTTCAAAGGAAACCCGCTCCGGATGATTTACAAAGACACCATATCCTCTGTTTGATACATAAAATGGAATGTTCTTATAGGACTGCTCCGTGGAAGTACCGCCATCTTCATTCCAGATATCCACACTCTGTCCATTTTTTACAAATGCGGAGAAACGTTCTCCAAGACCATAGATCAGTTCTCCCACCGACAGGGAAAGCTGCTCTCTCATGTAGGCATCTTCCGGTCCCTTATCATAGGCAAATCCTTTCCAGTCCGTTTTCATATATGCAAGGTCTCTCCAGCCGCTTGCTGTGATCTTTTCTGATCCGCGGTAGAATATCATGGCACCATTGCCCTTTTCCACCTCAATGCGCAGGGTACCACTTGATACGATCAGTTTTTCCTCCGTTTCTTCTGCTTTCAGATTTCCGGTCTGTGGTGCTGCAATTTCAAAGGAAGGTGCTTTTTTCTGCACGCCCATATGATGATAGGTCTGCACACGCAAAACCTCCGGATAAGGTGCCGTGATCTGAATGGTCAGATTGATACCTCCTAAGGTATCCCCTCTGTGTCCAATGTGGCTCGTCGGCGCACATATTGTCACCATATCCTGTTCTATTTTTGAAAAATACACCTGTGCAGGTGAAAAACATTCACAATTTTCTTTCTGTAACCAACAACCATTGCTAAACTTCATCGTTTTCTCCTCCATTTATTTTCATTTTTGCTCATTGTAGCCTAATTTCCCGGAATAAAATACCCGTGAAACTGTAGATAAAACACCCCACAAATTTGACAAATCTGCAGTCCAATTTTATAATTATCTATCAGTATCAGAGACAGGAGTGTAGTGTTATGTATCATATTTTTATTGCGGATGACGAAGCGATCATCCGTGAGGGATTAAAGTGTCTTTTAGATTATGAATCGCTTGGTTTTACCATAGCAGGGGAAGCTGCCAATGGCGAAAGTGCATACGAACAAATCATTGCAGCACAGCCGGACGTCGTTCTCCTTGATATCCGCATGCCAAAAATGCTCGGTCTTGATGTGATAAAAAACGCCCGTGAACAGGGCTTTAAGGGTAAGATCATTATCTTAAGCGGCTATTCTGACTTTAAATATGCACAGGAAGCCATCCGTTACGGTGTCCAGTATTACCTCACGAAACCGATCGATGAAGATGAATTAGAAGAGATCCTCTGTGACATCAAAAAACAGCTTGATGAGGAATGTGCCAACGAAAACACGCAGGAACACTACAGACAGAAGGCCAGAAATACGATCATCCACGATATCTTATCCGGTACTGCCTCCTTCTCTTCTTTTGACCCGAAAGAACTGCAGTTAGATGCCAGTATCTATCAGGTCTTAATTTATGAAAAGTACAATCACGACACCGGTGAACTTTCTTATCGTTTCTCCGATCTGCTTCGTGTTACCAATCAGGATTATCATTCCTATGATACAATTTTTCACAATGGTCAGGAAGTCATCCTGTTAAAAGGGCCGCTCGCCATTCAGAAATTCAATGAATTTTTAGACCGCTATCAGCAGGAAAAACGACCACAGAAGGATTCTCCGCTTGACAGCCTGTTTATCACCTATGGAAGCTGCGTCTCTTCCTTAAAAGATGTAAGGCTCTCCTACCAGCAGGCAGCATGTCTGCTTACCCGCCGCTTTTTCTGCGAGCAGGAACAACACACCATCGGCTATTTTGACCTGCCGGAACCGGAACATCTCTCTTCTGTTTTAAGTGATGACCTACAGGAGGAATACGCCAATAAACTGTTTGGTTATTTACAGGCATTCAACCGCAATATGCTTGCAGAAACTCTTTCCCATTTGCAGACACAACTCTACAATGCTGCAGATTCGATTGCAGAGATCCGGCTTTTCCTGACCGATCTGTTTTTGCAGATCAAGGAACGTATCAACCATCTCTACAACAATGCCAACATCCCTTTTCCAGGCAATGCAGAGATCATCAAATCCATTGAGGAACGCTATTATCTCTATGAGATCATCCTCTACCTGACCGAACAGTTTGAACTTGTGATCTCCTCGATTGGAACATCCTCCAGAGAAAGCGTACTGGATGATATATTGCACTATATTAATCATAATTATACAAACAATATCACACTGGAAAATATTGCCCCGCTCTTTGGTTATAACAGTTCCTACCTTGGCAAGATCTTTTCCAAGAAAATGGGGCAAAACTTTAACTCCTATGTCGATCAGGTGCGCATCGAACATTCCAAAGAACTGCTTTTGACAACCGACCTGAAAGTCTATACCATTGCTGAAAAGGTCGGATACCGGAATGTAGATTATTTCCACATCAAATTCAAAAAGAATACCGGGAAAAGCCCGGCAGAATTCCGCAGGGAAAACAAAGCATAGCTATGCGATCTTTACACGGAGCACAACCGGAACATCCACATAAAAAGGCTCCGTTTTCACATGCAGCCCCTCACCATCCACATGCCAGGTGAGGGGTTTTTCATACCCTAACACCGTCACGTCTTCGATGATACCGTGAAACTCCGGCACATTCTGATCCGCGCTGTCTGCTAAGGAACGCACTAAAAATGTGCCATCTTTCGGGCATTTTAGCGCGATCGCATAAATATTTCCATGATTTACGGTAAATCGGTAATCCTGCTCCGTAAATTTCGTCTCAGTCTGATCCTGAAACTGTCCTTCTTTCATCCTTGTCGGACCTTCCATCGATCTTCGCCAGACTTTTGCTCCTTTGATTGCCTCTCCATTGCATCTCATCCAGACTGCCAGATCCATCAGGATCTTTTTATCTCCTTCCGGGATCGTGCCATCTGCCTTCGGTCCGATATTGAGCAGCAGATTTCCATTTTTGCTCACTACATCTACGAGCGTGCAGATGATCTCACTGCTACTTTTATAATCCAGTGACTGCGTGTAACACCATGAATTTCTTGCCACCGCCGTATCGGTCTGCCAGGCATAAGGCTTCGCCTCTGCAAAACCTCCACGCTCAACCTCTACAATGCCACTTCCAAACATCATCGCATCATGTTTATAGCAGATGCTGACCTGTTTTCCCTGCTGCCGGCCATAGTTATAATAAAATGCCGCCAGTTTCTTCAAATAGGGCTTAAATGCCTCATGCTGGATCCACCAGTCAAAATAGAGCAGTTCCGGGCTGTAATTTAAGATCAGCTCTGCAGTGCGCGCCAGCCAGTCATTTAAAAATTCTTCCTCAGGGTACGGCTTGGAATACAGGTCTTCCGTCTTCGGCTCTTTTTCTGCCGGCCAGTAAAAATCGCCTTTTTTCATCGGTGCTTTCACATCACTGTCAAATTCCCTGCCATGTCCCATGAAAAAGAAGTGCTCTGCCCGGTGTGATGAAGTACAGAAATGAAGCCCTGCCCGTTCCGCCTCCATTTTCAGTGCCAAAAGGATATCTTTCTTTGGTCCCATCTCTGCCGCATTCCATTTGGAGAGATCACTCCGGTACATCTGAAATCCGTCGTGGTGCTCCGCCACCGGAAAGATATAACCTGCTCCGGCATCCCGAAACAAAGCGATCCACTCTGCCGCATCAAATTTTTCCGCACGAAACAGCGGGATAAAATTCTGATAACCAAAGTCTTTCTGCTCTCCATAGACTTTTCTGTGATATTCATAAGCCGGCATCCCTTTTATATACATATTTCTGGAATACCATTCATTCGAATATGCCGGAACGCTGTAGAGCCCCCAGTGGATGAAGATCCCAAGTTTTTCTTTTGCAAACCACTCCGGTATCTCCTGCTCCATTAAAGACCCCCACTCCGGCAGAAAGGGACCTTCTATGATCCCTTTTTCTACCCTGTTTAAAATCTCCTTCTCGTTCACAAAAAATCCCCCTGTTTGTTTTATTTTTGCTGAATGAGTGCGACATCCTTTGCAGCAAGTTCTATCGTCTCTCCGTCCTGATACTCCCTGTTATTAAGCAGGTCTGTTCCGCCGGATCTTAATGTGACTTTCTCCGTTTTTTCACTGTGATTTAACAAAAATAAGAACGTACCGTTTTTATTTTCACGCACACAAGCCTCCACACTGATCCCTGCGTTTCCATCCGATCCGGTTGTCACAAGTGGTGTGATCTCACATTCACCCAGGATCCGCTCAAATAATCCGCGGTAAAAATCCGCATTGGAACGTGTTGCCACATAATATGCCGTACCCTTTCCATAGGAATTTCTGGTCACTGCCGACATGCCTGCATAAAAATCATTGTCATAGGATGCAAGGCTCTCTGCGCCCTCCAGATGCAGCAGATCACAGAGGATCTCTGCCGGGTACTGTTTTCCATCGTAGGTAAAGGTGTGTTTTAAGCCGATATCCTCCACCGGGATGGCATCCGATTCTTCGACCCAGATACCTAAGATATCGCGCAGTCTGCCCGGATATCCACCGGTAATGACCAGATCGTGATCCTCCACATAGCCGCTGAAATAGGTTGTCACAAAAGTGCCACCCTGCGATACAAATTTGCCGATCTTCTCGTCATAACCATCCTTGCACATATATAACAGTGGTGCGATCAGTACCTGATAACCGGATAAATCTTCCTCCACACTGACCATATCCACCGGAATGTGCATCTGGAAAAGTGTGCGGTAATACTGGTACACCTCATCATAATAATTGACTGCCTCACTTGGTCCTGCCGAAAGTGTGGTTGCCCACCAGTTATCCCAGTCAAACACGATCGCAACTTTTGCTTTTGTTCTTGCCGCAAGCGTGGTATCTTTCAAGTTTTCCAGCTCTGCTCCCAACGCTGCGATCTCGCGAAAGACTCTGGTGTTTTCCGTTCCGACATGGTCGATCACCGCTCCGTGATATTTTTCACATGCCCCGATGCTTCTTCTCATCTGGAAGAACATCACGGTATCCGAGCCGTGTGCCAGTGCCTGATAGCTGAGCAGGCGCATCACGCCGGGACGTTTCAGGGCACAGTAGGTATGCCAGTTGCTGACACTCGGGGTCTGCTCCATCAGTGCAAACGGCTTGCCATGTTTTACGCCGCGCATCACATCATGTACCATTGCATTGTGTGCATACTCTGCCCCAAATGCCGGGTAGCTGTCCCAGGAAACAAAGTCCATCTCTTTTCCCCATTTCTGGTAGTCAAGCGGCTGATAGCATCCCATCAGGTTTGTTGTGACCGGAATATCCGGGGTATACTGTTTCACAACATCCCGCTCGAGTTTAAAGCACTCAAGCAGACTGTCGGAATTAAATCTCCGGTAATCCAAAGAAATTCCCTGAAAATTCGTACGTGGCTTTCCATCCCAGGAAAATTCCTCACTTCTTAGATCCGGCAGCACCACGTCATCCCAGTCATAAAAGGTATGTCCCCAGAAGCTGGTGTTCCAGACACGGTTTAACTCGTCTATCGTGTGATATTTTTTCTGCAGCCAGACACGAAATGCCTTTTCGCAGTTCTCACAGTAGCACTCTCCACCATATTCGTTGGAAATGTGCCACGCTACGATATTGTCATAATCGCGGTAACGTTTCGCAAGCTGCTCTGCCAGTGCAACGGAGTATTTCCGGTAAGTCGGACTGTTTGGGCAGGAATTATGGCGACTTCCGAATTTACGCTTCATTCCATTATATTCGGTGCGTAAAATATCCGGGTATTTTCTTGCCATCCAGGCCGGATGTGCAGCCGTGGATGTTGCAAGACAGATTTTCAGTCCATTTTCCCTTACATACTCCATGATCTTATCCAGTTTTGTGAAATCATAGGTGGTCTCATCCGGCTGTAATGCTGCCCAGCTGAATACATTTAAGGTCACAACATCAATATGCGCCAGTTTGAACATCCGCATATCCTCTTCCCAGATCTCCTCCGGCCACTGCTCCGGATTATAGTCTCCGCCATACAGGATCTTGTTTACTTTTTTGCTCTCTATCATCAATCTTATCCTCTCTTTGTCTTTTTTGTTACTATACCCTAGAACCAATACAGAAAAACAGACCACCGCACAAACCTGTCGGTACTATGCAGCAGCCTGTTTCCTTTTCCTGTTATTTTTTTATTCTTCTACAAGCTGTACTCTCTCCTGAATGATATCGGTCAGCATCTGCTCTGCATCTGCTACACCTGCATTGTCAAGGTCGGAAAGCATCTTGTCATAAGAAGCATCAAAATCATCCTCGTTTCCGATGATACAGCTGATCAGAGAAGACCATGCGATCTCGTCTAACTGATTTGCGATCTCATCAAATTCACTTGGCTTTGTATAAGCCCAGATTGCGGAATAATCCGGTGTCTTAAACTCGCTTGCCTGCGGGAAGATGTCGGTCAGCAGTTCTACATTCCATGCCTCACATGCTGCCTTCTGTTCCTCGTCATACTCTTCTATCACAGATTCTTTGCTCTTTGTTGTGTATGTACTTCCAGTAGAGTCTACCACACCGTTTCCATAGCATGGGAACGGGTAGTTGTGAAAGCCAACACCTGTCTTTTTGCTGTAGTCTTTGTCGTTGTTGGAAGCATCGATCTCTTCCTGTGTTCTGTAACGATGTCCCTCGTCATCCAGGAAGTAATTTTCGCCTTCGATACCCCACTGTACTAATACCTGACCTTCATCGGAGCAGATATAATCCAAGAATTTGATCGCTGCAACCGGGTCTTTGCAGTCTACGGAGATACCTACACCATATCCGGTGGTAAGTCCCTGATACATTAAGGTTGCACATTTGGTGTCTGCGTCCATGGTAAGTGGTAATGGAGCATAGGTTTTTCCTAATTTACCATCTGCTTTTAATACTTTTTCGCCATCACTGTAATCCCAGTCCGTATCAAACAATGCCAGGACACGTCCGGAGGCGATCTTTGCAATATAGTCCTCATGTGTCTGTGTTGCAAATTCAGGATCTAAGATACCCTCGTTATACATATGGTTCATCCACTGGAAATATTCTCTTTCCTTGTCAGAACGGAATTTATACATTGCCTGATTGTTGTCATCTACCAGCCACTGTCCGTTATCCGGTGCACCATCTGCAATATAGCCCGCCGGGTTGCCTAATGTGATCATCCAGTGCCAGTCTGCTGCGGATAAGGTAAATCCGATCGTATCCAGTCCGTCATCGGTCTTTGGATGCGCTGCCATATAATCTTTTAACATGTTCTCGAACTCTTCTAAGGTATCCGGGATCTTATAATCGTTTTCTTTTAATACATCCCACTGTACCTGTGCCGTTCCGGAAGTTGTGAAATTCTCTCCCCCTACTGCATAAGAAGATAACTGATAGATGGATGGATCATCCTTGGAATTTTTCAGTTTGTCAAACTCATCACCATACATCTTTTTGATGTTTGGACCATACTCATCGATCAGGTCTGTCATATCGATCAATGCCCCTGCCTCGATCAGGCTTCCTGCATCTCCCTTTGCAAAGATCATATCCGGGTAGCTCTGCTCAGCAATCATCAGTGCTACTTTCTGATCATCCGAAGATACCGGATAGTCGGTCGATAATTTTACTCCTGTTGCCTCAGTCAGTGCCTGTGCAACCGGATCGGTCCACGGATCTTCCTGTCCATCTGCATTGTAGAATGTCAGCTCTACAACATCTCCAGATGACGAAGCCGTCT
Organism: uncultured Roseburia sp.; assembly: GCA_900550935.1. Taxonomy (GTDB): domain Bacteria; phylum Bacillota; class Clostridia; order Lachnospirales; family Lachnospiraceae; genus Roseburia. The sequence continues at coordinate 68,465 of URUD01000009.1, forward strand.
CTGTTCCACTTCCGGTCGTGCTCTCGCCTCCTGTGTTGGTGCTCGTTGCTCCGTTTCCACATCCCCCAAGTACACCTGCAGTCATGACTGCTGCAAGCATCCACGCACAAAATCTTTTTTGATTCATAAGCCTTCTTCTCCTCCTTCAATTTTGCTTATTCATAATGTATCAGTATCAGTCTTTGACTGCACCAACCGTCATACCACCTACAAAATACTTCTGCAGGAATGGATAAACAACTATAATAGGTATTGTTGCAATAATTGTGATCGCCATTCTGACCGAAAGTGGTGAAACTGCATTTTTCACCTGATCCGCTGCATGCGGGTCAACCTTGATGGTTGCTTTTTCCATGATCTCATACAGCACATACTGTAAGGTCGGCAGATCTCTTGCATATAAATAGGTATCCAGGAATGAATTCCACTGACTGACTGCAACAAACAGTGCAACGGTTGCCAGTACCGGCTTACAGAGCGGTACAATAATTTTTAGCCATATCACAAAATCATTTGCACCGTCAATCCTTGCAGCTTCCTGTAAGGCATCCGGTAATCCATCCATAAAAGAACGCATCAAGACTATATTATAAGCCCAAATCAGTCCCGGTAACAGATAAACCAGAAAATTATTTCCAAGATTTAAAGTTCTGGTTAAAAGCAGGTACTCCGGTACCATACCACCGCTGACATACATGGTGATCAAAAACAAAAATGTAACGATCTTGTTGAAGTAAAAATCTCTCCGGCTCAGTACATATGCGATCATTGCGGTACTGAACACGCTGACTAAGGTTCCGATCAGTGTTCTTGCTACCGACATCAGAAACGGTCCTGCAAGATTATTTTCGGTAAATACATAGGTATAGTTGCTTAATGTAAACTCTCTTGGAATAATAAAATTGATATTACGCATCGTATCGATCGGATCATTAAACGAGATTGCCAGTACGTTTAAAAATGGGTAGAGTGTGATCACTACGACTCCGATGAATACGACCACCAATATGTAATCCAGAATTTTTTCCCGGCTTTTTATTTTCTGACTTGATCTTGCTTTTGCCATGGTCTTCTCCTCCTTACATCAGGCGGCTTTCGCCAAGCCATCCTGCGATCTTATTTGCGATCAGCATCAGTGTGACACCGACAACGGACTGGAACATACCAATTGCAGTACCCACCCCGTAATTGTTGTTTCCAATTCCTCTTACATATGCAAACCAGGAAAGTACCATCGCATGATCCTGAACAATACCATTACTCAAAAGCATCTGACGTTCCATGCCGACATTCAATGCTCCACCGATACTCATGATCAGTAACACGATAACGGTTGGTTTGATGCCCGGCAGTGTGATGTGCCAGATCCTCTGCAGACGGTTTGCGCCATCGACCTTTGCCGCCTCGTAAAGTCCCTGGTCAATTCCTGCCATGGCAGATAAGTAAACGATCGCGTTCCATCCAACTTCCTTCCATGCATCGATCAGGCAGACAACCAGCCAGAACAGCGGGGTATTTGTTGACATCAGATGCAGGCTTTTTCCAAACAGGGTATCGATCATTCCGCCATCGTTTAATACCATCTTGGCAATGCTGGCGATTACCACCCAGGATACAAAGTGTGGCAGATAAGAAATAGTCTGTGTTACTTTTTTGAACCGGTTAAAACAGATCTCATTTAACATCAAAGCAAACAGGATCGCAAGGATCGTTCCGATCGCAATACCTAAGATGCTGATGCCGATTGTGTTGATCATCGTCTGGCTAAACAAGCGATCCGTAAATGCCTTTTTAAAATTGTCAAATCCAACCCATTTCCGCTCCCAGATCGGAAGGGCAAATGATTTTGGTTTTACCTCCTGAAATCCCATCGTCCAGCCCCATAACGGAATATATTTGAATATGATCAGCCAGATTACGAAGGGTACTGACATAAGCAGCAGATATCTCTGTTTCCACATAAGTTTCATACTGAATTTTTGTTTTCCCTTTTTTTTCATACTGCTGTTTCCTCCTTTATCTAAACTGATTATAAAATTTTTCGAAAAATTACGCTTCCACAGATGAAATGGGGATTGATTTATG
>URUD01000010.1 GCA_900550935.1 uncultured Roseburia sp.
GCCAGATTTTGAGTCTGGTGCGTCTGCCATTCCGCCACGCCGGCTTTTCCTTTATCGCCTGAAATCAATCAAGCAGATGTTATCTTATCATATCCACTATGAAATTGCAAGACGAAAATAACGTTTTTGGTAAAAACGTGTTTCCTTCATTGACTTATGTTATCATATATGATAACTTTTTATTATATTACTACCAAATTTGCACAGACAACAGAATTGAGGAAGTTTATGAAAGAGACAGATCCACAGCTTTCTCCCCGTTATGAGGTGGTAGAACAGCTAAAGCAGGCACGCAAATCCCTAAATGTGACGCAGGAAGATCTTGCGGAGCGTGTCGGCACCAAAAAGTCAAATATCTCCCGCTTTGAGAGCGGCAGATACAATCCAAGCCTGGACTTCCTGATCCGAATTGCAGACTGTCTGGGAAAGCAGTTACACATCAAGATTCAATAAAAGGAGAATGTTATGGAACAGGGTTTACGATTGGGGAAAGATCCAAAACAGATTGACAAAGACGTTGAGCTTTGCCGCACAACAAATGAACGCATCAGCAATCAGGCAGCTGCCCTCTTGATTGCTGACCGGATCCCTTTTACAAGGAACTGGATCAAAATACCATTTTTTCAGCGGATGAAATATGCCGGCGCGGAGCAGTTTTATGTCATCTCGACAAACCGCAACCGCTATGGGCAGGCACGACGCACCTTAGACAAGCTGGATCACACGTTTAAACAACGGCTGATCGTCAGCAATTATTAGACTATATTTCGCAGATCTCGTACAGGTAGCTGTTTCCCTGCTTTCCTGTGCGTGCTACGATCCCAAGATCATATAAGATCAAAAGCACCGTTCCTGCCAGTCTGGCAGGAATTTTTGCGCTTTTTGCAAAGTCTTTTGTGGTAAAAGGTTCCTTTATTTCATAAGGAATAAACTGCATATAATCTTCTCTCCGGTCTATGCAGACTTCTTCTACAAATTTCATCGGAATGCGGTCATACCGCTCACTTCCCTTTTTCTTATCTTTGCTCCACCCATTGAGCAGACGGTACTCTTCCATATCAAGCAGGGCAAAACGGAATTTCAGATTTGGATCACTCAGATAAGGGCGTATCTTATAAAGTTCGATAAACGCCTGATAGGGATTTCCATGTTTTGGAGATTTCCGTTTCACAGACAGTTCCCCTGTCTCTTCATCCATCCAGCGCAGCCATTTTTCATGTGGGATCGGATAGACGATCGTCACCGGATAAAGTGGCAGAAAGGCATCCAGTTTCCGACGCATTGCATTAAAAGACCGGGTCTGGATCTCTACGATCTCCGACCCGGTATAGATATCTGCCACAAAGTTCTCGATGGGGATCTCATGCATATCGGTATCGGGTGCATAATAATTCTTTAAAACAGCATGTACTGTCTTTTCGGAAAGTGTACCGATCCCCTGCTGCACCTTTCCACCTCCTATAACCTTTTCCCTCGCCGCCTCAAATCTTCTCTCGTCGATACTCATGGCAATCTCCTACTGTTACGCTGTTCTTACATCTTGCCCGGATCTTTCATATCCTTTAAGATATCGAAGCAGTCAAATGTTCTGAAATAATCTGCCGGTGTTTCTGCACGGCGGATCAGCTGTGTAGTACCATCTTCTTTTAACAGGATCTCTGCAGAACGCAGTTTTCCGTTATAGTTATATCCCATGGAAAATCCGTGTGCTCCCGTATCATGAATGACTAACAGATCTCCCATATCGATCTTCGGCAGCATACGATCCACTGCAAATTTATCACAGTTTTCACAGAGTGATCCGGTCACATCGTATTTGTGATCGCATGGTGCATCCTCTTTTCCCATAACGGTAATGTGATGGTAAGCTCCGTAGATTGCCGGACGCATCAGGTTGACAGCGCAGGCGTCCACACCGATGTACTCTTTGTGGGTGTGTTTTTCATGGATGGCTCTTGTCACAAGGCAACCATATGGTGCTAACATAAAACGTCCCATCTCAGTAAAAATGGAAATATGACCCAGTCCTGCCGGAACAAGTACTTCCTCAAATGCTTTTCTGACACCCTCTCCGATCACACGGATATCATTTGGGGTCTGGTCTGGCTGATATGGTACACCAACACCACCGGATAGATTAACAAACTGGATGTCACAGCCTGTTTTCTCTTTCAGTTCTACCACAAGTTCAAACAACTGTTTTGCCAGTTTTGGATAATATTCATTAGTCACGGTGTTGCTTGCTAAAAATGCGTGCACTCCAAAGTGTTTTGCACCTTTTTCTTTCAAGACTTTAAAGCCCTCGATGATCTGTTCATGGGTAAATCCGTATTTGGCATCGCCAGGATTGTCCATGATGCCATTGCTCATCTTAAAGACTCCGCCCGGATTGTAACGGCAGCTGATCGTCTCCGGGATCTTGCCGATCGTTTTCTCCAAAAAGTCAATGTGCGTAAAATCATCTAAGTTAATGATGGCTCCGATCTTGTCTGCAAACACAAACTCCTCTGCCGGTGTATCATTGGAAGAAAACATGATATGGCTGCCATCAAATCCCTGTGAGTCTGCTAACATTAACTCGGTTAAGGAAGCGCAGTCACATCCACAGTCGTATTCTTTTAAGATATCTAAAATATATGGATTTGGAGTTGCCTTTACTGCAAAATACTCACGAAATCCCGGGTTCCATGCAAATGCTTCCTTTACTGCCTTTGCATTTTCACGGATGCCTTTCTCGTCATACAGATGGAACGGGGTAGGATATTTTTTTGTAATCTCCTCAAGCTGTTCTTTTGTCACAAATGGTTGTTTTTTCATTCTATGATCCTCCTTTGATTTTACGCCGCAAATACGACCTGCACTAAAAACATATATAATACGGTGCCAACACCGATACTTAACAGATTATTCCGCTTCCACAGATGAAGCAGCACAACGGTTACAACAGAAATCGCTTCCGGTATTCCATAAGAATACGATGTCACATGGACGTCTTTTAAACAATACACCACTAACATGCCGATCACTGCCGGAGGCAGCACATTTCCCAGATACTGGACCATCGGCGGGATCTTCTTTCCTTCCGGGAAAAACAGGAAGGGAAATACCCTTGTAAAAAATACCGTTGCCGCTACTGCTATCATAATCAGAAGTGTTCTTCCTACACTTACTGGCATACTTTTTTCTCCTTTTCATAAAGCCGTTTTTTGCCGGTCACCAAGATGATCATCATTACGATCATGGTCGGCAGGATAAAATTATCCGCGCCAAAGATCAGGCGGCATACTAGCGCACATCCGATCCCGATCACAACGAATGGACGGTTTTTCTTTTCCATCCACTGTTCGATCATCAGCACCAGAAACAGGGCCGTCATTGCAAAATCAATGCCCTTTGCCTCAAACGGAAGCACCGAGCCAAGCAGGGAACCTATGATCGTTCCGATCACCCAGTACACCTGGTCTAAAAATGCGATCGCGAACAAAAACTTTGGCTCTTCCACATCCTCCGGCACCTTTGCTGTCACAAGCAGGGAATAGGTCTCATCGGTCAGGGAAAAGATCATGTACCATCTCTTTTTTCCCATGCCTGAAAAACGTTCCAACAACGACAATCCATAAAAGATATGACGGATATTTACCATAAGCTCCATAAATACGACCTGGATGAGGCTGATGCCCGGTGCAAAAAAGTTGACTGCCAGATACTGTCCGCTTCCGGCATAACAGACGATACTCACCAGTGCCGCCCATAAAAAATTATATCCTTTTTCCTGAAACATCACGCCAAACGCCATACCGATAAACAGATATCCTGTCAAAACCGGGATGGTCTGCGGAAATGCCTTCTTAAATGCCTGTATCAACTGTCTTTCCTCCATATGCAATTTGTACTCTACAATACTTTTTTGTATACATCAAGTTATTTTCCGTGTTTTTTCAACAAAATCTTTGCATTTTCTGTGACTTATGATATACTTTTTTTAGTTATGTTTTGGTGAGTGACTAAAGGAGTTATGAATGAGTATCACAGTTGTAAATTATCTTGATCAGGAACTTGTAAATCGCATCCATGAGCAGGCTGCTGCACGTACCGCGGCTGCATCCGCTTCTTCTACCGAAGGAGCCGATTTTGCCGCATCTTTAAATGAAAGTACAAAGGCACTTTCTTCTGGCAGTACTGACAGCAATGGTTCTTCTGCTTCTACGCAGACAACCTCATCTGCCTCTACCGTGTCCTCGCCACAGGATTATGAAGCTTATTTTAAGGAAGCATCCGAGACTTACGGAGTTGCGACTTCTATCTTAAAATCGATTGCCAAGGCTGAGTCCAATTTCAACCCATCCGCTGTGAGCAAGGCAGGTGCCATCGGTATCATGCAGCTGATGCCTTCCACCGCCGCATCCCTTGGTGTTTCCAACTCCTATGATGCAAGAGAAAACATCATGGGTGGTGCAAAATATATCAGCCAGCTCTTATCCCGTTATCAGGGAAATATTTCCCTTGCACTTGCAGCTTATAATGCAGGCACCGGAAATGTAGATAAATACGGCGGCATCCCGCCTTTTACCGAGACACAGAATTACGTTCAGAAAGTTCTTTCCTATATGAATGGTTCCTTTGAAACGGATTATTCTTCTTCTGGTATCTTTGGTCTGACCGGTGAAGCAAGAGATACTGCAAATGAAATGCTTGGCAATTTCTTTGCTGCAAACAACATCTCAAAATCCACACTGGACATTCTGGTTTCTCTGTTAAAACTGAAAAACCTTGCAGGCACTTTGGGTAACACCGGTATTTCCGGTACAAGTACTTCTGCTACAAGTGGAACTACTACAGCTGCTACTTCTACTGCATCCGGCAATTCCGTTTCCAGCGAAACAGCAGAACCGGTTCTTCCATCCGAGGATACACCGGCTGCTTCTTCTGCAAGCCTTGGTTCCTTTACCGAGGATTTCCCGGAAGATGCCACCAATCGTGTGGACCGCAATGATATTAATGTTTTCCCGCTTGAAGAGGAAACCGATTCCTCACAATCTTAAATCGAAACGATCAGGAGAGTTCTTCGATCTGGTTTTCCAGATAACCGTTGAACTCTCTCATAAATTTATAGAGCACTTCCAGTTCTTCTTTCGGATATTTGGAGATAAATTCCATGTCCCTTTTTTCCCACAGCCGATGTCGTTTGGCATGTTCCTCAAACAACAGCATTCCCTGATCTGTCAGTTTAAAATAGATTTCTTTCTTATTGGTTTCTAATGTATACTTTTCGATCAGTCCCTTTGCCAGAAGTTTTTTCGTCATCTTGCTGATCGCCCCTCTGGTCATCCCCATATGCTCCGCGATCTTCGTCACATTTGGAAGTTCCAGCCGTCCGATAAAGTCAATGCAATGGGTTTCGGAATAACCATATTCATCCAGGCAGGAACTCTCTGTCAGTTTCGAAAGCATATCCTGCCGTTCCAACATAAGCGCGATTTCTTTTAATAAAAGCTCCTGTTCTTTCATAATTGTTTCCTTTCTCTTTCCTGTTACTTTTACACTATAGCTTATTTTTGTTTCCTTGTCAACAATCCATTCTGTAACGAAAAAGGAACGTTTCCGTTCCTTTTTGCTTTTTTATAATTTTAATTTGGAAAGCAGATCGCCAAGGCTTGTTCCGGTCGTTTCCTTATCGGTATATGCCTCAATATCCTGCATCTCCGTCGTATCGACCATCTCTTCCTCTAATGCTTTCATGCTGAGGCTGATCTTGTTATCGTTGGTGTTTAATACCTTTGCCTTTACTTTCTGTCCTACTTTTAAGACTTCGGATGGTTTGCCGATCCTGCGCTCACAGATCTGTGAGATGTGTACCAGACCGCTTAACCCATTTCCAAGATTGATAAATGCACCATATGGCATCAGAGTCTCAACCGTTCCCTCTAATACAGTTCCCGGAACGATCATTGAGATCTTATGATTTCTCTCCTCCGCCTCTGCCTCTCTTGCGACGACTTTACCGGACAGCACCAGTTTTTCTCTCTCTGCATCCACGGTGATCACACGCACATCAATTTCTTTTCCAATCCAACTGTCTGTATCCTCCACATAGTCCAGTGTGATCTGGGAAGCCGGAATAAACGCACGGATGCCTTCTAAATAGGTAACAACACCGCTTGGCACGCTCTCTTTGATCCTGACTTTCACCGTCGTCTCATCCTCTGACATCTGTTTTAATTTATCCCATGCCAGGATATCGTTTGCTTCTTTCTTTGACAGGAGGATATTGCCCTCACCGTCATCTGTTTTTACCACAGTCGCCTCGATCACATCTCCCACATGCACCTCGTCTACCAGTGAGAAATCCGGATCATTGCTTAAATCTGCTGCCTTGATGATCCCCTGTGCATAATATTTTAAATCCAGGGTCACTTCCTCTTCGTTCACATCAATAACCGTACCGGAAATGATATCTCCCTCGTTGATCTTTCGAAAAGATGCTTCCAGTTCCTGTTTGTAATCGTCCATTGTCTCCATTGTTGTTTCCTCCCTGTTCTCTTACGCTTTCTTCATTATAAAAGAAGTATTCAGAAATTTCAAGGCAGGGACGGCTCCCTTTTCTGACAAAGTAATCCTTTGAATTTCGGGTCATTCGTGTTATGATAGGTATGTTGTTATTATATTTCACACTTAGGAGGTTTTGTTATGAACAAAAAGACAACCGGGATCATTTCCTACCTTACACTGATCGGCTGGCTGATCGCTTACTGTGCCGGAGATAAAGAGGGGGCAAAATTCCACCTGAATCAGTCTCTGGTTCTTATCATTGCAAATGTTGTTGTAGGTGTTATCAATTATATTCCTGCAATCGGCGGCATTGTTGGCACCGTTTTAAGCATCGTTCTTCTGGTTTTCTGGATCATGGGCTTTGTTTATGCATGTGAAGACAAGGAAAAAGAAATTCCTTTATTAGGCAGCATAAAAATTTTGAAATAATTTGTAATTTGCATCTTGACATCTGCACAAACCTATAGTATAGTAGTACAGGTGTTGAGGTGCTCAACAGCAATGCTGCTGTGGCTCAGTCGGTAGAGCGTCGCATTGGTAGTGCGGAGGTCACGGGTCCGATTCCCGTCAGCAGCTTCTTAAAAGATCCATAGAAATGGATCTTTTTTTATTATATCTCTAAGCGTAGAAAAGGACATCGCATAAAAGCCATGTCCTTTTCTTTTTTAAGTCCGGCACCGCTCACACACTCTTCTCTCGTATCCGATTGGCAGCGTTCTTCCGCAGTAACGGCATTTCCTGATGTATTCCTTTTTATCTTTGGAAAGATAACGCATAATATATTCCTCTGTTTTTTCTCTCGCCTGATCTAATCGCTCCTTGTCCATATTTTTTCCAAGACGTGTTGAGAACTGATGATAAAGGTCTAACATCTTATAATAAGTCTCATACTGGATGAGACCCGATCCGTCACACATGGAAAGCGACGGGAAAGTCAGCGAGACATCCGCGGAATACGTTTTGCAGTAATAGAGCCATAAGTCTACGATATCCTTGTTTTTGATGTCGATCGAGCAGGTCAGCATCCGGTAGAGCATATGTTTGTCCTCAAAGCCGTCGATCTCTTTGCGGCATTTGTATGCCTTCTCATATAAAAACAGCAGTTCATCAATGCTGATCTTCTCAAACGGTGCATCGGTCTCGACTGATTTCCATATTTTTAAGACCACATCCAGAGGCTCATTCATATCAAGCAGCACACCGGGGAAACCCAGACTGACTGTCGTAATATCCGCCTCTTCCGCGGACAGACCTTTTTTAATAAAATTCAGATTAGACTCACCCATTGCATTAATATATCCGGTATCGTACATGCCATATCTTCCGGCACGTCCTGCGATCTGCCGGATCTCCGACACCTCTAATGCCCTTACTTTCGTGCCGTCAAATTTCTCTGTCTGGATAAAGACGATCCGCCGCACTGGCAGATTTAAGCCCATTCCGATTGCATCCGTGGAAACCACGACCTGATTTTCCCTGCCGGAAAACTGGTGGATCTGCCGTCTTCTGATCTCCGGCGGCAGGCTTCCATAGATCACGCTCGCCCTGATGCCCTCTTTCTCCAGTCGCCCGGCAATGTCAAGTACCGCCCGCTTCGTAAATAAGATCAGTGCATCGCCCTCCCTCACATCCTCTGGGAAAGAAAATGGCTTCTCTTCACAGACCAGTGCGGTCTTTCTTTCATAGCGGTGCACCTCATAAGTGCCATTTCCCAGTGTGATCAGGTGTGTCACAACCGGCAGTGCTGCCGGGCTCATACAGATATGGATCTCTGCTGCCTGAATGCCCAAGATCGCTCTCGTCCAGGAATGCCCGCGGTCTGTCGATGCGATCATCTGTGCCTCGTCGATCACAGCAATATCATAATGGCGGTCTAAGTCTAACATCTCGATCGTAGAGGAAATTACCCTGCTGTTTTCCTCTGTGATGCACTCTTCCCCGGTCAGCATCGTACAGGGTATGGCGGCATCTTTCATCTTTTCGTATACTTCCAGTGCCAGCAGACGAAGCGGTCCAAGGTATATGCCATCCTCTGCTTCCTTTAAACGCTCTAAGGCATGATAGGTCTTCCCGCAGTTGGTTGGTCCGACATGCAGGATAAATCTGCGCTCCATCTCGATTGCCTCCGGGAATTCCTGTTCCGGGTTTGCCGGTACCATATGGATGATCTGTTTTTTGATATCCAGTTCAAAATAATTCCGGCTTAAAGTCTTTAATGTCCTTTTACAGATCTCATAGGGCATTTCCCTGCGCAGCCCTTCAATTGTTTTTGCCGTGACAAGTTCTGCCTCCTCTTTGGTCAGTGTCTCGACATCCATGCGCACCAGCTCTGGGATCAGCACCTGTCTTATCTGCATGATCGCCACCGGATTGTTCTGACGAAATGCAAAATAAGAGAGGTTTCGGATCTGCCTGTGATATTCTTCCAGCCGAACCAGATTATTCGGTGAAAGATGCGTATGTTTTAACATCTTTCCAAGTGTCTGGATACGTTTTTCATAATCTCCCGGTCTGGTGTTGCTCTTCTTTTTAAAACGCTTTGCACACTCGTTGTACTGTGCAAAATAAAACTGGATCAATTTTTCTTTTTGTACCATACTTTTTCCATCCTATCTATCAGAACGTACGCTTCGCAAACATTTATCCTCCAAACGAAACAGGGGCACAGGCTGCCAATACGCCTATGCCCCACGTGTGCAGATCAGGTTCGTCTCTCCTTCTACATACAATTCATAATTTTAATATGCGGTTTAAACAGAACATAATATTTCATGCCTTTTTCTTTTCCATAGTGCCCCTGCATCGCAGCACGCAAAGAATTCAGATTCTTTCTCTTCTCTTTTGCTTTCAGAAGAAATGAAGCAAAATCCTTTGGCTCCTCTCCCGCAAGCTCACTATGTTTGAACACAAGGTGGCAGTAAATATCAAATCTCTCCTCTGTGCTGCTTACCGTGTGTTCTTCCCAGTACGCAGCAGCCTGCTTGTCCCCCTTGATCTTCTGATATACCTGTTTTCCCTGTTTTGGTCCCAGAAATAACACAAGTACATTGTGAAGATTTTGCAGATTTTCTCTGCTGATGCAGGAAAACAAAGCGGTAACGATTTCCCCTGCCGTATCCGCTTTCAGTTCCTGCTCTTCCCCCTTCTCCTTTTTCTCACTGCATTCTTTTGCCGTCATGCGTGTCACATCATATCCACGTTCACCCCAATAACGCACCACAGCATCATATCCCGTATCATTGGAAACAATGCAGTAAGAGCTGTCTTTTTCCTGACACAGAAGATAGCCAAGCTGTGTCACAAGCTGAAAATCCAGGGCATTTGTCCCCTCGAAACACTTGATAAAAACAGGCTCTTTCTCGACCTCTTTTAGCCGTCTGACACTCTCGTAGTTCATATACGGACTTTTTGCCGTATAGAACACATAGACCTTATCCTCCGGTTCAGAGACCGACAAAAGCTGTACCCATACATCTCCTACATTTTCACTGTCTACGAAATATATTTTTTTCATTTTTCATTTCTCATTTGACGAACCGAATTGCTCTTCTATTGTAACAGAAATCCGCGATTCGCGCCACACGTTTTTCCATTTCTCTGCACTTACAGGATATCAATATAGTCCCCTGCCAGTGCCTTGTTCATACTGCGGACTGCACAGAATTTTCCACACATGGAACAGGTGTCTTCGTGCTCCGGTTTGCGGTCCTCACGGATCTGTTTTGCAGTCTCCGGATCGATCGCACATTCCCACTGTGCTTCCCAGTCAAGAACACGTCTGGCATCTGCCATCCTGTCGTCGATCTCTCTTGCGCCGCGCACACCTTTTGCAATGTCTGCCGCATGTGCTGCGATCTTGGATGCTATGATACCCTGTTTTACGTCCTCAACATTCGGAAGCGCCAGATGCTCTGCCGGTGTGACATAGCAGAGGAATGCGGCACCGTTCTGCGCTGCGATCGCGCCACCGATCGCGGAAGTGATATGGTCATAGCCCGGTGCGATATCGGTTACAAGCGGTCCTAATACATAAAATGGTGCCCCCATACAGATGGTCTGCTGGATCTTCATATTTGCCGCGATCTGATCCATCGGCATATGTCCCGGTCCTTCTACCATAACCTGAACATCTCTTGCCCATGCACGTTTTGTCAGTTCTCCCAGACGTACCAGTTCCTCGATCTGGCAGACATCTGAGGCATCAGCCAGACATCCCGGTCTGCACGCATCCCCCAGTGAAATGGTCACATCATGTTCTCTGCAAATCTCCAAGATCTCATCATAGTATTCGTAAAACGGATTTTCCTCTCCGGTCATGCACATCCATGCAAAAACAAGGGAACCGCCTCTGGATACGATGTTCATTTTTCTTTTGTGTTTTTTGATCTGCTCGATCGTTTTTCTGGTGATACCGCAGTGAAGAGTCACAAAGTCCACACCATCCTCGGCATGAAGACGTACCACATCGATGAAATCTTTTGCTGTTAATGTTGCAAGATCTCTCTGATAATGGATGACAGAGTCATAAACCGGCACGGTTCCGATCATTGCCGGGCACTCTGCAGTCAGTTTTCTTCGGAATGGGATCGTATTTCCATGGGAAGACAGATCCATGATCGCATGTGCTCCCATATCAACGGCAGCCATTACCTTTTCCATTTCCACATCATAATCCTTGCAGTCTCTTGAAATACCAAGGTTTACATTGATCTTGGTGCGCAGCATCGAACCTACGCCCTCCGGATCGATGCAGGTGTGATGTTTATTGGCGCAGATGACGACTTTTCCCTCTGCCACGAGTGGCATCAGTTCCTCTACACTCATGCGCTCCTTTTCTGCTACTCTTTTTAACTGCTCTGTTACGATTCCTTTGCGTGCCGCTTCCATCTGTGTTGCATACTGTTCCATATTCATCCTCCATTAGACGCAGAAAAACCCGGTCCTACGGACCGGGTTTCTATGTTCGTTCCGCTCCCTACGACAGTCTTAACTGACAGGTTCTAAGAGTCAGGTTCTACCTTCTCAACCGCTTGTGTTTCCACGCGCAGTCCCTCTGCGTTCTATTTCTTTTCTTTTTTTATACCAACTAGCTTAACTTAATTTTGCGTTTCTGTCAATGGGCTGGCTTTGCAATCTCATCGATCTTGCGCAGTTCTTCTTCGGTAAACGGCGCACAGTCTATCACTTTGACATTGTCTAAGATCTGCTGTGGCTTGGATGCCCCGATCAAAACGCTGGTTACTTCTTTGTGGTGGAGCAGCCATCCCAGTGCCATCTCGGAAAGTTTTTCGCCTCGCTCTGCTGCCAGATCGTTTAATTTCCGTATCTGCTCTATGCGTTCCGGTGTCAGTGTACTTTCCTTTAAAAATCTGCCATCCCTGCGGATACGGCTGTCCTCCGGAATACCATTTAAATAGCGGTCGGTAAGCTGTCCCTGTGCCAGCGGGCTGAATGTGATCAGACCTTTTTTTACTTTTGTGACCGCTTCAAGCAATCCGTTTTCCTCTACCGTTCTGTCAAAGATCGAATAACGGTTCTGGTTGATCACAAATGGACATTTTAACTCATCTAAGATCGCAGTGGCACGCTCCAATGTCTTTCCATCATAATTGGATAATCCGACATAAAGTGCCTTTCCACTGGATACGGCGGATGCCAGAGCTCCCATCGTCTCTTCCAGCGGAGTCTCCGGATCCATCCTGTGATGATAGAAGATGTCCACATACTCAAGTCCCATCCGTTTTAAACTCTGGTCAAGGCTTGCGAGCAGGTATTTGCGGCTGCCCCAGTTTCCATAAGGGCCCTCCCACATATCATATCCCGCCTTCGTCGTGATGATCAGTTCATCGCGGTACCGGGAAAATTCTTCTTTTAAGATCCTGCCAAAATTTTTCTCTGCACTTCCATATGCAGGTCCATAATTGTTTGCCAGATCAAACTGTGTAATTCCATGGTCAAATGCGGTAAAGCACAGCTGTTTCATATTTTCATAAGAAGACGTATCTCCGAAATTATGCCACAGTCCAAGTGACACTTTCGGAAGTAACAGTCCGCTTTTTCCACAGCGGTTATATTGCATGGTTTCGTATCTTTCTTTTGCTGCTGTATACATAGTAAAAACCTCCTTTTCTCCATCGGTCTGATTATACCTCTAACCCCTCTTTTTTTGTACCCCTTCGCAGTCAAATGCCGGGATAAAACTCTCCTCTGCCGTCTCCCCCTCCTGGATAAATCCATTCTCCACGCCAAGCTCGATCGCGTAATCGACCACCTCGTCATACTCTCTCTCCGTCAGTTTCCGGTTCAGTTCCGGATATGCAGTCAGTGCCTCAACCGGAGTAAACTGGTTTAAAATGCTGATATAGATCAAATCTCCATATGTCTCATAAAGGTAGCGGATGACAGCCTTGGAATCTTTGGTATTTCCAGGAAGCACCAGATGCCTTACGATCGTTCCGCGCTTCATCAGATCTCCCTCAAAAACTGCCGCTCCCGTCTGTCTGACCATCTCGGAGAGCGCCGCTTTTGCGGTTTCTACATAATCTTTTGCATGGGAATATTTTTCGCTCAATGCGGGGTCCATATATTTAAAATCCGGCAGATAGATATCCACAAGTCCATCGAGACTGCGGATCGTATCCACATTTTCATAGCTGCTGGTGTTATAAACCACCGGCAGGTCCATCCCGCACGCCTTTGCCCATTCCAGTGCCGGAATGATCTGCGGCACAAAATGTCCCGGTGTGACCAGATTGATATTGTTTGCCCCCTGCTCCATCAGCTCTAAAAAGATTTCTCCGAGCCGCTCTGTGCTGATCTCTTTTCCCGCGGTACCATTTGCGATCTTCCTGTTCTGGCAGAACACACAGTGCAGGGCACAGCCGCTGAAAAATACGGCACCCGATCCCGCTTCACCTGAAATGCAGGGTTCCTCCCAATAATGTAACGCTGCCCTTGCAACCTTTAACTGATCGGTTTGTCCACAAATCCCCCGCTCTCCCTGCGCTCTGTCCACCGCACAGTTTCTGGGGCATAATCCACATTTTTTATCACTCATTCTTTTCTCCACTCCAATATCATCAAAACTATGACTTGATAATCTGATCCATTTTGGGTATGATAAGGAATGTATTTTTAATATTAGTTACTATCATACGCAAGGAGTTTACTATGAATCAGAAAAACTGTATGGTCGCTCAGTCTGGCGGCCCGACTGCAGCCATCAACGCCAGCCTTGCCGGTGTTATTGACGGCGTAATGAAATCTTCCAGATACGATATCGTATACGGTTCTTTAAACGGCATAACCGGTATCTTAAATAATGAACTGATGAACTTATCCGAGCTCATGCAAAAAGATCCGGATTACCTGAAACGTCTTAAGGTTACACCTGCCATGTTTTTAGGTTCCTGCCGTTATAAACTTCCGGATTATCTGGATGATGATTCTTCCTATGTCTATATTTTTAAACAGTTTGAGGACTATAACGTAGACGCGTTTTTCTATATCGGCGGCAATGATTCCATGGACACCGTACAGAAATTATCCGAATACGGCAAAAAGATTGGCAGCTCCGTCCGCATCATCGGTATTCCGAAAACCATTGACAATGACCTGTGCGAAACCGACCACACACCGGGATTTGGTTCCGCAGCGAAATATATTGCCACTTCTCTGCTTGAGATCTCCCATGACACTTTTATTTATGCAGTGAAAAGTGTAACTATCGTTGAGATCATGGGACGTGATGCCGGATGGCTTACCGCCGCTGCTGCGCTTGCAAGAAACGAATACAATACAGCACCGCATCTCATTTATCTGCCGGAAGTTCCGTTCGATAAAGAAGACTTCCTGCTTGATGTCAAACGTCTGCTTTTCGAGCAGAACAATGTCATCGTTGCCGTATCTGAGGGGATCCGTGATGCTTCCGGCAATTATATCAGTGCCTCCGAGCAGTCTACCGACACCTTTGGTCACAGCCAGCTGAGTGGTGCCGGAAAAACACTCGAATTTCTGGTCAAGGAAAAATTAGGCGTAAAGGTACGCTCCGTAGAAGTCAATGTTTTACAGCGTTGTGCCGCACACCTTGCTTCCAAAACAGACTTAGACGAGTCTTTCGCCCTTGGTCAGAAAGCAGTTGAGCTCTCCGAGGAAGGCATTACCGCATCCATGGTAACAGTAGAGCGTATCTCGAATACACCTTATCAGGTTGCATACGGACACGCCCAGATCAGTCACATTGCAAATGAAGCAAAATCCGTTCCAGTGGAATGGATCAACGATGCCGGAAACGACATCAGGCAGCCTCTCATGGATTACTTAACCCCATTGATCCAGGGAGAAGCAGACATTACTTATCAGAACGGTCTCCCGGTCTATATGAATGTCAGTCATTTAGCAAAACATCAATAAATTTACCAATTTCAACCCACGCTCTTTTAGATTCCGGCAGCATCTTTGCTGCCATCTGAAAGATGTGGAACATCCCCTCATAAATACTCAACCGGACTTTTACGCCCTGTTCTCTTGCTTTTGCCGCTACGTTTACCGAGTCTGACAACAGCATCTCATAGGAGCCGACCTGTATCAACATCGGCGGAAATCCCCTGAAATCCCCAAAAAGTGGGGAAATATAAGCATCCATCGGATCATGGTCTCCGACATAATCTTTGTTATAAATAAGGCTGTCCCTTGTCTTTCCAAACAATGGGTCTTTTTCAAAGTTTGTCTCATAGGACTCTCCACTTGCCGTTAAGTCCGTCCAGGGAGACATTGCCACGATCCCACATGGCATCTGCATTCCCTTATCTTTCAGATAATGGCACAGTGCCATCGCAAGTCCGCCACCTGCGGAATCTCCTGCTATAATGATCTGCTCTGCAAACCAGCCCTGTGCAAGCAGATAGGAGTATGCTGCAAAGGCATCTTCCAGTGCTGCCGGATACGGGTCTTCCGGTGCCACTCTGTAGTCCGGTGTCAGCACGCTCATACCATGGCTGACCTCATTATACAGCCCGGCAAACATGCGGTACGAATTTCGCATGGCACCGACATAACCGCCTCCATGAAGCTGCAAGATGATTTTATCCGTATCCGGGTTTTCCTTTAATGATAAAAGCTCCATTGTCATATGTTCCAGCGGTATCGTCTTCAGTTCAAAGCAGGGTGGGCATTTCCAGGGTGCCTCGACCGTACCGATCTTTTTTCTTAACGCTCCGTTTTTTATCTTTTTTCCAATCAGATGATCCTGTGTCACATGGGCAATCATATCCCGCATGACACGCCCTCTGATACTTGCTTCACTTTCTGCCATCTATCGTTTCCTTTCCTTCTTTCTTAACGCACATGAAATCTGCGCTTTAACTCCACTCTCGCACGACGGTCTCCGATGATCACAGTTCCCAAAAACAGGAACAGGGAGAACGCAAATGCAAGCAATGAAAGAAACGGCACTGTGATCACTCCGATCGCACGTAAAATGAGCGGTACGATACTGCACAGCAGCATAAAGATCTGCCACATCAGATAACTCTGCCAGTTTCTTCTGTTTATGATCATACAAACAATAATTCCCACATCCATAAACATGATCGCCGCAGGCAGGGCGTAATTGACTGACCAGCCACGGTATCCGGTCACCAGATCGATCCCCACCACCACAAGGATAGCGATCAGCGTTAAAACAACCGTCTTTCCCTTATAACCAGATTTGCCAAGAATGGCAAATGCAAGCACCAGATATCCGTAAAACAATGCCAGACCTGCGATCGCGCTCCACCAGATATTCGTATCCTGCATCGCATTGATATAGACCAATAATACCTCGGTCAGGATGGCACAGAACAGATAGATCTTACTGATAAATACCAGTTTTCTTGACCGTATCCTGACATCCGGATACATATTTTCCACTTCTACGGTCTGCTCAAGCACCGAACCGCAGAGCGGACAACGCTCTGTCTCGTCTAACACTTCTATGTTACAATTTTTACATCTACTCATAATGAACCCCGTTACTTTCTATTTCTACCTGAATCCCGTCCGCTGCGATCTTACGGAAAAATCCCCGCTGCACATCCGGCTCCACCAGGTCATAGCTGAAACTAAAGACCAGCGTATCGCCATAGGAACAGATGGTTCCTTTCAGGTGCTGCCCTTTCGACATTGCCAGAAAGGAATGGAACATTTCGACATAAGGGCGGTACTCTTCTGCCACCGAAATATTGCCGATGTTCGTTACCGTAGCGGTATTGGCAAGTGCAGAAGTCGTATAGACATATTTCATTGCGATATTTTTCAAAAACAACGGTACTGCACGCGCGATCAGAAGTTTTTCATTGGAGACATTGTAGGAAAACAGTTTTTCCAGATGCTCCCTGTTGATCTGGCTGCGCAGGCTCTCCTGTACAATATGCAGCACTTCCTCGAAGGTATAGATCTCTTTCTGCGGATGAAATTCTGCAGATACCATGACGAAGAAATTTTTCGTTGTATTGGAATTAAAATATGGTCTTAAATTGACCGGCACTGCAACACGGATCGGACGTTGCGACGGCATGCCATGCAGACATTCCGTGTATACACTCCAGATATAAACAGAGACCAGATATTCATTGATACTTGCACCATACGCATGGCAGACCTTTTTTAACTCCGGGATCTGCATATAACCGTGCATAACTCCAAACTCTCCCGGTGGGAGCTTTTCTCCTTTGATCAGATACGCTTTTTTCGTCTGATAGCCTTTTGCAGAACTCTTCTTATAGTTTTTTAAGAAACTGTCCTCTCTGTTTAAGGAGGTATCACTGCTTAGCGTATCTCCCAGTTTTTCCTGCAATTCCTCATGTGCAAGCCGCAGATACTGATAGGTCAGCTCTTTTAAGAAATTGATGCCGCCCATTCCATCGGTCAGTACATGGAATACCTCTAAATTGATCCGGTATTTATAATAGGTCACGCGGAACATATAGCTGTGATTCTGATTCTGGCGGATATAACGGCATGGAAATGCGTTTTCCTCTCTGACTCTCGGTGCCGGCTTTCCGTTTTCCTCAAAATAATACCAGAACACACCCTGTCGCAGTCGCAGGTTAAATCCATCGAATTTCGGCAACACCATATCCAGTGCCTGCTGCAGTAATTCCGGTTGGATCAGTTCCTTTAATGTCACGCTGATCCGGTAGACATTGCTCATGCTCTCCCCGGCAATGACCGGGAACAGATGCGCTGTGTTATCCAGTCTGTCCCAGCGGATCTCCTTGTATGATCTGTGATTTGCTGTTTTTTTTGTTTGTTGTATTGTTTCTGTTGTCTCAGTCGTTTCTTTCTTTTTCATAGACTCACTCTTTTTCTGTTATTCTGAATATCCATATTGTTTTATTATAGATTATGTGAGGGGAAAAAACAATTTCTATCTTTACAGACACGAACAAAATTCTAGTATTCTTTGATAAATTCTTTTCTTCACAATATACTACTTTTTTCTAAAACTCCGCTCTTGATTTTTTTCCGTGTTACTTTTAAAATAAAGTGGTATGTGGACATACCACAGATTTTATTTGTAAGGAGATTTCCATGAAATTCACAAAATTAAATGCACCATCCTTAAAGGATTTATTTGTTTCGGAACTTGAAACTATGATCTTGTCCGGAAAACTAGAGATAGGAACGAAGCTCCCGTCCGAGCGTGAGCTTGCTGCTTCCATGCAGGTGTCCCGTGCCGTTGTCAATGCCGGGATTGCTGAACTGGAACAAAAGGGCTTTCTTGTGGTCAAGCCACGTATTGGTACATTTGTAGAAGATTACCACCGCAATGGTACGATCGAAACACTTACCGCCCTGATGAAATACAACGGCGGTATGTTGGGTGACAGCGAAATCCGTTCAATCCTCGAAATCCGTATGATCTTCGTCGGACTGTCTGCAACACTCGCTGCGGATACTGCAGGTGAAGAAGAAATTTTGTCTTTGAAAAAATATCTGGATGCCTTAAAGGTCTGCACCGACAATGACGAGGCGGTAGAGCTTCTGTTTTCTTTTTATCATGAGCTAGCTTTTATCAGTGGAAACACACTGCTTCCACTTTTTATCGCATCTTTCCGTGAGTTAGTATGCCCATTGTGGTTCCGTTTTGCAAGAAATTATGGCATTCCTACCCTCTATGAAAGCACGCTCGAGTTTTATCGAAGCCTTGTTGCAAGAGATAAAGAGACCCTGATGCACCTCGCCGAGAAATCATCCCGCGACAGTATCGAGGGAATCCATACTATTTATACCAGATAAACACTGTTTTGGGGACAACAGTACAAAAAAGAACGTGGACCCGCCATCCACGTTCTTTTTCTTTCCACTCTTATTTTGCAAACTGGCTGTTATACAGTTTTGCATAAAATCCCTGCTTTGCTAACAATTCTTCATGATTTCCCTGCTCTATGATGCTTCCGTCTTTCATGACCAGGATGATATCTGCCTCCTGGATTGTTGAGAGACGATGTGCCACGATAAAGCTCGTTCTGCCCTGCATCATCTTTGCAAATGCTTTCTGGATCCTGATCTCCGTTCTGGTATCGATGGAGGAAGTTGCCTCATCCAAAATCAGCATCGGCGGCAGACAGAGCATAACACGCGCAATACAGAGGAGCTGTTTCTGTCCCTGTGACAGATTGCCGCCATCCTCCGCGATCACTGTATTGTATCCGTCTTTCAGACGTTTGATAAAGCTGTGTGCATGGGATGCCTTTGCTGCCGCGATGATCTCTTCCTCAGTCGCATCCGGTTTTCCCATTGCGATATTTTCGCGGATGGTGCCGCTCCGCAGCCAGGTTTCCTGCAATACCATACCGTAATTGTTCCGAAGACTCTTTCTTGTCATCTCGCGGATCGGAATGTTGCTTACTGAGATCGTACCGCTGTCCACATCGTAGAAACGCATCAACAGATTGATCAACGTTGTTTTTCCACATCCGGTCGGTCCAACGATGGCAACACGCTGTCCCGGTTTTACAGACAGATTAAAATCTGTAATGAGCTTCTGCTCTTTTGTATAGGAAAAGTTCACATGGGAAAGCTCTACGCTGCCATCTGCATGCTCAAGCACTGCCGCATCCTGCGCATCTGCCACTTCCGGCTCTTCCTCGATCAGTTCAAAAATACGTGCCGCACAGGCAAGCGCATTCTGAAGTTCTGTAATGACACCTGAAATCTCGTTGAACGGTTTCGTGTACTGGTTTGCATAGCTGAGCAGACTCGAAAGCTGTCCGACTGTGATACCACCGCTGATCGCCAAAAATGCTCCGACAATACCAACCGTTGCATAAACCAGACTGTTGACAAAACGGGTTGCCGGGTTGGTGATACTGGAAAAGAAGATGGCTCGCAGCGAATATTTCTGTAATCTGCCATTGATCTCATCAAATTTTTCCAGTGCCTCCTCCTCATGGGAAAATGCCTGTACCACCTTCTGGTTTCCGATCATTTCCTCAATAAAACCAGTCTGCTCCCCTCTGGTCTCGGACTGCAGCTTAAACATGGAAAATGTTTTCTTTGCAATAAAGCTTGCAACAAACAATGATACCGGTGTAATGAGTACCACTGCGACTGTGATCTTAACATTGATCACCAACATGAAGATCAACGTACCAAGGATCGTGACCACGCCGGTAAAAAACTGCGTAAATCCCATCAGAAGTCCATCTGCGAACTGATCAACATCTGCGATCACACGGCTTACGATCTCACCATACGAATGGCTGTCAATATAGGAAAGCGGAAGATGCTCGATCTTGTCAAACGCTTCCTTTCGGATATCTCTTACTACATTATAGGTAATTTTATTGTTGCACGCATTCATGATCCACTGTGCAACCGCGGTAAGCAGAATAATGATCGCCATCTTGCGCAGGATCACAAAAATCCCTGCAAAATCCACCAGACCTTTTGCAATGATAAAATCCACTGCCTGACCTGTCAGGATCGGAATATAAAGTGTCAACGCCACGGTCACTGCCGCAAGGAGAATGGAACTGCCCAGATATGCCCAATATCGTTTGATATAACGCAATACCTTTCTTATCGTTGTTTTCTGCTGTTTTGTCACTATCTTTTTCATGCCTGTTCACCTCCCGCAGCTTTTTTAAACTGGGAATAGTAAATCTCCTGATAAACCTCGCAGTTTCGTAACAGTTCTTCATTGGTTCCCATTCCTGCCACTGCACCATCGTCAAGAACGATGATCTTGTCTGCCTGCTGAATGGATGCTGCACGCTGGGAAACGATAAATACCGTCGGGTTTCCGTCCATCTCACGGATTGCCTTGCGCAATGCCGCATCTGTTGCGAAGTCAAGTGCGGATGCACTGTCATCCAAGATCAAAATCTCCGGTTTGCGGACCAGCGCACGCGCGATCGTCAGACGCTGCCTCTGTCCACCGGACAAATTTTTACCGCCCTGCTCGATCACAAAATCAAGACCGCCCTCTTTGGTATCGACAAACTCTTTCGCCTGTGCGATCTCCAGTGCACGGTTCATCTCTTCCTCGGTCGCATCTGCATTGCCCCATGCCAGGTTTTCACGGATGCTTCCCTTAAATAATACCGCTTTCTGTAATACCGCTCCTGTTTTCTCACGGAGTTCTGCGATCGGGTAATCTCTGACATCCCGCCCATTGACTAACACTCTTCCCTTGGTAACGTCATAGAAACGCGGGATCAGATTGACAATGGATGACTTTCCGGAACCGGTACCTCCGATGATGCCGATCGTCTGTCCTTTTTCTGCAGTAAAATCAATATCGGTCAGCGATTCATCTCCGGCTCCTGCATAGGTTAAGCTGACATGCTCAAATGCAACCGCACAGTCAGATGAAGATGCTTCTGTTTTTTCAAAAGAAGATGCCTCTTTCAGAGAAGATTCCAGTTCAAATACAGACTGGATACGATTTCCACAGGCAATTGATTTATTAATATTAATGATCAGGTTTGCCAGTTTTACAAGTTCTACTAATATCTGTGACATATAGTTGATCAGTGCAACGACTTCACCCTGCGTAATAAAACCATTATCCACACGGATGGCTCCCACCCATACAAGTGCCACGATCGCGCCATTTACGATCACATAAGTAAATGGGTTCATCAGGGCAGATATCTTTCCTACATAGAGCTGCGCTCTTGTCAGAATATCGTTGTTCTCGTTGAAATGTTCGATCTCACTCTCTTCTTTATTGAATGCACGGATCACCCTGCTTCCGGTCAGATTCTCTCTTGTAATGCCAAGCACCTGATCCAGGGCTCCCTGCACTTTCTTATATAGCGGTATACTCACTAACATCACGCCAAATACCACCACTGAAAGCAGTGGGATGGCCACCACGAAGATCAAAGCTGCTTTTACATCAATAGTAAATGCCATGATCATCGCACCAAACACGATAAACGGCGAACGGAGGAACAGACGTAACACAAGGTTGACACCATTCTGCACCTGATTGACATCACTCGTCATCCTTGTGATCATTGTGGAAGTTCCAACGGTATCCATTTCCGAAAAAGACAATTTTTCAATGTGTGCAAACAGTCCGTGGCGAAGCCCTGTTGCAAAGCCGACTGCTGCCTTTGCCGCAAAATACTGTGCTGTGATCGAGCAGACCAGACCAATCACTGCCAACAGGATCAGGATCAGACACATTTTTAAAATATATGGTTTGTCTGAATACGCAACACCATGGTCAATGATCGCCGCCATAACGAGCGGAACGATCAACTCAAAAGATGCCTCCAATAATTTAAAGAGAGGTCCTAGAACACTCTCTTTTTTGTAATCCTTTAAATATATTAACAACTTTCTCATTTTTCTTTGTGCCCCTTTAATTTCTGCATCCCCACAATGATGACTCCGCCGATCACAAATGCGATAACAGAAAATTCATGCAATGTCATTGCAGGCTGCGGAACTTCCAAAGAAGTCGGACCCATGATCACCGCATAGACAGATCCCAACATCAATCCGATGATCAGATAGATCGTCTGTGCCCTGAATTTTTCCAGTGCCTTCCGAATTACCTTCACAACACTGAACGCTCCCACAATCACGCCACATCCAAATAAAAATACCGGCAGGAAACAGGAAAAATCTAAATGTAAGATATCCTTGATTGCTGTTACAATTGGAAGATAGAGTCCCATGATCAAAAGCAGGGTCGATCCTGAAATACCAGGAAGTACCATTGCAGAGATTGTGATCATTCCGGCAATAAAAATAAAAATACCATATCCTGCTGTAATATATTCCAGATCAACACCATTTCCACCGCCAGTCGGATTGAAATAAGTGATCGCTGTTACGATTACAATTCCTAAAATGATAAACAGTGCCGCTGCTTTTTTCCCCAGCAGACACTCTTTTTCTTCCATGAATACGATCGGGATCGCAAAAATGATAAACCCAATGAACAGCGAACTAATAATGTAAATATGGCTTTCAAATACACTTGCCAGGATCAACATTGCAAGAACAAAACCACATACCCATCCAATTCCAAGTTTAATCAAAAAACACAGTGCAGCCTTCTTTTTCTCTTTATCGCCAGTCAGCAGATCATCGATCGAATCAATAAACTGGTCATAAAATCCCAGCAAAAATGCAACCGTACCACCGGAAACACCCGGTACGCTGTCTGCCAGTGCCATACAAAAGCCTCGGATAAACTGTATTATCATAGTAGTTGTAATCTCCATTCTCTGTTATTATTCCATATATTTGTCCAACTGATACGAAACATCCAATACATTTCCAAGCAGTGACTTGGTACTTGCTGCATTGTCCAGGTTTTTCACACTCAGTTCTGCCGCCTGCACGGAGGATGCTGTCACTTCTTCTGTCGTTGCAGATAACTGCATAATGTTTTCTACGATCTGATTGTTGGCATCGGATAAACCATTTAACATATGGTCGATCTCTCCAATGTCGTCGATCAACTGCTCTACATTCTGGTTCATGGCATCAAAGCTCTCGGAAGCTGCTGCGATCATTCCATCCTGTGCACTTGCAGCCTCAACAGAACGCTCTACTGCATTTCCTGCTGCCTGTGCATTATCAGAAAGCTCGCCTAAGATATCTGCGATATGTTCGGTCTCCTGTCTGGTCTTCTCTGCCAGCTGGCGGATCTCATCTGCAACAACGGCAAATCCTTTTCCGGCCTCACCTGCTCTAGCACTCTCAATTGAAGCATTCAATGCAAGCAGATTGGTCTGGCTTGAAATTGAGAAGATCGTATCTGCAATGCTCTTTACTGCATTGGTACGCTCCTGTAGCTGTCTCATGGAGTCTGCAACCTCGGAGTTGGTCTGTGTAATGACCTCGGACTGATGTTTCAGCTCGTCCATCATACGTGCACTCTGGTTATTTAACTCTGTAGAATGTTTTGCCACTTCCACCATCTTCTGGGAACGCTCTAATGTCACACCAATGGAATCCTGAATACTCTGTGTCATCGTCGTCTGAGTCTGAATATTTTCCGCCGTATTTAAAGTACTGTCTGAAATATCTTTCATGGCACCATTTACCACACCGGTCGAATCGTTTAGATTGGTTACGATGCTCATTGCATTCTCGGTTCCTTTTCTCACTTCCTCCGCAACAGAAAGAACATCCTCTAACATTTTCTGCTGTTTTTCTTCTTTTTCTTCAAGACTGCCAATCGTGTCCTGATTAAACTTGTACGCATTCATGGTTGTCAGATAAACCACGATCAAAAGGAGGCAGACTGCAAAAGTTGCACAGAGCTGATCCAGTGCATCATCTCCCGTATAAGCATGCATCACGGAAATCTTTAAGAGTGTCACTAAAATACTCAGTGCTCCCATTGCAACGCCGGAAATTGCTGCAAATTTTTTGTCAAAAAACAGGATACATCCTACAAACGGAATTACAGCCATAAATTTTACATAATAGTTATCAAATGCATATGTCATCAGAAATGTAACAAGCATCAGACCTGCCAGTGCCACATATCTGGTTTTGGGATCCGTTGCATTCCTCTTATTTAAGATAATGACGATCGCACTCGCGATCACAATGATCGTTGCTATCATCGACGTATAGCCAACGGTACGAACCCCTCTCATACAGGCAATTCCTACAATTCCCAATACAAACACATAAAAAACAACAAATCCCAGTGTCAAAAACGTATTTGCGCGTTTTGTCTGTTCTTCTACGTCAGCATATCGAAACTTTTTTTCTTCCATTTTTTTCCCTTTCTCTTACTGTGTTTTTCAATCGCACTATAATAAATCCGCATTTATCATATCATAATCTCTGTTCAACGAACAGTCCTCACTTTCAAAAAATTTTTTCCCGGTAAGGTTTCCTTGCAGAAGTACAGATCTCGTCACGCAGTTTCCACAGGCAGTAAAGATTCGGGATTGCCATAAAAGAATTGAACAGATCTGACAGTCCCCACACCAGATCAAGCGATACGACTGCCCCCAAATACACAAACAAAAGGTAACCGATCCGGTACAACCGCCTGCCCCGCTCCCCTAAAAGATATTCTGCCGCACATTCTCCATAGACATTCCATCCGATGATTGTGGCAAACGCAAAAAGTACCAGAGAGACAGACAGGATCTGCTCTCCTGCAAAAGGCAGCTGCCGGAATGCCACAAAGCACAGGCGGTCCGGTGGCACATTTAAATATGCTTCCTCATGAGAAAGCATACTGCTGACCGAAGCGATCCCCGTGACTGCACACATCACCACGGTATCCCAGAATGGGCCTGTCATGGAAACAAGTCCCTGTCTGACCGGGGATTTTGGCTCCGATACCGCTGCCGTCATCGGAATGGAGCCAAGCCCAGCCTCATTGGTAAAAAGTCCACGCGAGATCCCCATTCTCATTGCGATCATAAAAGCAGAGCCTGTAAGTCCTCCTCCAGCTGCCGGAAGGGTAAGAGCCGACTCAAAGATGACTTTTACCGCCATGCCGAGCCACCTGTAATTTAATCCTAAAAGAAGCAGACAGCCTCCAAAATAAAATGTACTCATAGCTGGAACCAGCCATGTGCAGACCTTTGCGATCTGGTTTCTGCCGCCCATGATCACGAGTCCTGCAAGGAGTACCGTCACAAGTCCAATTCCCTGTGCAGGCATCGGGATCTGTTCTTTGATGGCGATACAGATTGAATGTGCCTGCACACTGCTTCCGATCCCAAAAGATGCACAAATTGTAAAAACCGAGAATGCCACAGCCATTCCTTTTTTCCCCAATACCCTCTCTAATACATACATCGGACCGCCAAGATAAGTTCCATTTTTTCTCTTCACGCGATAGTTCACTGCCAGAAAACATTCCCCATAGCAGGTCGCGATCCCTAAAAATCCGGTCAGCCAGCACCAGAACACCGCCCCGGGACCGCCCAGTGCGATCGCCGTAGAGATCCCCACGATATTTCCGGTCCCAATCGTCGCTGCAAGTGCCGTTGCAAGCGCAGTAAATCCCTGCCGCTCTCCTGTTATACTGAGTTTTATGCCAAGCGGGATCTTCCGCTGTATCACACCGGAACCAAATGTAAAATAAAGATGTGTTCCCAGTAAAAGGAACAGCATCGGAAAACTCCAGATATATTCCTGTAAGAATGCAATATAATAGCTGACCATCTCCATCCGCACACATCCTCCGCATAGCAAAATATGTGTTTCTTTTTATATTTATTCATATAAATAATAAATCTTGTTCCTTTATATAGTAGATTTTTCCTATTTTTTCTGATATAATTTAGTATAATAGCGTAATAAAGCACTACGACATAAGGAGGTACAAATGAAACGGAAACTATTATATCTGCTCGCTCTCTGTGCTGTAACCCTTTTCTGCGGCTGTGGAGAAACGCAAACCATTGACGATTATGCAACCAATGAAGGTTACGAAACCAGCTCTTCATCGTCAAAAGTTTCCTCTTCCGGCGGGTCGGATGCTATGGCAGCCTCTGGCATCCCTAAAGACGAGATCAAAGTTGGAGTTCTCCATCTGTCCGACCCTGCAGAGGGAAGCGGTTACTCCTACACGCACGACCTTGGTATTCAGGGTATGCAGGCAAATCTTGGGCTTTCCTCTGACCAGATCATCCGAAAGATCAATGTCGATGACTCTGATGCAGATGCAACACGCACCGCCATTCAGGAATGCATTGATGAGGGCTGTAACATCATCTTTACCACCAGTTGGGGATATATGGATGTGACAGAAGAAATGGCATCTGAATATCCAGATATCTATTTCTGTCACGGAACCGGCTATAAGAGCAATGGCAAAAATTTTACCAACTATTTCGGTCGGATCTATCAGGCTCGTTACCTGAGCGGTATTGTCGCCGGTATGAATACTTCTTCCAATAAGATCGGCTATGTTGCTGCGCAGGATTCCTCGAATTCTGAGGTGACCGGCGGTATTGATGCCTTTGCCATCGGTGTTGCCTCCGTCAATCCGGATGCAACCATCTATGTCAAAGTTACCAACAGCTGGTATGACCCGGATGCCGAGAGGGCGGCTTCCGAAACACTCCTTTCGATGGGGTGTGATGTCATGGCGCAGCACTGTGATACCGCTTATCCACAGACGATGGCGCAGGATGCCGGTGTTTATGGGATCGGCTACAACTCGGATATGCAAAAAGAAACTCCAGACTCCTGTCTGACCAGTGTAATCTGGAACTGGAGTGCCTATTATACTTATGCTGTCCAGAGTGTCATTGATGGCACCTGGGACGGTCAAAACTATTACGGCGGCATGGCAGACGGTCTGGTTGGTATTACTTCTCTTGCAGACTTCTGTGCCGAGGGAACACAGGAAAAAGTGGATGAAGCAAAGGCCGGGATCTTATCTGGTTCCCTTAATGTTTTTGATGGCAAGTTAGAAACAAACACAGGTGAAACCATTGGAAGTGACGGTTCTACCTTAGATGATGCGACTATCACAGGCGGCATCAACTGGTATTACAAAAATGTTTCCATTGTAGAGTAAAGGGGGGAGAATATTATGAATACACGATTTACATTGCGCAAAAAGATGCTGGTATTGACCGTATTACCGATCTTTGTTCTCGGTATCTTAGTGATTTTTCTCTCTCTGACTGTGGTAAAAAATGCCATGGTAAGCGAGATTGAGGATGCCTTACGGAGTGCCGCTACCGCCACCTTTGCTGCTTATGACCAGAATTCCGGTTCCTATATTGAGGCTGCAAACGGCGATATCTGGAAAGGAAGTTACAACATTTCCAAATCCGAGAGTATTGTAGACAGTATTAAAGAAAAATCCGGCATGGAAGTCACATTTTTTTATGGAAACCGCCGTATCATGACTTCTGCAGTTGATGCTAATGGTAACCGTATCCTTGGTTCTCCTGCCGGAGATAAGATTGTAGAGACCGTGCTAAACAACGGCGAAGAATATTTCAGCCATGCAGTTTCCATTGATGGAACCATCTTTTATGGCTACTATACACCTGTCTATCAGGATGGCACTGCTTCGCCGATTGGCATGATATTTATAGGTGCCAATAAGCAAAAAAAAGATGACACTGTACACCGTATCATTTATACCATGATCGCATGTACGGTTTCCCTGATGGTATTGTGTATTATCATCTCCGTTTTCTACTCCGGTTCTATCTCCAGGTCGTTAAAGAAAAGTATTGGTGTGGTTCAGGCGGTTGCTGCAGGCAACTTAAAAACTTCAATTGATAAACATTTGTTAAAGAAAGATGACGAGGTTGGTGACCTTTCCCGTGCCATTCTGCAGTTACAACAGGAAATGACCCAGAGTCTCGAATCGATCGCAGACAACAGCAAAGCTGTTCTGGCTGCTTCCGGTGCCTTAGAAGGCACAGCGCGGAATACAACCTCTTCGATCCGTGAAGTTGAAAATGCCGTAACCAGCATTGCACAGAGTGCTTCCCTGCAGGCTCAGATTTCCGGTACTGCTTCCGATAATGTTGCAGAGATGGGCAAACGGATTGAGCAGACCTCCCTTGAAATGGAAGAAATGAAGTCCGGTGCCTCTGCGATGAAGGAAGCAGAAGAAAAAAATGCTGATACAATACGTAAACTGTTAGACAGCAATGATGAAGTACAGACCCTGATCCGTGAGATTGCCACGCAGACCAGCCAGACCAATGAGTCCGCACAAAAGATCAAAGAGGCAACCGATATCATTGCTTCTATCGCAGATGAAACCAGCCTCTTAAGTCTCAATGCAAGCATTGAAGCTGCCCGTGCCGGAGAAAATGGAAAAGGCTTCGCTGTCGTTGCTGATCAGATTCAGAAACTGGCAACCCAGTCAAATGAATCCAGTCAGCGCATTGACGAGATCATCCATCAGCTGATCGCTGACTCTGATAAGACCGTAGAAACCATGGGAAAAGTAATTGAAACGATCTCTGCACAGACCGAACATATGCAGCAGACCGAAGCTATGACACAGGAAGTTATGGAAAAGATCGACAGTTCCCTGACCAGCCTCTCTGTAATTGAAAACAGCGTTATGTATCTGGATCAGAGCAGAAATGAGATCATCAAGACCGTGACAGAATTATCTGATATTGCCAAACAGAATGCTGCCACCACACAGGAAGTATGTGCAACCGTAAATGTGGTGACAGAAGGGTTCAGCCAGGTAGAAGGAAGTACCGAAGGTTTAAAATCCATCGCTGATGGACTGGAAGTAAGCGTAGAGCACTTCAACGTCTGAACATCATGAGAAAACTGATCAGCAGCAATCCACAGGAAAACCATATCATGTGGATGCCAAAATGAGCGGAGAGGTTTCCACCAATTCCTGCACCTACTGCAAAGATAAATATGATCGCAAAGTAGTGCATGGACTGGCGGAACTGCTCCGGTTTTTTTTCTCTTAAATAAACGGACAGTGCCGCCGTTCCACTTCTCAAGTTTCCGATACACATCGTACTCGCATACGCATATCCATTGACCTTCCGGAACGTCTGCACCTGCATCGCACAGGCAAATGACACCAGTACGGTAGCCACCATATTAAACTCCTTCGGAATAAATCCCACCGCAAACAGGATCAGGATCTCTGCCAGTATAATGCCCTGTCTCCAATGCAGTCTCCTCGCATCTTTATAATGATACTGTATCTGTTCCGCAATAAAAACGCCCAGCGTAAATGCCACCAATGGAAGCAGGTACCGCACTCCTGCCATCCATTCACCCGACATAAAATGCTGGCTCATCAGCACCACATTACCGGTCTGCGCATTGGAAAAGACTTCATCTCTGGTGTTGTAAGTATACGCATCCTGAAATCCACCGGACAATGCTAAAAATGCACTGTTGCAGAATGCTTCTGACATCTGCCTCTGTTTTTTTGTCTCCATCTGCCCCGCATCTCCTTTTCTTTTCGTAAAATCTCATGGGTATTATACTACTTATCGGGGAGTTTGCAAGGGGATGATTTTAATTCATAGCTCCAAGTTCCATTTTCTACTGTATAATGAAATTCACTTATTTCATCTTCCAGAAACACCCTCAACATGTCCTAATTTTTATTAACATAGAACCAACTTTTTTACTTCATAGCCATAAATTTCTGCCAAATCTTTATCTAGCATTACCTGCTGCCCACGAATTATATACACTTTACTACGAATATCATCCGTAGTTATCAATTCTTTTGTTTCTTCCATTCTTCCTCCAGACAAATTGGTTGCAATTTCTATGTCCTGCAATGCAGATAAGAATCTGTCCGCCTCCGCTTTTTGCATGATGAATATGCCAGTTATTCCTGCAACCAGGTTCAAAAGTCACATTGAAAATTCCAACCTGTGACGTAGACACAGGAGCCAAAAAACTTTTCCCTGTAAAATATTGTGCAAATTTATCATTTGGCTCTCCAATCGGGAATATCATCTTTTTAGCATGAGCTCTCATTGCTTCATCTTCATACGAAAGATCACCTTCGTCTATACTCCAGACATCTTTTGCAAGATTGAATGCCGCCCATCCTTTTGGCCACCCTGCATAAAATGCTATATGGGTAATCACGGCTGCAATTTCTTTCTGAGTCACTCCATGAGCTTTTGCATTTTCAAAATGATGTACTAAAGATGTATTAATCATTCCTGAAGCGATAAATGCTGTGACTGTTATAATACATCTTGTCTTTACATCAATATCCTGATTATTCCAGTTTTCTCCAAATAAAACATCATCATTAAAATGTGCAAACTGTGGTGCAAATTCATTCAGTGCGTTTCTTCCTGCTGTCTGTACAATTTTTTTCACTTTAATCACCTGTCCTTATTTTAACTTTGCTCCATCCTTAAAAGCATTTCCCACACGTTCTCCAAGTCTGTAATATCCGTGATGTACCGGGTCATATGTAATTGGTGTAAATTTACTAAGATCAATTTCTCCGTCATCACCGAGACATTTCTCATCTGCACTTACATTTTTGATTTCTGCAAGATACTTGCTTTCATCAATAACTTTTACAAGTTCACACTCAAGAGTCAATGGAAGTTCATTGATGACTGGTGCATTTACATATTCACTCTTCGTTGTAGTAAAGCCTGCTTTTTGCATCTTATATGCTTCTTTATTTGCAGAAACAATTCCCACATAATCGCAGGCAACCAGATGTTCAAGATCTGCCACCCCTACTGTAAAAGCCTTATTTTTTATAATATTGTCTGTTGTCTTATGGGCAGACAAATCTACAATAATCTCATTTGCACCTACAATTCCGCCCCATGCAGCGTTCATTGCATTTGCCTTTCCATTTTCATCATAGGTTCCCAGAATCATAACCGGCTGTGGATATAAAAATGGCTTTGCTCCAAAATTTTTTCTCATTGTTTTATCTCTCCTTATGGTTATTTGTTTATATCAGTATTTATCTGCCCAATCCATTCTGTAATCATCTCTTCTGAAGTTTCCAGATGATCTTTTCCTTTGGAATCAAACTGAATCTGCATTTCATGTGCAAAGGCAGCTCCTTTGCAATTTTCCTTCACATCTTTTATAACATGCCCCGGCCATCCACCATTTGTCATAAATGGAATCACTGTCTTTCCTGTAAAATCATTTGTTGTCAAAAATGTAAGCACTGCAGGTGCCATCGTATACCACCACGTTGGAGTTCCGATAGCAATCACATCATAATCAGCAAGATTTACAGATATCGGATTGATCTGAGGCATAAAGCCTGCCTCTACCTCTCTTTTTCCCTGTTCAACCACATCTTCATGACTGCCGCTGTATGGCTCTGCTGTTTCGATTCTCGCAATATCTGCACCTGTCCCATTAGTCAGCTGCTCTGCAATTCTTTTCGTGTTTCCATTTGACCAGGAATAATATACAACTAACATTTTCTTCATTATCTCTATTCTCCTTTACTTATTTTAGCCCCTGTAAACAGATAGATATACCCCACCATGACTACCGCTAAAGAAGCCACTATTACCCCGATGGTTATCTTTTTCCTTGTTTTCATTGCTCACCTCTTTTATTTTTTCTGTATTTTTGAGCCTCCAAACACCTGCGACATCGGCATATGGTCAAGCATCTCATCAATAGATTTCACTTCATCCTGTGTCAGCTTTATATCTGCCGCTTTCATATTTTCTTCCAGTCTGTTTACTTTTCTCGTTCCCGGAATTGGTACAATATATGGTTTCTTTGCAAGCATCCAGGCAAGAGAAATTTGCGCAGGCGTGGCATTTTTTTCTTCTGCAATCACTTTCATCCAGGACATAAATTCATTATTTT
Source organism: uncultured Roseburia sp. (assembly GCA_900550935.1). Lineage (GTDB taxonomy): Bacteria > Bacillota > Clostridia > Lachnospirales > Lachnospiraceae > Roseburia. The sequence goes on from URUD01000010.1 coordinate 32,335, forward strand.
CCTTTAATCCTTCTTCTGTAAACTGTGGCATTGCGCTTCGATAATCTCCCTGCTTTTCAAATTCCCCATGGGAATGATATACTGCTGTCAGCAAGCCATTTGCGAGCGGTGAAAATGCAACAAATCCGATGTTTAATTCTTCAAGCACCGGGAATAATTTCTCATAATCCCTGTACATCATGGAATATCTGTTCTGAATCGCTGTAACCGGGCATACTTTATGTGCACGGCGAATAATCTCTTCACTGGCTTCCGATAATCCCCAGTGTGTGATTTTTCCCTGCTCCATTAACTCCTTCATGGCTCCTGCCGTCTCTTCAATCGGTACTGTCATGTCAATACGATGAATATAATATAAGTCCAGATGATCGGTATGAAGTCGCTGCAAAGATCCATTAATCGACGCTTTTATCGTCTCCGGTCGTCCATCGGGAATCAACGGTTTATTTACAGTTGTTGCAGTTTCATCAAAACGAATTCCACACTTTGATGCAAGAACAATCTTATTTCTATATGGTCTTAACACCTCCCCAAGCAGTTTTTCATTGTGATGCGGATCTTCTGTTGTTCCGTATATCTCTGCCGTATCAAAAAATGTGCAGCCTTCATCGATCGCTTTTTCAATCAATTCTTCTGCTTCTTTCTGTGTTGAAACAGTTCCATATGCATGACTCATTCCCATACATCCAAATCCGATTTCTGATACTTCTAAGTCTCTTCCTAAAATTCTTATCTCCATCTTTATCTTCCTTTTCTATATTTCAAACTTTACTGTAAGTATAAGAAAAAGAGACTCCGGACAGAAGTCTCTCTTTGTTACGATTCCTCCAAATATTTTTATATTCTTTTATAATCCAAGACTGTCTATCCATGAACTGATATCTGATTCAGACGCTCCACCATGGAATCGTTCCCCTTCTTTCCAGTCACCTGTTCCTGTCATCTCTTCCAGAAGATTACCGCTGTCACCGATTCCCGAGGTCGCTGCTGTACAGAATGGGATGACTGTTTTTCCTGTAAAGTCATTCTCTTTTACAAAGTTATCTACTGGCCATGCTGCAATTCCCCACCAGATAGGATAGCCAATGTATACCGTATCATATGAATCCCAGTTATCAACTGTTGTAGACACCAGTTCCACATCTCTTAAGCTCTCATCATCATGTTCTCTTGACACCCGGCTGTCATCATCTGTCCAGTCAAGGTCATCATCTGTATATGGCTCCACAGGCTCTATTTCAAACAGATCTGCCTCTGTAATTTTTGCTATCTTTTCAGCAACATCTTTTGTATTTCCTGAAGCTGAATAATATACAACCAATGTTTTTCCATTTCCTGTTGATGTATTTTCTGTTGTATCTGTAGTGTTTTCGGAATTTGTATCCGCTTCTTCATTTCCAGACTGGTTTGTACTTGCAGACTGGCTGTCATTATTAGAAGCAGACTGGTTTGTATTGCTTGCTCCACATCCTGCCATCAAACCGATTGCCATGATGCATGTTAAGAGTACTGCTGCTATTTTCTTTGTTTTCATTCTAAGGTTACCTCCTGTCGTATAAAATGTTTGTCACGCTAATTTCTATCGGATGAAATTGGTAAATACAAAATCCGGTGCCTTTGGCATTTCAATTCCCATTTTTGTCGCAACATTTTTACAGTTAATGAAATATGCCATATTGTTTCCAAGGATCTGCATAACCTGCATTCCTTCGAGATCCTGTTTTACTTCATCCGGATTCGTCCCATGTACCATATTCCAATATCTCGATGTAATGATCGGCATCTGCATCAGACCAAAATATTTATTTACCTGGTCCCATGTGGCAGTTGTTCCGGCCCTTCTTGCTGAAATTACCACAGCGGCAGGTTTCAGGCGGAATCTGTCGCCGCCACCGTTTAAATCGGCATAAAAGACTCTGTCCATAAAGGATGTGATTGCACCGCCTGCACCACCCCAGTGTACCGGAGTTCCAAATACGAATCCGTCATAATCCCCTGCTATTTCCAGAAATTCATTCACGATATCATCCAGGATGCATTTATTTTTTTCCTGACATTTTCTGCAGGCAATACATCCTGAAATCGGCTTATTTCCAATCCAGAAAATATCTGTACTTATGCCATTTTCATTTAATGCACTGGATACTTCACAAAGAGCTGTATAAGTACAGCCATTTTTGTGTGGACTGCCATTGACAAGTAATACTTTCATTGATTTTTCCTCTTATGCTTACCAGTTCTTTTTTTCTTTTGAACTGTCATTATTCTTTTTTCTTTCCTCAACCATCTTCACGAACCATTCCACCATATTCGGATCCTGATGCGAGAAGAAGGAGCTTGTCTTCTTGTCCAGTTCTGCAATAGTCTTCATATCTTCATCAGAAAGTGTGAAATCAAAAACATTAAAGTTTTCTTCCATTCTCTCAATGTGTGTTGATTTCGGAATAACCACTACCCCTCTCTGAATATGCCAGCGAAGCATAACCTGTGCCGGAGTCTTCTGATATTTTTCTGCAATCTCTGCGATGACAGGATTCTCAAAGGTGCCTCCTCTGCCCTCACCGAATGGTGCCCATGCTTCTAACCGGATATCATATTTGTCTGCCCATTCCTTCATCTCTTTCTGCTGATTGAAGATGTGGGTTTCCACCTGATTTACCATAGGTTTAATGCGGTTGAAGGATGCAAAATCAACCATTCTGTCTACATAAAAGTTGGAAATTCCGATTGCTCTGATTTTTCCCTCATCGTACAGATCTTCCAATGCATGGTAAGCACCGTAAGCATCTGAAAATGGCTGGTGAAGCAATACCAGATCCAGATAATCTGTCTTTAACTTTTTCATGGATTCAAGAACTGATTTCTTTGCTTCTTCATATCCATAATGTTCAACCCACACCTTTGTTGTAAGGAAGATTTCTTCTCTTGGAATGCCTGACTTTTGGATTGCATTCCCAACCTCTTCCTCATTAAAATAACTCTGTGCTGTATCAATCGCCCGGTATCCAACTTTTAAAGCATCAAGCACACATCTTTCACATTCCTCTTTTGTTACCTGATATACGCCATATCCCAGTATTGGCATTTTTACACCATTATTTAATGAAATATATTCCATTGTCGTATCCTCCTTGTTTTCTTTCATTCATCTTACATTCATACTATAATACTGATAGATTCCTTTGAGAAGTTTCGATAAGTTTTTCAGTCTTAACCTTTCGGTTTATTCTGGTTCTTACTGATTGAACAGCCATCCCATAATTTCTTTGTCACGACAAAACAGATAGCCACCGCCATGCTGATAAGTGACCGGTGTTCCTTCAAAGTAATCTTTATCTTTTACATCCAGTACCACCAGTTTATCAATCTCTGATTCCGATAATCCCTGTTCTTTGTAAAGCTCATGTATCTGCTGGTATGCCTCTTTAAAAGGTTCTGATCCATAGTATTCGTCGCTTTCGCCAATCACAAAATATACCGGCGTTTTCATCTCCACAACCGGCTCATATGCACCATCCCACTGAGAGCTGCACATAAGTGCCGCTGTATATAATTCCGGCTGCTTTGCCAATACCAGTGACAGGGTTTCTCCTCCTCCGGAATAACCATTAATATATACTTTCGATGGATTAATAATATAATGCGTCAGAAAATACTGTGTCAGTTCAATTGTCTGATCTGCTGATGTCTGTCCCCAGTCATTTAACTGTGGAGCTACAATAATCATATCGGTAATATACTTCTGTGCTTCAAATCCAAAATCTTCTGTCCGGATATTTTCTCCCACGCCCTGAAAATATAATCCCTGATATCCGGGTAATGTTACATATAGTGCATATTCCTTTGTCCCGTCATATGCATCCGGAATATATACATTGTAATGAATGTCCCCTTCATTTGGAGAATGAAGAACATTATCCAGGAGGAAGCCCCGGTATTCTTCGCTTCCCGGCGTAACATTTTCCAATTCATCTCCGGATGTATTTTTTTCTGTATTTTCTTTTTTCTCATCTGTCTTCTGCTGTACGGTCTGTACCTGGTTTATTGTTTGTTGATTCTTCTTTTCATCCCTGCCAGGTTTTGAAAAGTAGATATATACCATGATTACCATTGCTAAAATAACAACTCCAATAATTGTAAGTACTAATTTCCGCTTTTCCATAAATACACCACCTTCTTTCAGTATGAACCTTTTCGTTTTCTCTTACCTGTTTTCTTTAGAAACACTCCACTATAATATCCAATAAATGCTATCAATATCATTACTGCCAGATAATCCAGCAGAAAAGGAAAGATCCCCTTTTCATAATCATAAAATACAAAATGCATCCTCATAATCAGATAATCTCCTATCTGTCTCCTGTAAAATGCATATAAACCATAACCTGCAATTGTGGTTGCGACAGATCTTGCTGCCCATGTTCTGATGACGGATGGATGTTCCCATAATCGTCCTGCCATTGCTACCGCTATATTCCAATGAAATCCGAGATGTAATGACATCACCACCAGTCCCCAGTATGCGCAAAACATATGTATCTGTCTGGCTGTCATATATGTTCCGGAAATCTTTATCCATTTAAATATGTGATTTGACAATAATATTCCACTTATCATGGAACCCATTATAAGAATAAGCATGATGATAACCAGTACTGTCTGTATCACTCTGAACGCATTATATTTTCCTTTCCTTACAGAGGTCACCCATTTATGATTCAGTATGTGATGTGAAATAAAAAGCACAAGCATCGCCATACCAATCCACTCATGTGCAGTCTCGCTGAGCAGACTATATGGCATAAGAAGAAGCAAACATATCGTCATTCCTATATCTATCAATATTTTTGCTGTAAATCGTTTATTTTTCATATCCTACCTCTTATCTAAAGCATTCATATTGTCTTCCCAGAAAGATATTGCACGATCAATCCATCCTTCTGCTACAGTCCCCTCTCCCAATCCAAATCCATGAGAAAGGCCTTTAAATACTTCTATTTTTGTATTTGGGCCATTTTGTTGTATCTGGGAAATATAATTTTCCATACTTCTGTATGATGCAATTCCGTCACTTGTTCCGACACAGGCATAGGTTGGAGGCTCCATTCCTGTCACCTGGGAAAGTCCTGTATACTGCATAATCACCGCAGCCGGTGCAGGATATTCTTTTTCTCCAAAGTAAGCTGTTCCATAAGAACCAAGCCAGGCCGCCATCCTTGCTCCTGCTGAGCCACCCCAGAGAGAATAATCCGTCATATCAATCTGTAGTTTCTCTGCATTTTCATGTAAAAACGCAATTGCTCTGGCAAGATCCTCACAGGCAGTCTGTGCTCCCGGACGATAAATAAGAGCAAATGCATTATAGCCTTTCTTTGACAATTCTAAGGCATGAGGAAAGCTATCATGTATTCCGGCTACATATACAAAGCCTCCTCCTGCATTGATAATCGTTGTTTTTGCTCCTGCATTTCCCCGAAAGAAAAATAAACCTGTATCCTTTTTATCCGCATCTGCCTGCATTTCTTCTTCACTGTATATTGGATAAAAAATCTGCTCACCATTCATTGCCTGATTTTTCATATAATTTACGATTTCTACTGTTTTATCGTTGTTGACTTCGCTGTACCACGGCAAAATAGAGCTGACGTCTTTTAATTTCAGATTGTCCTCTATTTCCATATCTACCGGAAATATGAGTCTGCCATAATTATCGAAAGCTGAATCATGGATAACATCATTTATATTACTCTCTGCATTAAAACTTTCTTTTTCATTCATATTGATATCCTTCTCTGTCACGCTCTCTTGCTCTGTTTTTCCTGTTTCCAGCGTTTTTTCTTCCCCGATTGCCAGGTTCTGGACTGTTGTGCTACACCCACTGAACATGATAACAGTCATGATGATTCCTCCAAGAGCTATCCTCTTTATCTGCATATAGTATCCTCCATTTTCACTTCAGCTAAAGTATAACAAAACGAGACTCCATTAGAAGTCTCGTTTTGTTATTCAGTATTAACCTTTAGGTTTCTACTCGCATGTATTCAATTTTTATTTTACCTTGTTAATAGCATTTATCAGCCGCTTAACCTTAATGGACGGTTTTTTCGAATGAAGAATTCCAAATGGCATAGTATAATCCCACTCTACTGGAATGATTCTGATCAGTGGATGAACACTTTCCCAGCTCTTGAATGCCAGTAATACCTCATTATTGTTTTCGCATCGGTTAAATGCTTCTACATTGTACAGATTAAAGTCTACAATATTGATTTCAGGATGATTTTTCATCATATCATCCCTTAGCATATCGCCATAATAACTCCATCCTCTTTTCATGAGCATAAGATTTTCTCCAGCCAGATCATCAAGTGTAATTTTTTCTTTTTTTGCCAGCCTGTGATGAATTGATACCGCCACACAAAATGGTTCTCTTGAAATCTCAGTGCCATCACAGCCTCTGAGTTCAAGCATTGTTTCATCAAAGATTCCAGCTATCACATCAATATTCTTTCCCATATTAGCCAGTATCTCTCTTGCATTCTCTGGTGTATTTTCAAATGTAATCAATTTAAACTTCATCTCCGGATATATTTTCTGTATCTTAGGCCAAAGTTCCACAAAAACTTCCGGTGGCGTCATCGGAGATATTCCAACACGAATGATTTCTTCATTATGATTCATTGCTTCCTGCGCCCGTATCAACGATTCTTTTGAATATTGAATCAGATATTTTGCATCCTGATAGAGCGATTTACCAGCTTCCGTAATAATAAGACCTCTGTGTGTTCTTTCAAATAATTGCAAATTTAAGCTGTTTTCCAAAGAATTTATCTGTTTAATAACCGCAGGTGCACTTATATATAATTCTTCTGCCGCTTTACTAAAACTTCCAGCTTCTACAACGCAGATAAATGTATCAAGTTGTGGATTATACATCATGTAATTCACTCCTCTTTGTGATTTTAAATCATCTGAAATGCTTTCAGTGCCCCAATAATTGCCTCTTCTTTCTCCTTCGGACATTGTGGTTGCTTTGCTCCCTCTGACCTAGGAATATTAAAATTCTCCGCTAATTCAATTCCACACTTTCTCTTCACCTGTGCAATATACAGATCAGATACCTTCATTCCATCATTATACTCTGCAACATACTTCTTTATCTCCTCATAAGTAGCCTGTCTACGCTCCGCTTCGGTCCGCGCTGGGCAAAGGTCCCCTGGACCTTTAGCGCCTCTCAGCCGCCGTTAAATCCATCTCGTCCATGTCAAGTCTCACATTCACATGATGCTTCGCTTCGTGGAGTTTGGACAATAAACATACAGTCTCCACATTCCCGGTAAATGGGAACATATCCACGCACTGCACCTGGTCCACATGATATCCTCTCGCCTGCAATACTTCCAGATCTCTTGCCAGACTCGTCGGTTTACAGGAGATATAAACCATCTGCGGTACACCATAGCGGATGATCTTCTCAAGAGCTTTCGGATGGATCCCATCTCTTGGCGGATCGAGCACAATATAATCCGGTCTTTCCTCGACTTCGTCGAGTACTTTTAAAACGTCCCCGGCAATGAACTCACAGTTCGATAACTGGTTCTGTTTTGCATTCTCTCTCGCTGCCACAACCGCTTCCTCGACGATTTCAACACCGATGACTTTCTTTGCGACCGGCGATAACATCTGCGCGATCGTACCGGTGCCGGAGTATAAGTCAAATACCACCTTATCCGGCTCTTTTAAGGCATCTCCGATAAAATCACGCGCGGTCTGATAGAGCACTTCCGCGCCAAGTGAATTGGTCTGGAAAAACGAAAACGGTGTGATCTTGAATTTCAGACCGGATAATATCTCATAGAAAAAGTCCTGTCCGTACAGGATATCCGTACCGTCATTTTTCACCACATCCGCAAGGCTGTCATTTCTGGTATGCAGGATTCCGGCGATCGTGCCGCTATAATGCTGTGCCAGGAGGGCATCTTTCCATCCGTCAAGAAGCGCGGTATCGTCGCCTCCCTGTGTGGATGTGATCAGATCTACCAACAGTTCTCCGGTCTTTACACCCTTTCGAACGAGCAGATGACGTAGATATCCGGTGTGTTGCATCTTATGATAAAAGGAAACCTCTTTTTCTTTGAAATAGGAAAGTGTCACGTTCCGTACCGTCCTAAAATCCTCGTCCACGATCTGGCACTCCGGAACACAGGTAATATCATAAAAACTGCCTCTTTTGTGCATACCAAGCGCAAGCGGACCATCCTTGTATTCATCTCCGAACGAAAATTCCATCTTATTGCGGTAACCCTGCTGTCTCGGACTTGGTTTGATCGGCAAAAACTTGTAGTCCTCATTCTCCGGTGTGATCACCTCGTCGATCAGCTTCTTTACCTGTGCCTCTTTCATCGAAAGCTGCTCCTCATAAGGAAGGCTCTGGAACGTACAGCCTCCGCAGACACCATAGTGCACGCAGCCCGGTGTTTCCAGTTCCTTTGGAGATTTTTCCAGGATCTCAAGCAGACGTCCCTCTGCTTTGCCTTTTCTGACTTTCTGGATGGCAACGGAAACTTTCTGACCACAAAGGGCATTTTTCACAACAACCGTCTTTCCCTCTTCTGTTTTTAAGATCCCCTTATTCGGGAAATCGACTCTTTCAATATATCCTTCTATAATCTGTCCTTTTTTCATCTTTACCTAAAAAAAGGGGCTGCAATCTGCAACCCCACCTTTCCATTGATTTTACTCTTCTTTGTCTTCTGCTGGTGCTTCTTCTTTTTCGTCCTCTTCATCCTCGAAGAAATCATCATCAAAATCGTCCTCGAAGTCATCTTCGAAATCTTCTAAGTAATCCGGTGCAAAGAAACGGTATAATCCGTAGATTGCTGCTGCTAATGCTGCTACGATACCGATGATAGCAAAGATCCAAACTACTTTCGATGCCTTTTTCTCCTCTTCTTCTTTTCTGTTCAGCAGTTCATTTAATTTTGTCATGCTGATAAGATCTTCCATTTTGTTCATGTCAGTTCCCTCCTATTATTTCAATGCCAGATACACGTCTTTTATTTTTCAATTATAACATATGTTTCCCGTTTCGCCTATAAAAAATTTATAAATTCCTCTATTTTATAATTTTTTCAGCTTCGCAAAAGAGGCAAACATTTTTTTCGTTCCGACAGTGTCAAAATCCACAGTCACTTCGAAATCCCGTCCGCCTTCTACCACTGCAGTTACCGTTCCCTCACCAAATCTGGTATGCAACACACGGTCGCCCACACCATAGGAAAGGCTTCCCTGTATCGTATGCACCGAGGAAAATGCCTTCGCCTGCATGCTCTGCCCCGACGGCTTTTGTACCATGCGCTGTCTTGGTTTTGCCATCTGAGGCATCTTCTCAGAGGTGTCTCTTCTTGCAAATGCCGGTACTGCAACCTCATGGTTCATAAGCTGTGCCGGGATCTCTTTTACAAAGCGCGATACCTTATTATACTGTGTCTCACCACGGATCATACGGGATTTCGCACAAGTAATAGAAAGATCTTTCATCGCCCTTGTAATGCCTACATACGCGAGTCTTCGCTCCTCTTCCAGTTCTTCAGTCGAATTGTCCGAAGTGATCGACATATAGCTTGGGAACAGTCCGTCCTCCATGCCAGCCAGATATACTTTCGGGAACTCCAATCCTTTTGCGCTGTGTAATGTCATCAACACAACATAGTCACTGTCATCCTCAAGGCTGTCCACATCTGCCACCAGTGCCACTTCCTCTAAAAAGCCGCTTAAGGTCGGATGTTCTTCGCCCTGCTCGTATGCGACAACCTTACTTAAAAGTTCGTCGATATTTTCAATGCGGGCACGCGCCTCTTCGGTGTCCTCTGCTTCCAGTTCGCGTACATAACCGGTCTCCTCAATGATCTCATTCAACAGTTCGGAAACGGAGATATACTCGGTCTTGCTGCGGAGCATCTGGATGAAATTGACAAACGGTTTTACCTTTGCCGCTGCCTTTCCCATGGAAGGGATTTCCTCGGCACGCTTTAACGCCTCGTAAAAACCAATGCCATATGCATCCGCATAATCGGTCACACGATTTACTGTCGTCGCGCCAATCCCACGCTTTGGCACATTCAAGATCCTGCGCACTGCGAGGTCATCCCTGGCATTGTCGATTGTCTTTAAATACGCCAGTAAATCCTTGATCTCTTTTCTTGCATAGAAATTTACGCCGCCGACGATCTTATACGGAATGTTGGAAGTTACAAAACGTTCCTCAAAAAGACGGGACTGCGCATTGGTGCGGTATAAGATCGCAATATCGCCATAGTGGCATCTGCCCTCTCTTACCATGCGAAGGATATCCCTTGCAATGTAATCCGCTTCATCATATCCGGTGTCAAACTGCTCAAAATCGATCTTTTCACCAACATCGTTTGCCGTCCACAGAGATTTTGCCTTTCTGCCGACATTGTTGGCGATCACATGGTTTGCCGCATCCAGGATATTCTGGGTCGAACGATAATTCTGCTCCAGTTTTATCGTGACCGCATCCGGGAAATGCTTTTCAAAATTTAAGATATTGTAAATATTTGCCCCGCGAAACTTGTAAATGGACTGGTCATCATCCCCCACCACGCAGAGATTCTTATATTTGCCTGCCAGCAGACGGATCAGCTGGAACTGTGCGGTATTGGTATCCTGATACTCGTCCACCATGATATACTGAAAACGCTCCTGATAATATGCCAGTACTTCCGGATCAGACTGAAACAGCTCTACGGTCTTTACGATCAGATCATCAAAATCCAGTGCATTGTTTTTCTTTAACGCCTCCTGATACTCACGGTATACCTCTGCCTGCTTCTTTTTTCCGATATCAAAGGACGCAGCCGCCTTTGTCATAAACTCGGTCGGTGATACCAGCTCATCCTTTGCAGATGAGATCGCACTTAGGAACATCCGCTCTTTGTATCGTTTCGTATCGATCTCCAGTTTCTTGCAGATGTCTTTCATCAGAGATTTGGAATCATCCGAATCATAGATCGTAAAATTCGTATCATATCCGATCCGGTCAATATGACGTCTTAAAATACGCACACAGGTTGAGTGGAAGGTTGACACCCAGATGCTCTCCGAGCCATATCCCACAAGTTTGTCGATCCTCTCACGCATCTCTCCTGCCGCCTTGTTGGTAAAGGTGATTGCCATGATGTGATACGGATTGACATTCTTTTCTTCTATTAGATAAGCGGTGCGATGTGTCAGTACACGCGTCTTGCCGGAGCCTGCACCGGCGAGGATCAGTACCGGCCCCTCCGTCTGAAACACCGCCTTTTTCTGCTGTTCATTCAATGTATCATATATACTCATTCTGCCGTTTCCTTTTCTTTCTATTCATGGTTTTCAGTATAACATACTTCTCCCCAAAAGAGAACATATTTTCTGTTTTAGTTTTCAAATAACATTTTCCCTGAATTGTATCTTGCCATATAGTTTTGAAAACTATATAATGTCATTAGGATAATCTAAAATTGAAGCAGCTACATTGCAGCAAAGTGAGGCAGACAATGAATTTAGATACAAAAAAATTTCTGAGTGATATTCTCTCCGAATTAAGCAAAATCGATTATGTCAGACCGGAAGATATTCCCAATATCGACCTTTATATGGATCAGATCACAACTTTCATGGATTCACAGCTCGCCGCTTCCAAACGGCATGATGACGACAAGATCCTGACTAAGACCATGATCAACAATTACGCCAAAAACAATCTTCTTCCTCCACCAGAGAAAAAGAAATACACCAAAGAGCATGTTCTTACCCTGATCTTTATCTACTATTTTAAGAGCATTTTAAGTATCAGCGACATCCAGAACATTTTAGGGCCGATCACCGACCAGTATTTCGGCAATGACACCGGAGATTACAGCTTAGAGGACATTTACAAGGAAGTATTTGGGTTAGAGCATCAGGAAACGGTCAATATCATGAAAGACCTCGCCAAGAAATTCAAAACTTCTATGAATACCTTTGAGGGTGCATCCGAAGAGGAAGCAGACTTACTGCACACCTTCAGTTTTATCTGTATGTTAAGCTATGATGTCTACATCAAAAAAACTCTGATCGAAAAGATTGTAGATCAGATGACCGCTTCCGCTCCACAGGATAGCCCAAAAGGCAAAGAGAAAAAATAACATGAAACATGCGCCGCAAGGCGCACCGCAAAAAGAGACTACCGGGCGGCAGTCTCTTTTTTCTATCTGTTTGCTTATCAGACCTTCTATTCTGTCTGTTCTGTTCCGTTTTGTAATCTCTGAAACACCATATCGTATCCATCATTGCCATAATTCAATGAACGATTGACACGGCTGATGGTTGCGGTAGATGCTCCGGTCTTTTCTGCAATATCCAGATATGTTTTCTGGTCTCTGAGCATTTTGGCCACTTCAAATCTCTGTGATAATGAAAGCAGCTCATTTACGGTGCAGACATCTTCAAAAAATGTATAGCACTCTTCTCTGTTCTGAAGACTTAAAATTGCATCAAAAAGATGATCTACTGCTTCTGTCCTAAGTTTCTTACTCATGTTCCTTTCTCCTTTTTCTTTTATAACACCTAAATAGATTTTAGCATATTAAAGTTTTAAAGTAAATAGTCTTTTTCACGATATTTTCAAGGAACTCGTTCCTTTCATACAGCGGTTGCATTCCAAAGACACGATTGATATAATACTCAATATATGAAAAAAAAGCAAGCTTTCTTTCAGATAGGAGATCAAAATGAAAAAATTTGGTTCGTTTTTCTTTACCTTTGTCCCACTGCTGCTCGCACTTTCCCTGCAATTTGCAGCATTATTTTTTGCCATGGGCGTTTCCCTGCTCTGGGAAAATCTGTGGTATGGTTATGGAGTAATACACAAACTCTCGTTTACAGAGATCTACACCGACCTTGTCGTATTATGGAGTAACAACCGCTTTAATACCTCAGTCATGATCTTATTTTCCCTGTTCTGTACCGGAATATTCGGATTGTGGTACTACAGCAGATACGAAGGCGAATTTTTACCAGAACATCCCGGATTTTTCCGTCCGTGTTCCATCTTTGGGATCATTTTACTGGCACCTGCCACACAGGTTTTAACTTCTTTTCTGATCAGTATCATCGCTATGATCTTCCCTGCATGGCTGAAGGCATATGAGACTCTGATCGAAAGTGCCGGAATGAACGATGTCACACTTCCTGTCATCTGCTATTCCGTTTTACTGGCTCCGTTTTCGGAAGAGCTGATCTTCCGTGGTGTTACCATGCGACAGGCAAAAAAAGTGCTGCCGTTTTGGGCAGCAAATCTTTTTCAGGCAATCCTCTTTGGCGTATTTCATATGAACATCCTGCAGGGGATCTACGCCTGCTGTCTGGGTCTTGTCATGGGTTATATCTGTGAAAAATGTGGCAGCATTTATTACTCCATCCTCTTTCACTTTTTATACAACCTGCTCGGAACTGTCGTAATGACTTCGATCAACATCGGCTCTACCCCGGCTTCCGTTATCCTTTCCTTCTTCGTCAGCGTTATTGCCGCTGTGTCAGGCTTTCTCCTGCTGCAGGTAAGAAGTCAGAAAACGGATTAATGTTTCCATCTCTTCCTGCGTACCGATACTGATGCGCAGGTAATTGGAGATCCGTTCCTGGGATGCAAAATACCGTACAAAAATATGTTCCCGTTTGAGTGCCTCAAAGAGTTCCTTTGCAGGCACTTTTTCGTGCGTTGCAAAAATAAAATTGCTCATCGAATCGCCAAAGGAGAAGCCCAGTTTCTTTAATTCGCCCTTGGTCCACTCTCTTGTTGCAATGACTTTCTGTCTGGTCTCTTCAAAATAAGCCTGGTCCCGTATCGCTTCCACTCCGAGTGCCAGTGCTGTCTGGTTCATCGTATAGGAGTTGAACGAATATTTTACATCATTGATGTAACGGATCAGTTTCGGATTTCCCATTGCATAGCCGATCCGCATCCCTGCCATGGAACGGGATTTGGAGAAAGTCTGCACCACTAAAAGATTGTCATACCGTTCGATCAGCGGCAGTGCACTTTTTCCACCAAAATCGATATACGCTTCATCCACGACCACAATGACATCCCGGTTGTGTTCCAAAATATCCTCAATTTCGGAAAGCTCCATCAGTATACCGGTAGGCGCATTCGGGTTCGGGAAGATCACACCACCGTTTTCTCCATAATAATCTTCCTTGCATATCTGAAACTGCGCATTGAGCGGCTTCACCTCGTATGGGATCCGAAGCATATCTGCCCAGACATCATAAAAAGAATAGGTAATATCCGGGAAGACGATCGGAGTTTTTGCATTAAAAAAGGTCAGGAAGATCATCGCCAGCACATCATCCGAGCCAACCCCCACAAAGACCTGCTCCGGCTTCAGATGATAATACTCTGCGATCGCATCCACCAATACCTTACAGGTCGGTTCCGGATACAGACGAAGCCGGTCCGTCTGAAATTCCTGCAATGCCTTCACAACGCCCGGTGCAGGCGGATATGGATTTTCATTGGTGTTTAATTTGATCTGATTGCTCTCCTGTGGCTGTTCCCCCGGAACATAAGGTACCACTTTCCTTACATAAGACTCCCAGTTTTCCATCTTTCTCTCCCATCATAAAACCGATTTACAGGTGATATGCCTCTGCCAGTTTTTCAAATGCTGGCAATGACCGTTCAATGGTCTCGTGTGATACGCAATAAGCCAGACGGACATAGCCCGGACAGCCAAATGCGCCTCCCTTTACCATCAGAATATTATATTTCTTGCCCTCGTTGACAAAATCTTCCTCGTTCCCAACCGGTGATTTTACCCAGAGATAAAAAGCTCCCTCCGGCTTGATGCAGGTAAATCCGAGTTTGGTCAGCCCTTCGTAGAGCATGGTTCTGTTTTTATCATAAAATGCCACATCTGTTTTCTCATCCAGACAGCGTGCAACCGCTTTCTGCATCAGTGATGGAGCATTGACAAATCCAAGCGTACGGTTGGAGATCTCAATACCGCGGATCAGATCTTCGGCATCGGATGCTTCATTTGGCACTACGACATAACCGATACGTTCTCCCGGAAGAGACAGTGATTTACTGAATGAATAGCCAACCAGTGTATTGTTATAATATTTTGTCAGGAAATCCTGTGTGTTGCCATCATAAACAAGCTCACGGTACGGCTCGTCCGAGATCAGGTAGATATCATGTCCGATCTCTTTTTGTTTCCGCTCTAAGATCGCTGCGATCTCTTTCATCGTCTCCGGCTTATAGATCACACCAGTCGGGTTGTTTGGGGTATTGACGATCAATGCCTTGGTCTTTTCTGTGATCTTTGCTTCAAAATCAGCCAGATCCGGCTGGAATGTCTCTAAGTCCGGCTGCACGGTAACGATCTGTGCATCAAAGTTTGCTGCATACTGACGATATTCGCCAAAGAACGGTGCAAACACGATCACTTCATCTCCCGGATCTAAGATCGTTTTAAAGATGATATTCAGACCGCCTGCTGCACCGACTGTCATAATGATATTATGGAAATCAAAGTCTGTTTCAAACCGTTTATTTAAGTTCTCTGCGATTGCTGCACGCACGTCCGGATAACCTGCGTTTTCCATATAGCCATGGATCTCCAAGCTGTCTACTTCATCTAGCAGATCCTTTATGGACTGGTTTAAGCTTGCCGGAGCCGGTGTTGCCGGATTTCCAAGGGAGAAATCATAAACATTTTCTGCTCCATATTTTGCTGCCATCTGTTTTCCTTCTACAAACATGGCACGGATTGCAGAATTTCCTTGCAGTGCTTTTTGTATTTTTTTTGATATCATGCGAATAACCACGCCTTTCTTTCTATCTATACTTTTTATACTTTATCACATTACCATACAATAGTAAAGCAAAATAGGATAGAACTGCGAAAACGCACTTCTATCCTATCCCGGATATCTTTCTTATTTATTTACGGTATCTACAAAACGAACAAAGGCTTCTCTTCCTTCCTCTGTGCATTTGTATACGCCTGCATCCTTTAATACTTCCATAAATACCAGACCGATCTCTGTCTGGATGATCTCATGCAATTTCTCTGGTGCGATCTCGCCCTCAAGGCCAGCCCCTGCGGTGAAACCGTATTTTGGTAAAAATTCATCCACCCAGTCTGCATGTTTTGCCAGCGTCTCATTCTCACGGAGAGAGCTGCCATCGAGAAGTGCCTGCTCTAATTCTGCCATCTCGCCTTTTAAGCGGGCTGGAAGAACTGCAAGACCCATAACCTCGATCAGGCCGATATTTTCTTTCTTGATGTGATGAAGTTTTGCATGTGGATGATAAACACCAAGCGGATGCTCCTCTGTTGTAATGTTGTTACGGAGAACCAGATCCAACTCGTAATCATTTCCACGTCTTCTTGCGATTGGAGTGATCGTATTGTGTGGCTCTCCATCTGTATTGGCATATACAAATGCTGCCTCATCGGTATAACCTCTCCAGGTCAGTAAGATCTTGTCTGCCAGTTCGATCAGACGGTTTTTATCTGCCGCGCTGATACGGATAACAGACATTGGCCATTTTACAATGCCTGCCTTTACATCTTCAAATCCGCAGAAGGAAATCTCTTTCTCCACCGGTGCCTTTGCCATTGCAAACTCATAATGTCCGCCCTGGAAATGGTCATGGCTTAAAATAGAACCGCCTACGATCGGGAGATCCGCATTGGAACCTACAAAATAATGTGGGAACTGCTCTACAAAATCTAACAGTTTTCCAAAGGTCGCACGCTCGATCTTCATTGGTGTATGCTCTGCGTTGAAGACGATGCAGTGTTCATTGTAATATACATATGGTGAATACTGGAAGAACCAGTCACTGTTGTTGATTTTAACCGGAATGATCCTGTGGTTCTGTCTTGCCGGATGATTGAGGCGCCCTGCATATCCCTCATTTTCTTTGCATAACAGACATTTCGGATAACCGCTCTGTTTTGCAAGTTTTGCTGCTGCGATCGCCTTTGGATCTTTCTCCGGCTTGGATAAATTAACTGTAATATCCAGTGTACCAAATTCAGTGTCTGCTGTCCACTTCAGATCCTTTTTGATGCGGTATCTGCGGATATAGTTCGAGTCACAGCTTAATTTATAGAAATAATCGGTTGCCGCCTGTGCGGACTGATGATTATAAAGTCCTTTAAATGTGGTTACCACTTCACTTGGTCTTGGCATTAACATGCTCATGATTTTTGTATCAAACAGATCACGGTATGTAACAGTATCTTCTGCCATCAGCCCCTGCTCTGCCGCATAGTCAAGCATCCCTGTTAAGATGTCCTCCAACGCTGCCTCAGCACTCTCCTGTGTCATCGGAGTTCTCTTCTCATATGCTGCTACAACTTCGTCTTCCAGTTCATCCAGTGCGAACAGTTCCAGCAGACGATTGATCGTATAACGCTTATCCTCTGGTTTTACCAGTCCCGTTACCAGACCATATTCTGTTAATTCTAATATTTTCTCCTGTATCATGATGCTCCTCCATCCTTAGGCTAATTTTACCGGGCCATCTCCGATCTCTACTACATAAAAGTCTGCTGCGTAGCCGATCTTGTCTTTGTATGCAGCTCCGACTTTTTCGATGAAGGTATCAACTGCCTCATCTTTTACAATGCTGACAGTACATCCGCCAAATCCGGCTCCTGTCATACGGGAACCAATGACACCGTCTACTTTCCATGCTTCTTCTACCAACGTATCCAGCTCGATACCGGTTACTTCATAGTCGTCACGCAGGGAAACATGAGAAGCATTCATCAGCTCTCCAAACAGGGTAACGTTGTTGTTTTTCAGTGCTTCCACTGCTTTTATGGTTCTCTGGTTCTCATAAACGGCATGTTTTGCGCGTTTTCTGCATACCGGATCTGTCACGGCATCTTTGTACTGTTCGAACTGCTCTTCGGTTAAATCTCCCAGTGCATTGATCTTTACTACTTTCTGGATCTCTGCCAGTGCAGTCTCGCATTCGCTGCGGCGTTCGTTGTATTTGGAATCGCCCAGACCACGTTTCTTGTTACTGCAGGAGATTACGATCTTTGCATTTTCCAGTTTGATCGGTGCATACTCAAATTTTAAGGTTGCCGTATCCAAAAAGATGGCATGACCTTTTTTGCCCATTGCGATCGCGAACTGATCCATGATACCACAGTTGACCCCGTTGAATTTATTCTCAGAAAACTGTCCGATCAGTGCAAGATCCTGATTGCTCACCTCAAATCCGAACATATCTCTTAAGATTGCACCAGTCAGTACCTCAACGGAAGCAGAAGAAGAAAGTCCGGAACCATTTGGGATATTTCCAAATAAGACAAGGTCCATACCCTGCTCTACTTTCATGCCTTTTTCGCCAAATGCCCACATCACGCCCTTTGGATAATTCGTCCAGTCAGCTTCTTTTTCCGGTTTTAATCCCTCTACAGAAGACTCGATCACACCAAGGTTTTCAAAGTTCATGGAATAGAATCGGAGTTTTTTATCCGCTCTTTTTCTTGCCACACCATAAGTACCGATTGTCAGGGCACATGGAAATACATGGCCACCGTTATAGTCGGTATGTTCTCCAATCATATTCACACGTCCCGGTGCAAAATAAACACCGATTTCCCCCTCACCACCAAATAACTCTTTAAATTTTGCGAGTACGTTTTCCCATTCCATATACATTTCCTCCTATACATCATTTTTCTTAGTTCCGCTTATTTCTGCATCCTGTTTCTGCTCTGAAAAAAATCAGGATGTCTTTGTTTCATTTTTCTTGATAATCTTATTATAACGCGTATCGTATTCTTTGCAATGCCTGAATGTGAAACTGCAACAAAGGAAAAAGGAACATGCAACAAAGTTACATGTTCCTCGTTTTTTCCCAGTCTCTTTTATTCCACTTTAAAATCCCGGATCAGTTCCCAGGTCTTTAATGTGTTTCCTTCATAATCAAACAGTGCCTGATTTGCCCACTCATTCCCACACGGTCCCGGATCGCCCATATATTTTAAAGATGCAGGAGTTGCCCAGCCGGAACCCGGAACCGGGATCCATGCCGGCTCCCAGTAAAAGAAGCCTTTCCCTTTTCCATCACGGATGTGGCTGATCCGATTTAAGAAATCTTCCATGAAATCGTACTGACCCTGTCTGGTCATCGGGTACTCGATCTTTTCTACCAGAGCAGGTTTTGTCGCATAACCTTTTCGCTCCTCGGCAGACAGTTTCTCACAGGAAGCGTAATCTTCCATCGTATAACCCATGGAAACCTCGGCAACGATCAGATCTTTGCCAAAACGTTCTGCGATGTCGTTCATGTTATCAGTAAGCATCTGCAAGGTTCCATGCCAGAACGGATAGTAGGATAAACCGATGATTTCGAAGTCCTCCCCACGTTTTACAAAGTTATCAAACCATTCACGGTAGAGTGCGTTGTTGCCACCATTGTCCAGATGGAGCATGACAGGGATCTTATCCAGTTCCCTGCCGTCCACCTGGCATCTGCATAAAAATCTGCCCTCTAACCGCTCTGCATCTGCTCTTCGTACCGCGCGGATGCCGGCATTGACAAAACGTGCGATATTATCGTAAGCCGGCACTTTTCCATCCGGCCATAACAGACCATTGGAAAGTTCATTTCCGACCTGGACCATCGTCACATTGACGCCATTTTCCAGATAAGTGCGCATGGTACTGAGTGTAAAATCATATACCGCTTTTTCGAGTTCTTCCACACTGTAATGCGCCCATGCCTTTGGTTTGATCTGTTTGCCCGGGTCTGCCCAGAAATCACTATAATGGAAATTCATCAGTACGCCAAATCCGGCATCGGTTACTTTCTTTGCGATCGCAAGGGAAGTTCCCGGATCATTTTCTCCAGCTCCATAAGACTCCCCTGTCTCAGACCATGGGTCGTTCCAGATGCGGATTCGGATCGTATCTACATCATACTTTTTCATAATGTCTAAAATGTCTGTTTCTTTTCCATCATCATAGTATTTTGCTCCACATTTTTCCAGTTCCAGTAAGGTAGATAAATCCATTCCTTTTACAAATTTCTGCATGATATTATATTTCCTCCAAATGTCTGTCTTTTTTCTCAGATTCCGCGGAAACGGAATTTTAATTCAAGTGGCTCTCCCGCCGGGATATGATACTCCGGATGTACCAGAGCACCCCAGCTGTCGTCGCCGCCAACGCCCATCTGTGCGAGTGCAACCCGGACAACCGTATAGTGCACTTCCGGCAGTTCATATGGATGCATTGCATTTTCCATCTCATGCGGGGTATAAGGCAGTGCTGAGAAAGACAGCTCGTCTCCTTCAAAGATCATTCCTCTGCCCTTTGCATCCGTTACTTTCGCATAACGGACACCGACTTTATTGCCACATTCCTGTGGCACTAAATATTTCGCCACATTGTCGGCAACACGGTTTCGGTAAATACCAAGTTTTGCCCCCTGTCTGCGGTCTGCATAGGTCTCTTCCGGTCCCATGCCGTACCACTCTAACTGATCATAATCTGCATTCAGTTTGAACAGCATACCAAATTCCGGCATATCCGGCAATCCCTCTACCGGATCATAGAATAATTTTGTTTCCACTGTGCCATCTGCAAAAACGGTGTACGCTACTTTGCAGGATGCGATCGGTGTGGTCGGCAGCATATAGGTATAAGTTACGGTTACCATATGCTCTTCCTCTTTGACATCGATCGGAAGGGCTTCGTTGGATAAGGATTTCGGACTTGCATACATACTGGCAATTTTCCACTGTGCATATCTTCCCGGTGCCACGCTTCCACAGTCGTTATCCACCGGTGCACGCCAGAAGTTCGGCATCGGGATCTTTTCGATCATCTCTTTTCCTGCATAGCGGTAGGAAACCAGACCTCCGCTCAGTTCAGAAAACAGACAGTCAAAGTTTTCTCCCTTTACGCCAAGATTATAATGTCCGTGTACCACACGAAGCGGTTTTTGTGAAATGACAGGAATCTGTACTTTCTTATAGATCTTCTGTCCAAAAGCAACCTCATGCCCAGCCTTTGCCCATAACGTATCCTCTTTTAATGCAAAGGATATGGTAAGTGCGTACTCTGCATCGGTCGGAATAACAAACGGGATCGGATAAGTTTCTTCGGAAAGCGGAGCTGCCGCTGTCTCTACTTTCTCCTTTTTCACAACAATGCCATTGCGCGCTAAGATCGCATAACAGTCATAGGCATCTGTGGACAGGAACAGATTTTTATTTTTCACAACAAAATTGTTCTGTTCAAATGCGACACTGATGTTCTGATAGTTGAATTTTACCTCCTGCATCTTTGGAGAAGCATCCCGCTCTCCTCCGTAGCAGATGCCATTTCCACTGAAATTATAATCGGTCGGACGATCTGCAAAGTCTCCACCGTATGCCTGAAATTCTTTTCCATAACGGTCTTTTTTCAGAATGGACTGGTCGATATAGTCCCAGATGAAGCCTCCCTGATAACGCGGATGGGTATCCGTCAGATCGGTGTATTTATGCATGGCTCCGCAGGAATTTCCCATTGCATGGGTGTACTCACAGCAGATAAATGGTTTCTCTTTGTGCTCTTCAAGGTATTCCACAATCCGGGTTACCGGCGGATACATCTGGCTCTCCATATCACTGGTTGCCTCATAAGTTCTGTCCTGAAAGATACCTTCATAATGAACAAGACGATGTGGATCAAGTTCTCTGAATTTCTGTGACATATCATAAATGACTTTTCCGCCATAGGATTCATTTCCGCAGGACCAGATCAGGATTGCCGGATGGTTCTTATCTCTCTGATAGCAGGAGTTGACGCGGTCTAACATCATCGGCTCCCAGTCCATATTGTCACCCGGTACGATCTTGTCTTTTTCTACTTTTCCTTTTAAATAAACATCCCAGGAACCGTGAGATTCCAGATTGTTCTCTGCGATCAGATACATGCCATATTCATCACACAGACCATATAAAGTTGAGTCATCCGGATAATGACAGGTTCTTATGGCATTGATATTGTTCTGTTTCATGGTCACAATATCTTTTATCACTTCTTCTCTGTGCACAACACGTCCGGTCTTGCTGCTGAATTCGTGGCGATTTACACCCTTAAATACGATGCGCTTTCCGTTCAGGCACATGATGCCGTCTTTCATCTCAAAACGGCGAAATCCTGCTTTCTGCTCCAACCACTCCACAGTATCTGCGCCATCCTTTGACAATTCGATCTCAAGCTGATAAAGTTCTGGAATCTCTGCACTCCATAAAACCGGGTCTGTCACTTTCTTACTGAACTGATTATCCCCATCTTTTACGGCGATCTCTTCAGCAAAAATAACATTCCCGTCTTTTTTCAGTGTCAGTTTCGCTTTTCCCTCTCCCCTGATCTTCATGGCAAGCTCCAGGGAACCTGTCTTATAATCATCGGAAAGAAGCGATTCTATTTTCAGGTCATATACATGCACTTCTGCCATCGTATACAGATAAACGCTGCGGAAGATACCGGAGAACCGGAAGAAATCCTGATCCTCACACCAGCTTGATGAGGTCCATTTGAATACCGAAACAGCAATCTTGTTTTCGCCATCCTTCCAATATGGAGTCAGATCAAATTCGGAAGGAGTGAAACTGTCCTCACTGTAACCCACATAACTGCCATTGACCCAGAGTGCAAATCCACTCTCCACACCCTGGAATGAGATATAAATTCCCTTTTTGATAAAATCTTCCGGCAGTGTCACATATTTCACATAACTTGCCACCGGATTAAATTCCTCCGGTACCTGATCCGTCCAGATCTCTTCTCTGCCATCCCATGGGTACTGCACATTGGCATACTGCGGTACATCATAACCTTCCATCTGGATATGTGCCGGAACACGGATATCATCCCATGGTCTGCAATTATAATCTTCTTTCTCAAATCCAGGAATCGTCATTGTATGATTTCTGGCATAGTGAAATTTCCAGACACCATCAAGTGAATAGCGTAGCCCTGAACTTTCAAGCTGTGCCTCTTCTTTTGTCTGATAGCAGATATGATCCGAATGTGCCGCCATGCGGTTTTCCTCAAAAAAAACCGGATCACTTATTTTCCTTACATCAAATTCCATAAGTCACCTCATTTCTGCGAAAAAAACCGGCGGTGAATCTCACCACCGGTCTTATTTTCTCGCGCCTTATCTTTTTATTTTACTGCTCCTGTAATACCTTCGGCAAATTGTTTTTGCAATACAAAGAAAATGATCATCGTAGGAATAGAACAGAACAATACGCCCATCATCAATACACCATAGTCAATGGTATATCCGGCAGCCACATTGGCAATTAACATCGGCATGGTCTGCGCACTGTTATCGGTCATAACAACCTTTGGCCACAGATATGCGTTCCATGCGTTCATAAAAGTAATAACTGCTGCTGCCGCATAAGTCGATCTCATGATCGGCATATACATTTTAAAGAAAATCTTAAACTCGCTTAATCCATCGATACGGGCTGCCTCCATGATATCCACTGGGAAGTTTCTGGAATTCTGGCGGAACATCATGATCAAAAACGGTGTGGAGATCGCCGGCAGGATAAATGCCCAGACCGTATTTAACAGCCTCATTTTCGAGATCATCTTAAACAGAGGGATCATCGTTGCAACCTGCGGTACCATCATCGCAAGCAATAATACAGAGAATACTCTGTCTTTGTGTCTGTCATGGTACAGTTCAAATCCATAACCTGCCAGTGAGCAGATAAATAATGCTGCTATCGTCTGAACACCTGCATACAGGAAAGAGTTTCCAAGTGCTCCCCAAAGGTCCTGCTGCGCAATCAGTTTCTGGAAGTTCTCGATCGCATGTGTACCAAATGTGATCTTTCCTCTTGCTACCTCTACGGAAGTATTCGTCGCTGCTGTGATCATCCAGTAAAGTGGAAAGACTGAAATCAGTGAAACAATCGTCAGAAAAATATAGGACGGGATCAGTCTCTTCTGGATCCCTGATGTTTTTCTTTTCTTAATCACGCTTATCACCTACTTTCATATTAATTGCAGCAAGGACTGCTACTAAAATAAATACAAAGAAGGACATTGCTGACGCATATCCAAAGTTTGCAACACCCTGTCCAAAGGAGTTGTTGTAAATGTAATGCGACATTGTAATGGTTGAGTTTGCCGGTCCACCTTTTGTTAAGTTTACAGACTCATCGAACAACTGTAAGGTACCATTGATTGACATGATCACGGTCATAACGATCGTTGGTTTCAACAGTGGAACGGTAATCTTCCAGAATGTTTTCCAGCCGTTTGCCCCATCGATCTTCGCTGCCTCATATACGGAATACTCAATATTCTGTAATCCGGCAAGGAAAAATACCATATTGTATCCGGTCCATCTCCAGATCAGTGCGATAATGATGATCGCTTTTGCGCTTCCTGAATTTCCAAGGAAGTTGATGTTTTCATGGATGATCCCAAGGTTCATCAAAATAGAGTTCATCAGACCCTGTGTTGCAAATAAAGATTTAAAGATCAAAGAATAAGAAACCAGTGATGTTGCACATGGAAGGAACACACAGGTACGAAAGAATCCTTTGAATTTTAAGTCCTTATTGTTTAAAAGCTGTGCTAAAAGTATCGCAAGGATTAACATGATCGGTACTTCGATCAATAAATATAGGAACGTATTCCCAACAGAACGAAGAAATAATTTGTCCTGGAACATTCGTGTGTAATTGTAAAAAATCGGTTCTGCCCATTTCATGTTGGCAGAAGAACCTGTCTTTAATGATGTGATTATCGCCTGGATAATCGGATAAAAACTCATTACTGCGATTAAAATCGTTGCCGGTGCCAGATAGATCCAGCCTGCTGCGTGCTGTTTTGCCACCACGCTCATACCTTTTTTCTTCTTCAATGTAAGCCCCCCTTTTTAGCAAAAGGGGAATCGGGTTTGCCGACTCCCCTTCCATTCAATTACTAGTTGCCCATTTCAAAGTTCAACTGGTCTTCTGCTGCCTGTAATGCTTCTGTAACGTCTGTACCGTTCTGGATATTGATGATTGCTGCTGCAATCTGTGTACGGCAGGTGTAATGATAATCACTCTGCTCGATTACCGGTACGTGGGATCCCATCTCTACGATCTGTGCGTAGATCGGTGTATTGTTGAAGTATGCAACACCCTGACTGTAAACATCTGATTTACCGGCAGAGATACAGGTTGTGATAACACCACCATTGGTTAATGCTGCATCATAAGTTGCTGAGCTTCCGCCAAATGTATAGCTTAAGAATTTCTTAGCTAAATCTGTGTTCTGGCAGTTTGCTGTGATATAAAGAGAAGCTCCTCCGTTGGAAGCATATCCCTCGCCGCCCTCGATGGTTGGCATAGAAGTGATCTCCCATTTTCCACTGTTTTCAGAAACCTGCTCGATGGTCGGGATGATCCAGTTACCATTCATGACACCAGCTACCATGTCACCGATGATGGTCTGATCGGTATAATCGGACCAGTCATTTGCCAGATATAATACGTTTCTGTTGATCATTTCACCGATGATCTCTACGATCTTAACTAATTTCTCATTCTCTGTGATGTATGGTTTGCCATCTTTGAACTGTGACTCGCCTTCTGCCTGAAGCATCATGTATACCAGGTCGTTTCCATCACCATCCATGGAAAGTAAATATTTGCCTGTTTTGTTGTATACTTCTTCACCGATGTCTATGAATTTATCCCAGGTAATACCTGTCATATCATCAATGGTGTATCCGCATTCCTCTAACAGATCTACACGATATGCACAGATAACAGTACCATTGTCTACCGGAAAACCATAGTGCACACCATCGATCGTGGAGTAAGAAAGTTTCTCAGCTGCGAAATCAGACCAGTCAACATCTGCATCATCTACCGGTACGAATGCATTCGGATAATCTGCTACATAACGTCCGATCCAGTGATCCTGGAATAAAACGATATCTGGTAATGTGCTGTAATCACCTGCAGAACCTGCTAATGTGATGGCATCCTCGATATCAGATGACTGTGACTGCTCGATGATCTCCAATTCGAAATCCGGATCAACGTTTGCTTTATAGTCATCTGCTGCTGCCTGCAGTGCCGGGATATTGAAGTTTGCATCCCACGCGTAAACGGTAAGTTTATTGTCACCACCTGCTGCATCAGAAGAAGTATCTGCTGCGTCTTTGCTATCGCTGGCATCTGCGGTTGTTGTTCCGCTGCCATTGCTTCCTGTGTTGGTGGAAGCTGAGTTTCCATTGCCAGATCCACAGCCAGCTGTCATGGTTGCAATCATCGCTGTGACTAACATAAGTGACACTACTTTTTTCTTCATAAAATGTACCTCCCAAAATGTATCATTTTAACCAATCATTTTTTTAACAGCGTTTTTATCATTCGTCATTTTGACTGATATTTCGTTGTTTTCGATTGATTGTATGTATATTATAACGAAATATAGTGCCTTGTAGTGCGCATATTCCGATGTAAAACACGCATATCTGACCATTTATGGGCATTACCAGCCTTTTCGGGCTGAGATATGATAATTGAGCAGTTTGTGCTCATAATTTTCCGGGTTGATTTTCCACTGATAGGGAGATGTATTCAGGAATTTCTTGAAATTCCGGTTAAACGTAGACGTTGTTGCAAAGCCCACTTTTTGTGCCACGATATCCATAGAATCGTTTGTTTTCTTCATCAGATCACATGCTTTCTGGATCCGCACCAGATTGATATAATCAACCGGTGACATGTTCATACAGCCCTCAAACAGCCGTCTGAAATGTGTTTCACTCATATGGCATGCCTTTGCCAGTTCCTCCACCCGTATCATATGCATATACTCTGCTTTGACATATTCTAAAGCGGCTCCGATCTGGGAAACTCCTGCGTTCTTTCTGGCATTCCCTTCCGGCTCCACCCGGATGTCCTCCTGCTCGTTCATGCGCAGGATCTCTGTGATCAATACATACAAAAGTCCTTTGACACTGTCCACATAATGCAGCCGTTTTGCACGCATCTCTTCCATGATCATTCGGATGATCAATGCCAGATTCCGATTCTCCCACTCATGGATAAACAATGGTTTTGAGTTGATTTTTTCCAGCAGTTCTCTCTGATAGAGTTCATTTTCCGGATACATTTCTGCGATGATCTGTGCCGGTTCTAAAAATAAATACTCCCAGAAGCTTGGTCCCTCGTCTATATTACTGATCGTTATATGTGGATAATTTGCCGGTATCACACTTACCATCGCCGGCTGATACAGCATCCCTTTTCCATCCAGGAACAGTTCTCCACCACCGCTGCGGCAATATCCAATCTCCATCAGATTATGAAAATGATGCCCCGTCTCATCATGTCCATAGTCCCTGATCCAGCTATCCCCCAGCAAAGCCAGTACATATTCATTTTGCGGCACTTCATAAAACCGTAATTCCATCGTTCCGGCTTTCTTCTTTTTCATTCCTGTGCTCCTCCTGTCTTTCGTCAGATTCAAAACGCAGCGGAACAGGTTTTTCCCGCCCACTGCGTTTTTATCGTAGCTTAGTCAAAATCAAATTTGTCGAAACGTTTCATCATTGCACGATAGCGGAAACGAACCATTTCATTTTTTTCAAGCACATCCTCTTCCGTTCCAGTGTACTGACAGCGAATACAGTAGTACTCTTTTTTATCCTTATCATAGAACATATCAATGTCTAAGTCCCTCATAAAGCAGGATGGACATCTATAATTTAATTTGCCTTTTCCAGATTGAGCCATGTTGAAAATACCTCCTTGTCTGCCATTGTCTTTTTATATCCTAATGTAAACATTGGAGAGAACGCGTATCCCTCATGGATATAACCTTCTGCATCCTTTGCTTCTGTGCTTAAAGAAACCTTTGTCTCGATAGGCGGAACGACTGCGCTTACCTCTGCTGCTCCTGTTTCAGCAGCTTCACGGCATTTGTACTCATAGTTGATGGTCTTGCTGCCGCAGGTTAAAGTAATTCCTGTCATATCTTCCGGATACTCTGTGGTGCCATAGCATGCTACCATGTATTCATTGATCTCTACTTTTGCTGCTGGATCACTCATTTCTAAGATGTTACGCTCAATGCGGATACGTCCGGTTCCCTCTTCAAAGTACTCTTTTGTCTGTAATGTTACAGTTAATCCATCAAATTCGATATCAACCGGGTCTAAGGTCAGGACTCTTGCGGTTACATTGCCGGAAGCATCTTTCTCTTCTGAGAAGTGTGCTTTGGTGCGGCAGAGACATAAGTCAACCTCTTCTCCGTTGTAGCAGACTTTCGCACTTCTTACCGTGCCTTCTCCTGCATAGTGTGTGAAATAACCTGCACGGTATTTCTCCTGGATCAAGAATGGATAAGAAGCATCCTGAACGTGTTTGGTTCCGATACCAACTTCCCATTTTAATTTTGCTGCATATGGACGCAAGTCAACGATCGCACCACCCTGATCCATGTTGACACATGCTCTCATGTATGGATCGCAGTACCAGAATACCTGCTTGTCTGATCCGTATAAGATATCTCTCCAAAGTGCACATTCCGGCTCTGTGTAGTGTTTTTTCTCACGATAGTAATCTGCGAACTCAGCCATGGTCATATCAACCAGTTTGCCTTCTTTTTTCAGCTTGCCATAATATGCACAACCATCTTCGTAAGATTTTAACAGTAATTCATAGGGTGCTTCCCAACGTCCCATCTTGTTCATCCAGCCTGGTCCAACGAACATCATATTGTAAGCGTAACCATTGTTGTATTTTTCAAGAGAACGGTACTGATCGATCAGGTTGTACAGATATGGGTACTCCCAGGTCTTTGAGTCATAGATCATACCACGTAATACATTCTGTGGATGTGTTCCGAAGTTGGAACCATTTCCATCGTAGCATGCGATCAGGTCACGGGATAAGTGAGGGATCGCTACGATACCGCTGTCCTCAGCCTCGTTTGCTGCAGGTGCATGCGTGTTCTGTTTGGAAGGGATCCATGGTGCCCATGGGCCGCCATCGAATAAAGTATACCAGGAATTGTTACAGGTATGATATGCTTTTGGTCCTTCTTCCCAGCAGGTAGCAACAGCGCATTTTACCATCGGATATTTTTCCTTGATATAATTGGTCAGCTCGGCATCCATGTAATAAGAACCGGTTGACTCCGGATAAAATCCAAATCTGTCATGGAATTTCTCAAATACATCATTGACGATCTCTTTTTTATCTTCCATAGAGAACATCCAGATACAGAAATCCTTGGTGTTGTATTTCTCACGGAACTCTTTGCAGGGAAGTCCTAATAAGGACAGTGCAATCTCGTCTCCGTATTTCTCATGATGTTCTTTTGCCAGTGCGACTGCCTCGTCGTTGAACAGACTGGCATATGTCATCTGAATGGTTGTCTTTAATCCATTTTTATGTGCAGCTTCCTGCTGTGTCTTAAAGATATCCAAAGACTCTGTCAAAAGAGCTTTTCTGCCGATATCTTCTGTTTTTCCATGACCAGTAACCTTTTCCGCATACTCCGGAACCATCTCTGGACGATGAATAAGATTCAATACAAATTTATCCATTTTTCTTTCTCCTCTAGATATTTGTTATATGAAGAACACTGCTTTTGTGTTCCTATATTCAGATGGAAGAACGCTGACCTTGCGTTCTTCTAATATAAGGTTAGAACATCTTAGGCATTGCAGCCCTTGCTGCAATGTCTATTTAGATGTTCTCCTTATGATTTAGCCCTTAACCGCTCCACCTGTTACTCCTTCAACATAGAACTTCTGCATCAGTACGAACAGGATTGAGATCGGGATGGCGATCATAACACCGCCGGCACAGAAGATTGCGAAGTAATCTCCGATCAGAGTCTTCTGCAACAGGTTGTAAAGTCCGATGGCAACAGTCCAGTCAGATGAGTCTTTTGACTTGATCATGATACGTGCCATAACAAAATCCATCCACGGACTTAAAAATGCATTGATGATCGTATAAACAATCATCGGTTTTGACAGTGGAATGATGATCTTAGCAAAAATGGTTGCCTCGGATGCGCCTTCCAGACGTGCAGCCTCACGCAGTGAAACAGGAATCGTATCAAAAAATCCTTTTAACACTAAAAATCCCAAACCGGAACCCGCGGAATAAACGATAACCAAACCAGCCATTGAGTCGGTCAGTCCGATCATCTTTAATACAAAGTAAACTGCTATCATGGACAAAACACCCGGGAACATTCCCAAAATGATAGAGAAGCTCATCAGCGGTTTTCTTGCTTTAAATCTCATACAACTGAATGCATAAGAAACCATTAATACGAAGCAGGAGGAAACCAGGCAGCTAAATACTGCTACAATAAAGGTATTTTTAAACCATGCCGGGAAGTTTGCTGCGGTATCCGGCCGTAAGAATAACTGCTTATAGTTGGCAAGTGTCCAGTGTTCCGGGAAAAAATGCTGATTGCTGACACCCTTTGTTACAGAAAGTGATGTTACAACCAGCCACACGATCGGGATCAGCCAGATGATTGCAAGCAATGCAAGTAATAAATGTCTTGCCACTATCTTCCATGTCTTTTCTTTCATTATTGATACACCTCCTCTTTATCTCCGCTGATCATTCTCGAATAGCTAAGCAGTGTAAGAAGTGCACAGATAGCAAAGGAAATAATACCGATTACAGATGCCATCTTATAGTTCGAGTTATCATTGGTCAAGGTAAACAGCCAGGTAATTAACAGGTCTGTCTCTTTTGCGTTGGAGTTTGCAAACGCCATATTGGAGGTTGCTGTTGTACTCGTAAGCAGATAAATAACGTTGAAGTTATTGATATTTGCAATAATGCTCTGGATCAGGGACGGTCCACAGATGAACAGGACATATGGCATTGTGATCTTCCAGAAGATCTGCCATTTGTTCGCTCCATCAATTCTCGCACTCTCCAACTGGTCAGTTGGAATGTTCATCAGAATACCGGTTGCAGAAAGCATCTGATATGGTACACCGACCCAGATATTGATCATAATGATCATGAAATGTGACCATCCCGGTTTGGAAAGGAACGGGATAAAGTTTCCGGATACCAGTCCAATATCATTTAAGAAACCGGTCAGTCCGATCTTAGAACAAAGTGTATTGACGATACCGTAATCGCTGAACATTTTGCTGACAAGCAGTAAGGTTACAAACTGTGGGATAGCGATCGTTACAACGAAAAGTGATCTCCAGAGTTTTTTACAATATGTATGTTCATGATTGATCAGTTTTGCAAGAAGAATACCACCGATAAAGGTTGTAAAAGTTGCTGTTACTGCCCAGATCATCGTCCATGCAAGAATCCTCACGAATGCATAGGAGAATGTGATGGTCGTTCCGCCTGTAAACATATTTTTAAAATTCCTGAGTCCCACCCATGTAAACAGATAGTTTGGCGGCATATGATCCATATCATAATTGGTAAATGCCACACAGGACATGAAAATGATCGGTATGATATTCATCATGATAACGCCGATACTTGGCAGGGTAAGCAATGTGATATAAAACTTACCGTTGAAAAGAGATTTGACATCCTCACGGAAAGTATTGATGTGCTCTCCCTCTTCTTTCATAAGCTGAAGGCGGTATACCGCTTTCATATTGCTTATATATAAAAATATGAATGCTACGATTACCAGGATCCCGACAATTCCGTACAGAAGGATCAACAGCGAGTTATCGTAATCGTTAACAGTATTTTTCAAGGTCAAAGGATCAAAAACTGACTCATACTGTGTCGTACCAAGTGTATTTAAATCCTTAATGTAATTTATGGAGAACATTCCGGTAAACAGGATCACAATAGCTTCCAGTGCTGTCATAAGTATTCCTTTTACTACCTGTTTCCGTCCCCAGTATCCGGCACCCATAACAATCAAAGAAAGTTTGCACCAGATATCGCCCTTTGCCACGGCTGTACCGAAATCAGCAAAGTATTTTTTGATTGCGTTTAAAAATGTTTTCATAAGATTCACTCCCATATGCGTGAATAATTATTTTCGCTGGAACATAATTTTGTCTTTTTACACTTTCCGCATGCCCTGCGATCATGCAGGACATGCGGAATATGGTACTGTTATTTTCTGCTTATTCAGCGATTGGCTGTGTGATACCTGTTACAGCATCATCAAGAATTTTCTGAAGGTCAGACGCACCATCCACTAAGTTCTGTCCAAGTGCTTTCGCCGGATCCCAGTAGTTCTGTCCAACGATCTGCTGATCTGCATATGCGGACTGAGCTGCAAGTGCTGCAAGTGCCGGAGAAGAGATCTGCTCTGCTGCTGCTGTGTTAGCAGGACCTTCCTGAGTAGCATTTCCAATTGCCAGCTGGCTCTCTTCGTTTGTTAAATACTCAGCAAGAAGCATAGACCATCCTACATTTTCTGCATGAGAGTTTACACCAACAAATTTGTAACCTGCATAAGATTTCATCTGTGTAGCTGTTCCATTTACATCAAATGTTGGAAGTTTTGTTGCCGCATATCCATCGCCATATTTCTCTTCGAAAGAACTTGCGTTCCATGTACCGGAAACATATGCACTAAGTGTACCATCATTTAACATCGTGATTGCATCCTGATCTGCCACATTGACAAATGCTTTGGAAGAAGCGATATTCTCAACGCTTTCTGCTACTGCAAGACCTGTTGCTGAGTTCCAGTCACAGTTGTTTGTATTGTCTTCGTTCATACTTAACTCACAGCCTGCACCGGAGAAGAAACCATACAGATACCAGCCATCTGCAATGTTCATACCAACGTTTGTTCCAGCTTCTTCCGCTTTTGCAACTAAAGACTCCCAGGAAGCTACATCTTCTTCTGAGAAGATAGATGAGTCGTAATATAAGAAGTATCCGTTAGAGGCAGTCAGTGGGTAAGCGTAAAGTTTACCATCTTTGGACGCTGCTGCAACAGTTGCTTCAGAGTTTGTTGCTTTCGGATCATAGGTATAAGTAGCTGCTACTTCCTGAAGTGCTCCAGCGTTTATCAGGTCATTTACCTGATCATCTGCAAATACGAATACATCTGCTGCTGCATCGATATCTTCAAGGACCTTATCTTTTGCATCTGCTTCAGATACTGCTCCGATCGTGATGTTGAAATCTACATCAGAGTACTCATTCTGGAATTTGTCTGTCAGCTCTTTCATTACAGTCTGATAAGACTCTAACTCGGAACACCAGAGATCGATATTTACAGTTCCATCTGTTGCTGCGATCAAATTTGCAACTGCATCTGCGGAAGCTGTATCACCTGCTGCTTCTGTAGAAGCTTCTGCTGCAGTGGTATCTGCCTCTGCTGTTGTACCAGCATCTGTTGTTGTGCTGTCAGAAGCACTTGTGTTTGCTGCGTTGTTTCCGCCGCATCCTGCAAGCATTGATGCTACCATGCTTGCGCAAATTAATGTACTGATCACTTTTTTCTTCATTTGAAAAATCCTCCCTTTTCTAAAAAGTGCTGTTTTTCCAAGAACTTTTCCCGATTTTTGTTTTTCTTTTTTGCGCATCGCGCAATCGGTTGTTCTATGGGTTAAAGTATATTCCATTCCTGGTTTTGTGTCAATGTCCACATTTTATAATAAAAACAATCATTTTCATGCCTTGTTAAAGAGTATGGAAGCACAGTGCCCGAAATCCTTTAAGATTCAGAGCATTACCAGTGATGAAGAAAAAGTTACGATTAATGCAATCAGTACCGATAAACTTTTATCGCTGTCTGCCCTGCAGATTCAGCTTGAAAAAATTGATGGAATTTCCAGTGTGAAAATTGACTCGATTACCGAGACCAACGAAGCACTGACAAAGAAGAAACAATATTCATATACGATAACCTTTGCCTACAATAAAGTGGTGGATGCGAATGAAAAAGCATCTGAGATAGAGGGCAGTCAGACAGAGTAAAAAGAGAGCGGGGATGAAATGATGAAGAATGGATTGACAACCGTACAAAAACGATTGATATTGATTCTTGGCGGATTATTGATTCTGCTTGGAACCGTGATATTTGTATTTCAAAGAAATATGAAGCAGGCAAATCGTTTGAAAACGGATTCCGGTCAGAAAATGAATGAAGTGAATTATTTAAGTGATTTGCAGATTCGCGTAAATGAGATGAATGCTTCTCAGGCAAAGACGCAGAAGGAAATTCAGAAAAAATCACAGACTTATCCGTGTAAGATGACACAGCAGAAAGCGATTAGCAATATTTACAAAATGTCAGTGGCAAGTGGTGTTCGTCTGCGTGCAATACGTCCACAGGCAGATAAGACTTTTTTTAAGGATGGTAAGTTTATTGTGACAACAGGAACCGGTGATGATGCGGAGCAGTCCACAGAATCCGAAGAAACGACGTTGAGTGATGTGGAAAAG
>URUD01000011.1 GCA_900550935.1 uncultured Roseburia sp.
GCAGGCTTGGGCTAATGCTATGGATGAGGATTGGTGTCAATAAACTTAAATATACATATATTATATAATTAAAGATTAATCGCTAGCATCTTTTCTATCGTAATTAGAATATTTTACATAATCATATGCACATAATAATCTTCTATAATCGGTGGTATTTCCTCTTAAATTGCTCATTTCTTTCAAATAAGGTTCAACTTCCTCTGGCATTATTTTTTTCTCCATTAACGCATATGCAATGACTTCATTTTTATAAGTCATCGCATAATTATCATTTTGCAAAATGTCTATAAGTGAATTTTCTTTCACTTTATATCTAGCCTTAACCAACTCGTAAATTGCTTTTAGCTTCTCCTTCTGCTGTTTTTTCAACTTCTCCGTCCTTTTAATTTTCGGATCAATTAATGAGAAACCATATATAGGAAAATACTGCGAAGATTGAATTATAATTTTATCAACCAACTCCAAAACCTGATTATTTTCCTCTTCTATTATATCGAAGTAATTCTTCATCATTTCTGGAGCAGTTTGATATGAATAGGTTATTGATTTTTGTGAACCTATTACAAGAACCTTATCACTATTATCTAGCTCATCCAAATCATTCGTAATTCTTACTTTAATTGTTCCTCCTGCATATATTTCTTTTACTACATTTTGAACTTTCCTTATATCCATAGCTGATACCGGTAACTGTAAGCCCGATAATTCTCTATATATTGCAGCATAATTATCTGTTTTTATTCTATTAATTCTTATTGTTGAAAAACCTTCAACATCTATATCATGTTCCGTAACTTCAACATTATCAGAGTCTTTCGCATACTCTACCAATAAAAACTGTGACCTAACTTTTTCAGCAGCATCTGATGATGGATCAACATATGTAAAGATAGTCTTCAATATTTGTTTTATATTGTCATCACCAATATTATAACCAATAAATATAATTGGGTTATGAATAAATAATGATAATAACTGTGCTCTTATTAATTCATATTTCTGATTAAATTTTTCATAATCTTCATGTGTAATTATAATTTTGTCTGGTTCATCTACACTGCCATGTATTTTATATAATGCCCCATATGGATTACTAAGTAAAATATCATTTCCAACCAATGGTTTAAATCCAAAAATATCTTCCAACATACAATCATAATTCGTTGTGATAATAGAACTTAAATTCTTTTTGGCTTTCTTTAATTCAGCAAGTTCTGGATCACTTTTATATTTTAATGTTCCAAATATCTGTGCAATATACAATTTAAACCTACTTATATTAATTCCTTTTTCCATATTGCTATAAAATAAATCATTAATTTCTTTAAATTTTCCTTTTCTATCTGAAACCAAAGTGGAATTAAATTCCTTTTCAATATCAGAAGCAATTTCATCATATTTATATTTTCCATCATAACAATGATTTGATTTTATATCATAATAATACTCATTATTACCTTTTAATTCGAAACAGATCTTTTTCAGCAAATCGTCCCAAGAATATGAATTTTCCAAATACCTTAGACTCATTCCGGTTCCTACAAATAACACTGGATGATTACGAAATTGTCTTATAAAATCAGATAATTGCATAATTTCATCTCCTTTTCCAAAAAATAATTTCACTTTTGATCATGTTACAACTCTGCTTTCTCCTTGCTATTCATTAATTAATTGTACTTTTTCTACAAGCACGCGATAGTTTTCTACATATACCATCTTCAGATCCGAAGGCACATATTTCTGTTAGACTATTGCTTCCACAAATATCTGGATTTGCATGTCCAAATACTGATGTAGTATCCATGTATTTTTTTCATTATAATGGCTCGGAAAAACCGACTTACATTTTATTCATTACCATCCATCCTCAGTAATATATTGTTATAATATTCCTCATTTATCTCAAACCCAATATATTCTCTGTTTAATCTTTTTGCCGCAACTAATGTTGTTCCACATCCACAAAACGGATCTAACACAGTCTGTCCTTCTTTAGTTACTAACGAAATAAGTATTTCCATTAATTCCACCGCTTTTTGCGTTGGATGTAATCCTCTATCAGTTTTTTGAGTCTTTACTTTTAGAATATTAGAACATATTTCAAGTCCTTCATTCAAAGTAGTTAATTCTTTTAACTTGTTTTCATTAAATGCACCAACTTCATATTTTGTGATGTTATCTGTCAAAGTAGTTCCCTGTGGATAAGGTTTCATAAACCAAAGTATTGGTTCAAATAGAGGTCGCAGATTTCCAATCTTCCATCCCTCCCACGCTAAACTATTCTGTTCGTCATTTCTTCTATCAAAAACGCAACTAACTCTCTGTGCTCTATATGCTGCTGAATCCTTTTCCCATGCAATCATATCTTTAAAAATAAAACCAGCATCTTCCATTGCACAAATACACCTATGAGCCATCCTTCGTCCTGCAAATATGAAACAACTTGCACCTGGTTTTAATACTCTTAACCAATCTTCTGCCCACGATGAACACCATTGATAATATTCGATTGGAATATTTTTATCTGATTGAGCCCATCCATTCAATGGTTTACCTCTAGTCTTAAAAATACTTCCACTTTTTTCTTGTGCTGGGCTTTTCCCTAACAGCGCACTATTTGTATTGTTATGTAAAACATCCCATTTATCATAATTTATCCCATATGGAATATCAGACAATATCAAATGTACTGATTCTGTGTTTACACTCTTTATTAATTGTATTGAATCTCCCAATTCAATTCTGCTCATTAATATTCTACCTACCTATTCAGTCTATCAATATACTGGGAAATAACATTTATTTTTTCCTGCAATTTCTTTGCTTTAATCAATTCTTCTATTGCTTTTTCCTTGGTATATTTCTTTATTTCCTCTATACAGCCTGTCCAATATGCTATTTCTGTTTTTCCTCTATACATAATCAATTTTTTATAAGCATTTAACATACTTCTATATTTTGTTTCTGGCAAACCAATTTTCTTTGCAACATAAACATCCATTTTAGGCAAAAAACAACATTTAGCATTCGCAAAACTTAATGATTTATCTCTTGCTATCATTTGAGAGGCATTCCATAGAGATTCCAAAGATAATGATTCTGTCTCTTTCACATTTTCTTCTAGTAAAATAGATATATGTTCCCACGCCAACAAACATACATTATTATCAAGAGCTTTTGAATATATTTGACTGGTAGATTGTGGATATTGAAAATATGGTGCAACTAAAACAGCATACTCATTCTCTGATCCACGCCAATCGCTCAAGTTACTAACTTTAAAATCCTTCTGGTTCCTTGCCGTTCTACTCAGCCTAAAACATTTTGCATCTGCAACCAGACTATATTTATATCCCGAAATACTTTCTGCTAATATATCAGCACTATCTGCCCTTTCATCCAAAGCTCTTGATGCCAATCCTAGCAATCTAAAGCATCTTGCTAAAACTATATCTGAAGCCTTTGAATATAATTTTTCTTCTGTCGAATCATGTTCTATATTTTCAGGGATAGTTCCTATCTGCTTTACGATTTCTTTGAAATCTTTCTCTGATATCTCATCAATATATTTTCTTATTTCCTCGGTTGCTTCCTTAAAATCTTTTGTAGAAAGCGTTTTAATTTTTTTTATAAGTTTTTCAAACATTTCTTATCTCCTTTTGTGTTTTCTATTATCCCTTGGCTTTTCTGTACCATCCGGTATTTCCAAGCTTTCGCCAAACATAAATACTACATCTATTGTATTTTGTAGGTATAAGATTTGTACCCTTCTTTTTGAAATATTTCATTGCAGCTTGACTTGCTGTCATATATCCTATAATTTTTATCTCTTTTTTTATTATTATATTCGATATAGCGACTAATAGCAATGGAACTTGTGTTTGACTTTTCTATATTATAGCACCACCAGTAATCGAACACAAGTTCTGCTGCTATTTAATTTATCTTCCCTCATACACGTCCCACAATCTCTTCTGCTCCGCTCCAATTCTCACTATCTCCTGCAAATGCAAAAAGGATATATTGTATTTTACAGAGCTTATTCAAATTTGCTGTTACACAGGGCTGTATCAAAGAAACCCCTTGTAAAAATGTAATTCTTCCTAAAAAGAACCCATTAGAGGAACAGAAACAAATGTATCTGACTGATGAAGAATTACAAAGCTTCTTAAAATTATTTAAGGATTATTCATCATTCAATACTATTATCTTAGTATTACTTGATACTGGTATGCGTTCGGGAGAATGTTTAGGCTTACAATGGGAAAATATTGATTTTAAACAAAAAAATACATATCAGACATACATTAACTGACATAGGCGGTAAACATTTTCTGACTACTCCTAATACAGCTACAAGTATCAGAGATTTGTATATGAATGATAACCTTATTGAATTACTTAAAAAGCATAGAGTTGAACAACGCAAGTTACAAATGGCTATCGGTTCTGATTTTGCACACCCCGAAATGGTGTTTACTTCTGCTACTGGTAATTATAAAGACCGCAGTAGTCTTAATACATCATTCAAGCGTTTTCTTAAAGGTACTGGCTTTGAATATCTTACATTACACAAATTAAGACATACGAACGCAACCTTGTTATTAAATAATGGACTTGATTTAAAAATATTATCAGACCATTTAGGACATGCTGATATTCAGATTACAGCAGGCACATACGCCGCTGTTTTAGATAGTTCAAGAAAGAAAACTGCTGACTTCATGAAGCAGATTTTAACAGAACAAACACCAAATAAGCACCAAATGCTTAGAATTGGATAAAAAGAAACCCCTGCAAACCAAAGTTTACAAGGGTTTCGAGTGTCCCGATTATTATCTCTTTGAGAACTGTGGTGCACGACGTGCAGCTTTGAGACCGTATTTCTTACGCTCTTTCATACGAGGATCACGTGTTAAGAATCCTGCTTTTTTCAGAACTGGTCTGTAATCTGCATCTACATTTAATAATGCACGAGCGATACCATGGCGGATTGCTCCTGCCTGTCCTGTGTATCCACCACCACGAACGTTTACTAAAACGTCGAATTTATCAGCTGTCTCAGTAGCTGCTAATGGCTGACGAACAACAACTTTTAAAGTCTCTAATCCGAAATATTCGTCCATGTCTCTTTTATTGATGGTAATTTTACCTGTTCCAGGTACTAAATATACTCTAGCAACAGATGATTTTCTTCTTCCTGTTCCGTAATACTTTGTATTAGCCACTGTTTTTCCCTCCTAATTAAAATGTTAAAGCTTCAGGTTTCTGAGCTGCATGTTTGTGATCCGGTCCAGCATATACAAATAATTTTGTATACATTTCTCTTCCTAAAGGTCCCTTTGGAAGCATACCTTTTACAGCGTGCTCAATAACTCTTTCCGGGTGTTTTGCTAACATTTCTTTTAATGTGGTTTCTTTCATTCCACCTACATAATCGGAGTGACTGTAGTAGATCTTCTGATCTAATTTTTTACCAGTTACTTTAATCTTCTCTGCATTAACAACGATTACATAATCACCAGTATCGATGTGCGGTGTAAAGATAGCTTTATTTTTTCCTCTTAATACTTTAGCAACTTCAGATGCTAAGCGTCCTAATGTCATACCTTCAGCGTCAACTACATACCATTTTCTATCAATGGTAGCTGGGCTAGCCATAAAAGTTTTCATTGATCTTCCTCCTAGAAATAATGTTCGAAAACGCTCCACCATGTGAATGTCCTGGACACATCGCTTCTGCGTTCTTAATTGTTTATAGTTTAAATGTCGCTCCGGGGCTTTTGGATTGACATTAATTCACTATCACAGACCTATATATTATAGTACACGTCTCCATGTGTGTCAACTAATTTTTCATCTATTCTTCATTATTTTTGAACGTTTCAGTTCTGCCACCGAACTTCTCCCTGCTCCAACAATGGATAACGAATCAATTCACTTCCATCCAGATC
Source organism: uncultured Roseburia sp. (assembly GCA_900550935.1). Lineage (GTDB taxonomy): Bacteria > Bacillota > Clostridia > Lachnospirales > Lachnospiraceae > Roseburia. The sequence continues at coordinate 5,961 of URUD01000011.1, forward strand.
TTCCCGGTGCATGTCCACTGCGGTGATCTGATGATTTCCGTACGTTGTATAGTAGTAAATTCCTCTGCTCGCGTTACAGCAGGAAGTGTAGATCGTAATCTCGTATTTTCCTTCCGCCACTTCACAGCATCCGCGCTGCTGATCCACTGAACCTAAAATATGGAAAAACTGGCTTACGCTCTCCTGCTCGCTGTCACCGGATACGGAATTTTGCTTCGTATATGCCACACGCGCAAAACGAGAGGCAGAAGATAAATCTCCCGGCAGTCCGAGTGCGCCCATGCCACGGCTGTATGTGTGAAGTGGAAGTTCCTCTGACCAGTTATTTTCCGGCTGTTTTGGTGAAAGGTTCATATAATTGTTGAGCAAAAACATCTGTGTCTCAAATGGCGGGTTGTTCGTCAGGACACCCACTTTATTCTCATAGATGTGCAGTCCGTCTGCCATACATTCTACAGTAAGGGCCTCTTTCTCATCCGCAATGATCCAGTGAAGCTGTGCAGTCGGAAGCTGCTCACTGAATGGTGTTCCGACCAAACTCATTTTATCAAGCAACGCCCGGGCTTCCTTAACCGAGTCACACTGACTTAAGATCCATGGGATAAATTCGTACTGCGCGACATTCTCCCTGTCATTTTCCACTTCCTGATATACGGCATTTCCCACGAAATTAAGGCCTGCCATTCCCAGTCCTTTTTCATTGATCGCGTCATAATAAAGAGGATAATCACCTGCCACATGCGCCATTCCAAGGATGGCATAATGGGTCTTCTTTTCCCCCATATACCGGAATTTCAGCACATAATTACGCGGTGTTATCGTGATCTCATCCCCATATGACATCTCATAATCTAACGTTCTTCCTATATAAAAATCTTTTGTCCGATAGGTTGCTGCTGTGCACATACTGTCCCCTTTCTGTCTGCTTATTCATACTCGATCCCGATCATCGTAAGACCATGTGCCGGTGCCGTAGGGCCTGCCGCACTGCGGTCCTTCTGTTCCAGAATATTTTTTATCTTCTCCGGCTCCAACTCGCCGCCTCCGACTTTTACTAACGTTCCCGCTATGATCCGCACCATATTATACAAAAATCCATTTCCACAGACACGGATCGTGATGATGGCACCATCCGTTATAACATCACAGGCATAGATTGTCCGCACGGTCGTTTTCACCTGTGCCCCGACCGCACAAAAGCTCTTAAAATCATGTTCTCCGACCAGATAGGATGCTGCCTGCTGCATCTTCTCCACATCCAACGGATGATGATAAAAATAAGTATCAAACCGTCGGTTCGGCATACGGAATGTCCGGTTTAAAATGCGATACTCATAAGTCTTACGGCTGTTCTGATACCGCGGATGCCAGTCCCAAGGCACCTCACAGGAATCCTGTACTACAATATCCTCCGGCAGCCTTTGATTCAATGCAAATGAAATCTTCTCTGCTGGCATCCTCGTATTCGTATCAAAGATCGCCACATTTCCAAGCGAATGAACCCCGGAATCCGTCCGGCTTGCCCCCATTACCACGATCGGCTCGCCAAGCAGGTCGGTTAATTTACGGTTTAACACTTCCTCGATCGTAATGCCGTTTGGCTGCACCTGCCAGCCTTTGTAATTGGTGCCGTCATATGCAACCACTAACTTTACACGCATGTTTTACCTCCGAATTTACATAGGGAACGGAAGGAATGTCCTGCATACCAGTATCACCACAAAATAGGCGAATACGATCACATATGCCAGATGATCGCGGTTCATATAGCGAAGCGGTTTCATCTTCGTTCTTCCCTCTCCACCGTTGTAACATCTTGCCTCCATCGCCATGGCAAGGTCATCTGCCCTGCGGAACGCAGATACAAATAACGGCACTAAAAGCGGTATCATATTTTTTACTTTCTGGATCAGATTTCCGTTTTCAAAATCAGCACCTCTTGCCATCTGCGCTTTCATGATCTTATCGGTCTCCTCGATTAGGATCGGGATAAAACGCAGTGCGATCGACATCATCATCGCGATGGCATGCACCGGTATCCCGATCTTGGATAACGGCATCAGTGCTTTTTCCAGTCCGTCGGTCAGCTGATTTGGTGTCGTTGTCAGCGTCATAATAGATGTACCTAAAATCAGGTAAATAAGACGGATTGTCATCAGTGCCGCACTCTTGATCCCTTCTGCCGTGATTTTAAAGATCCAGAAAGTCACCAGCGGTTCGCCGGGTGTTAAAAACAGATTGAACAACGCTGTGATGATCATCAATACCATGATGGTCTTTAAGCCTTTTACCATGAAATGAAACGGCACCTTTGACACACGGATCACGGCGATCAGAAATACGGTCGCTACGAGAAGTGCGGCAATGCCTTTAAAACAAAACAGCGATATAATATAAATCATTGTGGCAAACAGTTTTACTCTCGGGTCTAGCTTGTGGATCACTGAATCTGCCGGATAATATTGTCCTAATGTAATATCTCTTAACATGCTCTTCCTCCGCGTCAGGATCTGTGAAAATCCGTTTTATTCGAGTCAATTCCTGACAGTGCTTCTAACAGACTCGCCCTCGCCTCCGCGATGGTGGTCGCATCTGTATCTACATTTAAACCATATCCTTTTAATTCATTCATCAGATAGGTTACCTGCGGTGCAGCCAGACCCACTGCTTCCAGTTCCCTGTAATGACGGAACACTTCCTTTGGTGTGCCATCATACATAACATTCCCCTGATTCATCACGATAATGCGCTGCACATACTTCGCAACGTCCTCCATGCTGTGGGAGACGAGGATGACCGTAATGCCACGCTCTCTGTGCATCCGTGCCACCAGATCCAAGATCTCATCCCTGCCCGCCGGATCAAGGCCCGCGGTCGGCTCATCTAGGATCAGCACCTCCGGTTTCATGGCAAGCACACCTGCGATCGCCACACGGCGTTTCTGTCCACCGGAGAGATCAAATGGCGACTGATAATACAGTTCTTCCGGCAGTCCCACACTGCGCAGTGCCTCAAAGGCACGAAGTCCGGCTTCCTCTTTGGATAATCCCTGATTTTTCGGTCCAAAGCAGACATCCTCAAAAATCGTAGTTTCAAAAAGCTGGTGTTCCGGATACTGGAAGACCAGCCCGACCCGGTTCCGCAGCTCTCTTAAGTCAAAATCTTCGTCATAGATATCTTTTCCATGGAAGTAGATCGAACCGGACGTTGCCTTGATCAGTCCGTTTAAATGCTGGATCAGCGTAGATTTTCCAGAGCCGGTATGACCAATCACACCGATAAACTGTCCATCTTCGATTTTCAGATTCACGTTTTTCAGTGCCTTAATCTGGTACGCCGTATCCGCACTGTAAACATAATTGACTTTATCTAAAATAATTGACATATGATCGTTTCTCCATTCCCGTTTCCAGTCTACTGCTCGATCTGTGCGATCCGCAGGATATGACCGACTAATTCTTCTCTCGTAAGTACGCCCATCGGGATATCAAGCCCGGACTGCCGTAACAGATCGGCTAAAATGGTAATCTGCGGCACATCCAGATGGTACTCTTTTAATTTTCCCACCTGAGAAAAGATCTCGCGCGGTGTTCCCTGCATCACGACTTTTCCTTTGTCCATGACGATCACATGATCCGCATCTACAACCTCTTCCATGTAATGTGTAATCAAAATGACCGTCACGCCCTTTTTCCGGTTCAGTTCGTGTGCTGTCTTTATGACTTCTTTTCTTCCGTTCGGGTCCAACATTGCCGTCGGCTCATCAAAGACAATGCACTTCGGTTCCATCGCTACCACACCCGCGATCGCGACTCTCTGTTTCTGTCCGCCGGATAATTTATTTGGAGAATGTTTGCGGTACTTTAACATACCGACTGCATTTAAACTCTCTTCCACTCTTTTCCAGATCTCTTCAGTTGGCACACCGATATTTTCCGGTCCAAATCCAACGTCCTCTTCCACCACGCTTGCAATGATCTGGTTGTCCGGGTTCTGGAACACCATTCCCGCTGTCTTTCTGACCGGGATGATATTCTGCTCTTCCGACACGTCCATCCCATTGACCCAGAGACTTCCCTCGGTCGGTGTCAGCAGCGCATTGATATGTTTTGCCAGTGTGGATTTTCCGGAACCATTATGTCCCAATATTGCGATAAACTGTCCCTCTTTGACATCCAGATCCACATGATCCAATGCAGTCTGGATGGACTCCACATTGCCCTCTTCATCTCTTCTGATATATTCATGAACAAGCTGTTTTGCTTTAATAATTCCCATTTTGTTCTCCCTTGCCCCTGCCGTATGGATCAGTCATCCCATTTCAGGCGGTGCAGTTCTCCCTGTAGTTTCATATGGTCAAATTCATTCTGGCGCAGTGCCTCATATAAAACGATTGCTACAGAATTGGAAAGATTTAACGATCTTGTCTCTCCGATCATCGGGATCCTGACACAGGTATCCGGGTTCTCTTTTAAGATCTCTTCCGGGATCCCCGCACTCTCTTTTCCAAACATGATGTAGCAATCCGGTTCATAGGACACTTCGGTATAAACATGTCTTCCCTTTGTGGTCGCCATATATATTTTGGCTCCCGGATTTTTTTCGCAGAAATCCTGCCAATTTACATAAGTTCTCACATCCAGGTCTTTCCAGTAGTCCATTCCTGCACGTTTGATGGATTTTTCATCCAGGCGGAAACCAAGCGGCTCGATCAAATGCAGTTTTGTTCCCGTTGCCACACAGGTTCTCCCGATATTTCCGGTATTTGCCGGGATCTCCGGCTCATATAATACAATATTTAACTCTGCCATTTTTCACAACAGAAGCTGCCGCAGCATCCTACGGCAGCTCCCGCTCTCCTATCTTTTCTATTTACTTTTCCTCAGTTCAGTAATAAATGCTTCCATACGGTCCATCGCCTTTTTCAGGTTATCCAGTGAATAGGCGTAGGAAATACGCAGATATCCTTCCCCGCATGCTCCAAAAGCGGTTCCGGGAACGACGGCAAGTTTCTGCTGTTTTAACAGCTCTGTTGCAAACTCTTCCGATGTCATACCAAACTCTTTGATACAAGGGAACGCATAAAACGCACCAAACGGCTCAAAGCAGGTCAGTCCCATCTCTTCAAACCGGTGTAACAGATAACGTCTTCTGCCGTCATACTCTTCCCGCATGCCGGCAACATCCTCGTCGCCATTGCGCAGTGCCTCGACTGCTGCATACTGGCTGGTCGTCGGTGCACACATGATCGCATACTGATGGATCTTTAACATCTGCTTGATGATCGGCTCCGGTCCGCATGCGTAGCCAAGACGCCATCCGGTCATCGCATGGGATTTGGAAAATCCGTTGATCACGATCGTACGTTCTTTCATTCCCGGTAAAGATGCGATCGTCACATGGTTTTCCAGATAAGTAAGCTCGGAATAAATCTCATCAGACAATACAAATAAATCATGCTCAATGATGATCTTTGCGATCTTTTCCAGATCAGATTTTTCCATGACACCGCCGGTCGGGTTGTTTGGGAACGGCAGTACCAGTAATTTGGTTTTTGGTGTGATCGCTGCCTCTAATTCTTCCGGTGTCAGACGAAACTCGTCTTCTTCTTTTAATTCGATAATGACCGGCGTACCATTTGCCAGTACTGCACATGGCACATAGGAAACGTAGCTCGGCTGTGGAATTAAAGCCTCATCTCCCGGATCTAACATGGCACGCATTGCAATGTCGATCGCCTCGCTGCCTCCCACCGTTACCATGATCTCTTTATTCGGATCATAGGAAACACCGTATCTTCTGGTTAAGAAACGGTCAATCTCTATTTTCAGTTCTTTTAAACCTGCATTGGAAGTATAATGCGTCCTTCCTTTTTCCAGGGAATAAATTCCCTCGTCACGGATATGCCACGGTGTATCAAAATCCGGTTCCCCGACACCCAGAGAAATCGCATCTTCCATCTCTCCTACAATATCAAAAAATTTCCGGATACCAGATGGCTGTATCGTGACGATCGTCTTATTTAATGGGTCTCTCATGGTATCATCTGTATCCTTTCATCTTTTTCCTGTTCTGCCATAACAGTTCCGTGGTCTTTGTATTTTTTCAGAATAAAGTTGGTCTTGGTGCTGAGAACGGAATCTAACGTTGATAATTTGTCAGAAACGAACTGGGAAACCTCACGCAATGTTTTTCCCTCGATAGTTACCATCAGGTCAAATCCTCCTGAGATCAGGTAAACAGAAAGCACTTCCGGATAATTGTAGATCCGCTCTGCCACTTTATCAAATCCCATTCCACGCTGTGGTGTCACACGTACTTCGATCAGAGCTGTTACTTTTTCAATGCCTGCCTTATCCCAGTCGATCAGGGTATGATAGCCACAAATGACATGCTCCTCTTCCATCTTCTGAAGTTCATTGATCACGGCTGCCTCATCCACACCCAACACGATTGCTAACTCTTTTAAATCTATTCTGCTGTTTTTCTCAATAAATGTAAGTATTTTTTCACGCATAACTTTCTAATCCTCCATTACTTCATACAATTCGTCTGTTTTCGGCGGCTCTAAGAACCGCTTCTCATCCTCATTGAGAAGTACTCTGTCATTTCCCTCTATCGCTTTTCCGATGATGGTTGCCGGAATACCTTCTTTTTCTAATTCACGCACTAAAGTATTGCCATCCTCTGCTGCCATCAGCATACAGCCACTCGAAATCAGTTTATAGGGATTGATGCCAAAAAATTCACAGACTTCCACCGTTTCCTGACGAATTGGAATTTTTTTCAGGTCGATTTCAAGTCCGACGCCAGATGCTTCTGCCATCTCCCAGAGTGCTCCAAAGATCCCGCCCTCTGTGACATCGTGCATTGCACTAACGCCAGACCGAACGGCGACTGCGGCCTCTGAAAGAACCGAAATATACGCATCCAGCTTCTTTGCTTTTTCGATAAAGGATGCGGAGAATCGGCTTAAGAGCTGCTCTTCCTTCTCTTTGGCAAGGATTGAGGTTCCCTCAATGCCAATCCATTTGCTAACTAAAATATCCATTCCCGGTTTCGCACCAGCGGTAGAAATGATCCTGCCATCTTTGACTTTACCAACGCCGCAGACCGTGATGACCGGCTGTGTAACAACCGGAGTCACCTCGGTATGACCACCCATGATCTGAATCCCGGCTTTGGCACATGCCTCTTCCACCTGTGTCATAATGCGCTTTAAGGCGATCTCCCTTACTTTTGGTGGAAGTAAGATGGTAAGCAGTACACCAACCGGTTCTGCTCCCGAACTTGCCAGATCATTTGCCGTGATCTGAATTGCAAGAGTTCCAATGTCCTGCGCAGTTCCGGTAATCGGATCGGTTGAAAGCACAAGTGTCTCGTCCTCTGCCAGTTTCACTGCGGCACAATCCTCCCCTACGTCTGCTCCTAATACCACTTCCGGTCTTTTCGTATGGATTTGTTTTAACACGGAACGCTTTAACACGTTTTCCGGAACTTTTCCTATCTTCATTGTTTCTCTCTCTTCTATATAGCTTTAGGCTGTCGCAAAAGACAGCCTTATACTTTCATTTTTTCTATTATTGTGTGCCACCGGCATCTACCTGTCCGTCTCCGATAATTGCCTGTTCTTCTGCGGAAGGCTGCTCTGCTGGCTGTTCTGCCGGCTGCACTGCACTTGCTGCTGCCGTGTACGGTGCCACTGTCGCATAAATAGTTGCCTCATCCCCCGTCGCAATCGCTGCTCCGACTGCTGCGGATGCATTCTCGTCTGCAGATGCAGTTCCGACTTTTACGATTTTCGGAGATGCCTTGTAAGTACTCTTATTGAATTCTTCTCGGCTCTCTTCCACACCATCAACTGTTACCACTTTCCAGAGTTTTGCCACATAGCCGGTATGTTTCTCCTGTGAGGTTGCAATATATCCAACCGGATCTCCGGTTGCTACGAACTGTGTTCCCGGGTCCTGCTCGGAAACCACTTCGCTCTCATAGCTTACTTTTCGGTTGGATGGTCTTGTCTCCTGTCCGAAAATATTAAAGGAAACATTTTTGCCCTGTGTATAGCCCTCGATATAGATCGGGGTATCCTGATTGTTTACAAATTTTAAATCCTTGTAATCTCCTGCGATTGCTGCATCCATGGAAGGTTTTACATAAGTAACGATCATGGAATGATTGGAACGCTCTGTGATCTCAAGCTCTGCTAAAATAGCTGCATTGTATAATGTTGTTGACACCTGACATACACCACCGCCATAAGACTGTACGGTCTGTCCGTTCTCATAGGCACCTGCCAGTTCATATCCATTGGAAGCATCTAATGGACCGATCGCTTCATATACGGAGAACTCGTCTCCCGGATATAATACGGTTCCGTTGATCTTGCTGGTTGCATTTGTGATATTATCACACCGGTTCTGTCCGGAGCTGCTGTAATTGGTTGTGTAACTTCCAAGCAGGTCTTTGATCTTTGATAATTCCTCTTTCGTTCCACGCGGTTCTACCACCTCTGCGGTCAGTTCCACGCTGCCATCTTTTCCATCCCAGCCACTGTCAAGATAATCTTTGATCACATCAATGGAAGCATCCACATCGACTTCAATGCCCTGTGCTCCTTCTACGATCACAAAAGAGCCATTCTCTCTTGTCAGTGTGCTGTCCACTGCCTTCTGATCCAGTTCATCTGCTTTTTCTTCTAATAAAGAAGCAACTTCTTCTCTGTCAATGTCAATCGGCATCTCGATCACAACACTGCCGTTTTCCAGATCTTTTTTATCTTTGTATCGTTTGATCAGGCTTCCGCTTTTGCCTACATCCATTGCCTGGTCAATGACTGTCATATCTGAAAAAGAAATTCCAAGATTCTCTGCGCTTACCGTGATGCTTTTCTCTCCTGCAGTCAGTGTGATCTGGGCACTTCCGATGCCGTCCACATACTCATTGACTGCATCTGTTGCCTCTGCCTCGGTCATTCCGCCAACCGGAATGCTTCCAATATATACTCCCTGCGCGATCACATCACTCTCTGCTGCATAAACCGGTCTGGACGCGTGAAACATCGCGCCCGCTGCAAGCACTGCGCCAAGAAAAATGATTGTCTTACCTGATTTTTTCATATTTGAATTTAACTCCATTCCCGAGCGTCTTTTTGTTCATTTTATCACAATTATCCGCTTTTTCAAGGTGCATTACCACGAATATATTTGACTCCATTCCCAATTTTTAGTATATTTTACATGAACGCAGCAAGAACAGTTGTCAGTAACATTGTGGCAATAATTACAATAACAATTGCTGCCAATACTTTTTTATTTTTCTTTTTTCCAAAATTATACATTACAAGATCCTCCATATAAAACGATTTTGATCACCAGAAAGGATAACACATTATGAGATTTTTAGGTCTGTTTATTATTGCCTGTTCCATTTTCGCCTATCTGCGAAAAAAACAGACCAGGCATCAGAATAACGCTGAAGACAGCTTCCTGGAAAAGGAACAGAAAGCAAACCTCACACGCCGCAAAGATATCAGCGGGCTTCCCTATATTACCATACCTTTGGATAAATTTCCAATAGGCATCTGTGAAAATGATTCCATTCGGGAATGTGAAAGCACTCTGCAGACTCTTTCTGACAAAAAAATATTAAATCTCGGTGCAAAAACCAACACCGAGTTGAAACTCGAGTACGGTCTCGCCAATTTAAACATTCTGACGGAATACGAACAGAACTTTAATACTCTATGCCAGACACTGCTTTCCTATGCTACCGCCTTAATGCAGGCAGAACAGAACGCAGCTGCACAGACCGTTTTAGAATACGGCATTGAGATCGGCTCCGATATGAGCCAGAATTTCTTACTGCTTGCCGATCTTTACCGCACAAACGGCACACCAGAACGTATCAGTGAGCTGATTGAAAAAGCAGAACAGCTCGATTCTCTGATGAAAAATTCAATTCTGGACAAACTAAACCAGAAATTATAGAATGTACGCTCTGCGAACATTCTATTATCATGTATTATCCGGATAGTCATCTTCCATACTGCGCGATCAGCTGATCCGTCAGTCTGGATGCTTCACTTTTGGTCATCGACTCCACTCCCGCCGGAAGTTCAATCTGTTTTTGCTGTGCATACTCCATCAAAAACCGGATCTGGTGCAGTGTAGCCGGTGACTGTTTTTTTGCCTTGTATTGCAGGAGTTTCGGCTCAAATGCTTCCTCATTCCCCACATAATAACATTTCTTTAAACATTCCATGATCTGTGCGGTCTCGATTGCATCATCCAGTGCGCGATGCGCCAGTTTCCGCTCCACGTTAAAGTAACGACACAGGCTTTCCAGATCTTTCTTTTCCTCTTCCGGCAAAAATTTTCGCGCCAGTTTTAAAGTGTCGACCGCACTGCGCTCTATGTGATATTTATGGTTCACTTCCCATTGTTTTAAAAAGCTGTAGTCAAAGATGATATTCTGTCCCACAAGCACATCATTTCCAAGGAATGTTAAAAATTCCTCCATGACTTCGTCTAACTCTCTGCCCCCTTCTGCCATCTCATCCGTGATTCCGGTCAGTTCAACGATCTTTTGCGGTAGCGGCTTTGGCTGGCTGATCAGTGCAGAAAAGGTTTCTTCTATCTTTCCCTGTTTTACCCGGGCAGCTCCCACCTCTAAGATGCGGTCTGTTTTTGCACGAAGCCCAGTCATTTCAAAATCCAGTACAACGTAATTTTCCAGCAATTCTTTCTCCATTCCGACTTCCTATTGTTCCGTCTGTTCTTCCAATGACACAATACTCACCTTTGCCTGATAATCAAGCGGGTCACGCTCTGTATAATCAAACAATACATAAACCGGTTTCGCTTCCCGCTTTGGAAGTTTTTTGATGCTCCGCTCCCGCTTATCCGGGAAACGATACGAAAAACGTTCCACATGGGACTGTGTTCCATTTTTGCAGTATGCTCTGGTCACCTGTTTCCATTCGTTAAAATCATCTGCCCATGTCGGCCGCTTCTTGCTGTTTTCGCGGTAGTAAAGATCAAACACCAACCCCTCTTTTAACAGTGGAAGTTTCTCGATCTGTTCTTCTTCCAGAAACTCCAATAAGATCTCAAACCGTCGCAGTCTCGAATGGCTCATCGCAAAATAGCCTTTTCTCTCATAGAAAGCTCCCAGCCTCTGGAACATCTCAAACGCACTCTCATAGAGTACCCCAAGCAGTTTCATCGTGACTTCAAACTGTCCGCTGTTGTAATAGACCTCTAACATCTCCTCGACCTGTTTGATGCGAATCACATCATCAAAACTCAGCCATGCCGTCTTTAGCACTTCATACGGCGGTTTGCTCCGGTAACAGATGTCATATTCCTTCGCATGCTCATACATATAAGAACCTTTAAGCACCTTTAAGAAGCCAAGCTGCAACTGGTTCGGCCGCAGCGCGTAGACCTCGTCAAAGGACTTTGCAAAAGTCGCATAATCCTCATACGGCAGTCCTGCAATCAGATCCAGATGTTCATGGATGTTTTCGTGGCTCTGGATCTCTTTTACCACTTCTTTTAACCGTGGCAGTTCCATCGTGCGGTGGATTTCTGTGATCGTTGCCGCATTGGTCGACTGCACACCGATTTCTAACTGGATCAGTCCCGGGCGCATCGAACCGATCAGTTCCAGTTCTTCAGGACGAAGCAGGTCAGCCGATACTTCAAAATGAAAATTCGTGATCCCATTATCATGCTCCTTAATATAACGCCAGATTTCCATAGCATGTGCATGATTGCAGTTAAAAGTACGGTCTACAAATTTGACCTGCGCCACTTCTTTGTCGATAAAAAACTGTAACTCTTTTTTGACCAGTCTGGTATCTCTGAAACGAAGTCTTTTATCCACAGAGGACAGACAATAGCTGCAGGAAAATGGACAGCCGCGGCTGGATTCATAGTAGATGATCCGGTTTTTAAAATCTTCGATCTCGTTATAACAGAATGGGATTTCACTCATATCGAGTGGTTTCTGCATTTCCGTGAAAACCACTTTTTCGCCCTGCCGGAATGCAATCCCATGCACTGCCTCTAATCTGCCTGCTCCCACATAACAGTCACAGAGTTCCGTAAAGGTCTGTTCTCCCTCTCCGATCATCACGCCGGTAACCTGTGGATGCGTTTCCAGAAAATCTTTTACCTCATAGGACACCTCCGGTCCACCGACCCAGATTGGTACATTGGGACATAATTTATGAAATTCCTCGATCACTTCCCCGACCATATCCATATTCCAGATATAGCAGGAAAAACATAAGAGATCCGGTCTTTCTTTATAAATGCCCTCGAGGATATAGGAACTGGAATGGTTTATCGTATATTCTGCCAACTGGATGGATAATCTTTCCCTGTTTGCGGCATATTTCTTTGCATATGCCTGCAAATTATAAACAGCGAGATTCGAGTGAATGTATTTCGCATTCATTGCAGTTAATAAAATCTTCATCTTTTTCTCCGTTTCAAAGTATTCCAGATACACCAAAAGTACCGGACGCGAACTCCCCTTCTGTCGCTTCCGGCACTTTTATATTGATTATACTTCCCTCTTTATAAAATGTGACCTACGATCACATCGATTCCTGCGATCCATAGCAGGATAGCTCCACAGATATATGCCTTTGTCTTATGCACAAATCCCAGATGATATCCGGTATAAGTTCCGGCTACCACCATTGCGATCGTAAGGCATACGACCATAACTAACATGATCATCGGATTGGTTCCGAGGAAGCCAAATGCGATCCCGGTCAGCAATGTGTAAATGCTGGTCACCGCTACCATATGCAACAATTTGCGCATACTGATTGCATCTTCTCTGTGCTCATAAACACGCTCATTGCGGATTGCTTTTGCGATCAGCCGCACGCCAAGTGCGAAGAAGATCACTGCTGCGATGATCAGTCCCATGAAACGTTCGTCATGGGTCATGTCATGCCGATAAAGGAGTTTGGCAAGATAGCTGCCAATGAACAGTGCTGCCATCTGCCAGACAACGGTCAGAAGGCATATCAGCACAAGCTGTTTTTTATTCACTTTTGCCACAAGTGCTCCCTGACACTCCATTGCAGCAAAAATATCTAAGGATATACCTGCTATGATCAGCAGATTTTCTAACACGTTCATTTTTATCCTCCTTTAACGGTTCCCTTATTTCCTATTATACTCTTTATTACTAATTTATCTATAGTACTTGTCTCTTAATCTTCTGCTTTGACAGCATCTGTCTTGATGATGAATTTGACACTGCCCTCTACACCATCTGCGATATCTGTGTAGCTCTGATACTCTTCTCCGGCATCTAAAACTGCCTGCAGGCGGTCTAACAGTGGCTGGATATCGCCCTGATAAGCATTTACGATCTCCTCAATGCCTTCTTCATTGAACTGGACAATTCCATCGGCGAGCTGTTTTGCGCCATCGTCAAGCTGATCCACGCCATCCACGATCGCATCGGTTCCATCCTTTAAGGTTGATACACCATCGTTGAGTTTGCTGTTGTTTGCGGCAAGTTCTTTTCCACCATCATTGAGCTGTGCGATACCGGATAACAGGGTTGGAACGGAATCTGCAAGGCTCTGTGTTCCCTCTGCAAGTGCCTTACTTCCTGTTACAAGGCTGTAACCACTCTCAGTTGTTGCTTCAATGCTGCCTGCGATCGTCTTCTTGGTCTGCTCGGCTGCGGAAACAGCTGCGGTTCCTGCTGCACTCTTAGCTCCCTCATAAGCTGCGGTCTCTGCTGCACTGCTAGCTCCGGATACTGCTGCGGTTCCTGCTGCTGCCTTTGCTCCTGTTACTGCTGCGGTTCCCGCTGCTGCTTTTGCTCCGGATACTGCTGCAGTTCCTGCTGCTGCTTTTGCTCCCTGTACAGCTGCGGTTCCTGCTGCTGCCTTTGCTCCTGTTACTGCTGCAGTTCCCGCTGCTGCTTTTGCTCCTGTTACTGCTGCGGTCCCTGCTGCGCTCTCTGCGGAAAGTTTTGCAGTGTCCGCTACTGCGGCTGCAAGAGTTGAAGTGTCAAGACTTCCTGCAATCCCTGATATGATCTGAGTTGCGATTTCAGTTGCCTGTGTATCATCGAGCGTAACACCTTTTGCTGCAAGCTGTGCCTTTAATGCTGCTGCCACGGTTGCGGTTGCACCACCGAGCTGTCCCTGTACGGCTGCACTGATCTGCTGCTGCGCCTGACTCTGGATCGCTGCATACTGTCCGGCATCAAACGTTGCATCTACGGCTGCGACTGCCTGACTCTGGATCGCACTTGCCTGTGCATCGACTGTTGCTGCTGCCTGCTCCTGGATTGCTGTTGCCTGTGCATCGACGGCTGCAACTGCCTGCTCCTGGATCGCACTTGCCTGTGCATCGACTGTTGCTGCTGCCTGCTCCTGGATCGCACTTGCCTGCGCATCGACCGCTGCAACTGCCTGACTCTGGATCGCACTTGCCTGTGCATCGACGGCTGCCTCTGCCTGGCTCTTAATGTTGTCAGCCTGGCTTGTTACGCTGTCTTTTGCTGATTTTTTGATGGCAGCTTCCTGTTTTGCAACAGTATCGGTAACCTGTTTCTGTAAGCTACTCTTCTCTTTCTCTGTAAATTCCGTATTTAAACTCTTATCCAGTGTAGCTACACCACCTGCGATAGAAGCTGCACTGTTGTTTAATGTGGTTGCTCCGCTGGAGAGGGTAGAACTCTTATCGGAAAGTTCTGAAATACCTGCTGCCAGTTTGGCTGCTCCGTCTGTGTATTCTTTTAATCCACTCTTTAAGGTAGATACGCCATCGGAAAATTCACCCATGCTGGATTTTAATGTACCAACACCATCTGCAAGTTCTTTGGATCCATCCTGTAACTGGCTGGTTGCATCGGTAAGGGTATCGAGCAGATCATCCACATCGGATAAATCGTTATCTCCATTTGCATGAATGAAGTTTGTTGCATTTGCCACAACGGTCATGGTCATTCCAAGTTCGAAGTTCTCTACCTTTGCGGTCACTTCAAAATAATCCGGGATGGTCACATCGCCATCAAAATCATCATCCGATACATCCAGACTCTCTTTTAAGCCCGGAAGTGTATATCCTACCACAAGGCTGTTGTTTCCATCTGCGATCACTTTTCCGTTTGTTACTTTTACATCGGAAAAACTGTCATCCAATATCATACCACCAATGGCAATAAATGGAACATAAATTTCTTCTTTTTTGCCATCGATCGTGGCTTCTACGGTCTGATGGTTTGTATAATCAAAACGCATCGTCACTTCACCGGATTTTCCGGCAAGTTCTTCCGGAGTAACCTCTTTGCCATCAAGGAAGTAGGTGATCTTCTGGGTAACCGGAAGTGCCTCTGTTGAAGTTCCCTGATAGAAGATATCATTTCCGTCTGCTTTCCAGGTCACTTTATTGCCATCCTGGGTAAAGGTCTCGTTTCCTTTGACATTTTCAATATCTTTTAAGGTGCTGGCATCCTCTAAGGTGTCTTTGTCATCATTGTTGATCAGATGATCAGAAACGATAATATTCTGTTCTTTTCCGGTATTGTCTGCAATGACGTAAACGGTCTCGTCTTTTCCGATCTCAGTTTCCTCTACGGAAATATTTTGGGTCAGCTTATCTACCAGTTTTTCGCCGTCATCTTCTTTTTCGGTACTCTCGGTCTCTTCGGTTTTCTCCGTACTTTCAACTGCTGCCTTACCGCTGCTCTTTGCTGCATATACATTGGAGCTTGCCAAATTCGTTCCGACCAGTGCAACGACAAGAACACCGGCTACAATACGAATCGCATATTTGCTTTTAAACCTGTTTTTTAACTCTGGTAATTTCATATGAATTCCTCCATTCTAAATCTCGCTCTGCTTATTTACTGTTTTTATTCCGAAATCCCATGCTCGTAGCACAGATCAGACGGTCAAATACCATAAACATGGATGGTAAAATGAAAATAACAACAAACATACTGATGATCGCGCCTCGTGCCATCAGAGAACACAGAGAACTGATCATATCGATATTGGAGTAAAGACCTACTCCAAAGGTTGCTGCAAAGAAGCTTAACGCACTGACCATGATGGACTGGATCGATCCCTGTAATGCGCCTGTGATCGCCTCTTTCTTGTCAGCTCCCTGATATCTTGCTTTCTTATATTTATTGGTCATTAAGATCGCATAGTCTACCGTTGCACCAAGCTGGATCGTACCGATTACGATGGATGCGATAAACGGTAACGTTGTATTCGTGTAACATGGGATACCCATGTTGATAAAGATCGCAAATTCGATAACCGATACCAGAATGATCGGCAGGGAAATTGATTTGAATACGAATGCGATGATCACGAAGATCGCACCAATGGAAACGATACTTACAGTTTTGAAGTCCTCGTCTGTGATCTCGATCAGATCCTTGGTACATGGTGCTTCACCGATCAGCATTGCCGTGTCATCATATTTTTTTATGATACTCTTGATCGCATCACACTGTGCATTTACTTCATCGGAAGCAACCGCATATTCGGAGCTGACAATCATCATCTGGTAATCATCATTTACCAGTGTATCTTTGATGTCATCCGGAATAATTGCTTTCGGGATGCCCGGTCCCACAATAGAGTCAAATCCCAGTGCCATCTTGACACCATCGACCTGCTCGATCTCATTTAACATTGCTTTTGCATCCTTAGACGGCAGATCACTGTTTGCAATGATCATATGTGTTGCACCCATCTGGAAGTTTTCATCCAGTTTCTCATTGGCGGTCACACTGTCAAGGCTCTTTGGAAGGGTTCCCGCCAGGTCATAATACACATTGGTGTGGTTATACCCATAAAGTGCCGGTCCTAAGATCACTAAGAATAATATGATAAATAACGGATAATGTCTGGTCACCCATCCGGCGATCACTCCAAGATCCGGAATGATAACCTTATGTCTGGTCTTTTCGATGATCCGGTCAAATACCAGGATCATGGAGGGCAGAACCGTTACACAACAGATCACTCCGAAGATAACACCTTTTGCCATAACAACACCAAGGTCCATACCAAGGGTAAAGCTCATAAAGCATAGTGCGATAAATCCTGCCACCGTTGTAATGGAACTTCCCACAACAGAGGTGATCGTATTGGAAATGGCATGTGCCATCGCACGTTTCTTATCGCCCTCATAGCGCTCCTGCTGTTCCTCATAACTGTGCCAGAGGAAAATCGAGTAATCCATCGTAACACCAAGCTGAAGTACTGCCGCAAGTGCCTGTGTTACATATGAGATCTCTCCCATAAATACGTTACTTCCAAGGTTATAAACGATTGCCATACCAATACTGAGTAAGAAAAACATTGGCACGATCGCAGAGTCCATCGTCAGGGAAAGAACAACAACAGCAAGGATTACTGCGATCAGAACATAGATCGGAGTTTCCTGATTGGACAAATTCTTGGTATCTGTAACGATCGCTGACATACCACTGATAAAGCATCTGCCCTGCACCACATTACGGAGCTGTTCGATCGCCTCCATTGTATCATCGGATGACATTGAAGTATCATACAATACTGCAAGCAGGGTGCTGCCGGTATCTGCGTTGTTAAAAAAATCATAGACATCATTCGGCAGCATCTGCATCGGTATGCTGATATCTGCAAGTGAGTCATACCAGATCACGGATTTGACATGGGATACCTGCTCCATCTCTTCCCGCATCACTTTGATGTCTTTCGCATCCATCCCCTCGACCACGCAGAAAGAAAATGCCCCTGTTCCAAATTCGTCCAACAGGATATCCTGTCCTTTCATTGTCTCAATGTCTTCTGGCAAATAGGATAGAATATCATAATTTACCCTGGTGTTAAAATAACCGATCGCTGATGGGATCAACAGTAAAAAACTGATGATCAAAATCGGGATCCGGAGTTTAACTACCGCTTTTCCAAACTTAATCATTCTGCAATCTTGCCTCCCGTTCTGCCGCCTCTGCGGCGAAATATCCTAAATATCACATTTACTATAAAAAAAAAGACTGAATATGAAAATATTCAATCTTTTTTCTCTGTATCATTTTGATATACATATTGGAACAGATGTCTATTCACGCAGACATACATGAAAAAATGTATCAAAGTCCCGCCAGCGCATCCTCCATGGAACTGTGGATCATGTAATCATAGATCTCTGCCAGCTCCCTGCCTGATATCGTCATGCCGCTCTGGATCCAGGTAATTGTCACATAGCACATGGACTGTGCATAGTATTCCGCAATACGTTCCGGTGTCAGCCATATATATTTCTGCTGTTTTCCTACTTTGGAATGTTCGATCACTTTGAGCAGTACCTGTTCCACGCAGCTTCTTGCAATGCTCTCAAAGGAATTCTGTCCCTCTAACCTGCTCGCTTTGGTATAAAATTCTCTTTCTTTTTCGATATTGGAGAATAGAAGTACCAACGCCTCATTTACCATACCATTGGCAAGCAGCGGCTCGATCGGCTCTAGCAGCTGTGTGTAAATGATCCACTCCAACAACTCGTATTTATCCTGAAAATGATTATAGAACGTTGGTCTTATTACACCTGCTTTATCGGTGATCTCTTTGATTGTTATTTTTTCAATCGGTTGTTTTTGGGCAAGTTCTTTGAAACTCTCCGCCAAAAGCATGTCGATTGCACTCTTCCCCTGTCCAGTCATAACTCCCTCAATTATAGTAATGTTCTGCCTATTGTAATGCTTCTTCCTGCCGGGTCATCCCGTAAGTTTAACATCTCTCCTGTCTCAACTACCTTCACCAATGGGCGAAGCGCAAAATCCTGAAAATTCTTTGCAACAACTGCATGCAGTCCATTGGACAATTCCACCTCACAACCAACCGGATAGACGGCTATCTTTTTAATAAAGATCTCCACGATCTCCGGGTCGAACTCAACCCCTCCCATCGCCATCAGATATTCGATTGCATCCGATGGTGGCATTGTCTTTCTGCCAGGCCGCTTGGACACCATGGCATCATAACAGTCTGCCAGTTTGATGATCCTTGCATAAAGCGGGATGCTCTCTCCCTCGCATCCCATCGGATATCCGTCTCCATTATACCATTCATGATGCATTAAGATCGCTGTGTGCACCTTTGATGGAAAATGATAGGCACTTCTTAGGAATTCACATCCCAGTTTCGGATGCTTTTTCCAGAGTTCTCTCTCCTCTCCCTGCAATGGCCAGTTGCCATGTAAGATCTCCGGCGATAGAAACTTCTTTCCCAGATCATGGAGCATCGCAGCTGTGGTCAGCCCATATAATTCTTCCCTCTTCAGGCCATACCGTGCTCCGATCATAACTGCGAGCGCTCCCACATTAACAGAATGATAATAGATATAATTATCATACTCGCGGATATCCATCATATTGCACATGACGTCTCCGTTTTTCAAAATGTCATCTACCACATTTTCCACGATCATCTGAAGTTTTATCTCTGATACCGGCAGATCTCTGTCATCCGCCTCGAAATGAAACAGATCATGGATCAGACCAAGCGCCTGACACCTTACCTGGGGGCTTAAAATCTCTTGTATCTCGATGCCACGCGTAAATTCATCATCAATATATATGCCGGGGAACCCTAAAAATTCCAGATTCGAGATGTATTCTGCATTTAACAGCAGATGTTTCGCCAGAAGAAGTCTGCCTGAACCATCATACAGATCCTGTCCCAGCGCCATGCCCGGCACCAACTTGCTTGTAGGCAAATAACGCATGTACTTTTCCTTTCCATTTGTGAAACTATTCGTATTTTATACTAATTATTCTTGGAATTCAACAGTTACAAAGTACCCCTTGGGCGTTTCTTTTACGTCAACCACCGTTCCCTCTGTCGATTTGATCCGCTCACTGACCGCATAATTGGCAGACATCGCATATGCTTTTCCCAGGGTATAATAATAGGAGTTTGGCAGCTTGCCTTCTGTAATGGGTAACACATCCCCTACTTCAAGCAGACCTGTCCGCTCCATTTTGAACTCTTCTCTTCTCATTTTGCCAGAAAGTCTCCCATTGTTATCTTTTCCCAATTATAGTATACTATCCTTATATTCTCAAGGTAAAACATCGAAATGGAGCGTTTTTTGTCAAAAATGAAATCTTATAACCTGATTCTGGACAATTTTTTGTCTAATGTTGTAAATACACTGGAACCTGACCGCATTTACGATGCGATGATGGATACCTTTCAGGAGCTGCTTGATCCTGCCGGTCTTCTTCTGATCTTAAACCGTCAGACATCGCATACCTATTATGTCACACGCAGTTTTGGTACGATTTCCTACGAAAAGGACTATACCGCGCCGAGTGACGCCATTTTAAGTTATCTGCACACGACAACCGGTATCATTTCCATCACACCGGATTGCAGGGAAATGGCTCTTATCACGCCAAAGAAACGTGAGTGGCTTTTGTCACAGCACATTTCTATCATAGTTCCCCTGCGCTATCAGCATGCGATCATCGGTTTTCTGTTTGTGGTTCCAAAGGAAAATATGACCTATACCAGTGATGATCTGTTCTTTCTGGAAAAGTTCTGCTTTTATGGTGCCATCGCGCTCCGTAATGCCAATCTCTATCAGAATGCCTATCATGCTTCCATTATGGATGACCTGACACCATTATATAACCGGAAACATGCTCTAAGTTACATTTCGGAGACTTGCTGTAGTGACGATCCCTATACCCTGATCCTGCTCGATGTTGATAACTTCAAACTCTACAATGAACTCTATGGTGTAAGAGAAGGAGATCAGTTCATACGCTTATGCGCCAAAATTATTTTACAGGAAATCGACGAAGCGGATATTGCCTTCCGCTATGGTGCAGATGAATTTTTCATCCTGCGCCACGGCAATGACACGGACGCTGCTGCTGCACTTTCCCGCAGGATCATCCAGAAGATCTCCTCTGAAAATCCTGCAGATACTGTCTGGGATATCACCGTTTCCTGTGGTATTTCCACCTACCCGGATCTGTCCGCAGATGCAGCTGCCCTGATGCACGATACCGTGCAGGCTGCTTACTTTGGAAAACTCGGTGGAAAGGGTTCTCTTACCGTTTACCGCCACGGCATTGAGTCCCGCATGGGGAACTTAAGCGCACGCAGTGCTTACGAACGCGTTGCACCTACTATCTATGCACTGACCGCCGCCATCGATGCAAAGGATAATTACACCTTCGTCCACTCGATGAATGTGGCAAAATATGCTGTCTTTCTGGCAGAAGCATTAGATCTCGATGAAAACTCAGTCGAAATTGTCCGCGAAGCTGCCCTCTTACACGACATCGGAAAGATCAGCATCCCGGAACACATTTTAAAGAAGCACAGCAACTTAACGCCCGAAGAATATGAGATCATGAAAACACATGTAGAGAACTCCACGAAAATGATCCGTTACCTGCCGGATATGGATTACGTGATCCCAGCGGTGCTCGGACACCACGAACGTTACGACGGAAGCGGCTATCCGCGCGGATTAGCCGGCGAAGCGATCCCTTATCTGGCACGAATCCTTTCCATTGCAGACTGTTTTGATGCCATTACCGCAAGGCGCACCTACAAGCAGCCTTTCCCGATCTCTTATGCGTTAGAAGAATTACAGAAAAATGCCGGGACACAATTTGACCCGGCAATGGTTGAAACCTTTGTTTCCTTAGTAAAAGATGGCATCATCTCTCTGTGATGCCATCCAGATGCTATCGCTCTCAAATATCTGACAGCAGCTTCCTCTTTATTCATCTACTTCTTTGTATTCAACGTCTAAGGCTTCTGCTTCCTGGCGCATCGCTTTTGCTGTCCGTACTGCCTTGGTTACGACCCAGAGGTCTGAAATACCGTCATAGATCAGCGCAATTCCTACGAACTGCATGGCAAGTGTTACCACACCGATCGCATCCACTATACTCACAACACCAAGTACAAGACTGATCACTGCAATGATCAGCATCGACCACCACTTCTCGTATCCATTCTGCTTTGTCTCAATGGCAAGTTTGATATCCTGTACCGCATGGATCACAAGAATGGCTCCGATCACGATCGGAATCAGTCCTTCCACACGCTCCGGTTTTAAGAACACCCAGATACCAATCAGTAAAACGATCAGTCCGACGATCCCGGAGAAAGTCTGTGCTGTCCGGTTCATAAAATAAGAAGCCAGATCAACAACTCCCATGATCACAAGACCAAGTGCCAGTACCTTGCAGAAAATATCGATCGTTTCTTTTGGCCATACCAGCAATACGATACCGAGCAGCAGACACATCAGTGCGCCAAAGATCATATTGGCTTTTACCCTCTTAAAAAACTCCTTCATACTCCACCTCATTTCTGCATCTGTTATCAGATGCGTTCTCTTATCTGAATTTTATACGTTCTCCGATTTTGTGTCAACCGCAATCCCTTTTTCATAGACAAAACCACAATTTTGTGGTACAGTTCACTCGAACTTAAAGCAATGAGTCACATCTGTTTCGTGACGGAAAGGATCCTTATGGGAAAAGAAGTAAAAACAAATGCCATGCGCATACTTGACAGAAATAAAGTGTCTTATGAAATTATAAATTATGAATGTGATGAATTTATTGACGGTCTGCACACTGCCGAAAAAACAGGTGCCCCGGTAGAGCAGTCTTTTAAAACGCTTGTCATGCGTGCCAAAAGCGGACAGTTTTATGTATTTGTCGTACCGATTGCTGAGGAAGTAGACCTGAAAGCAGCCGCACGTGCGGTCAATGAGAAATCAGTTGAAATGATCCATGTGAAAGAGATCACTGCGATCACCGGATATGTACGCGGAGGATGTTCCCCGCTTGGTATGAAAAAGCAGTTTCCTACGATCATCCATGAAACTGCTGCTTCTTTTGATAAGATTTATATCAGTGGCGGACGGATTGGCACCACCATTACCGTCAACCCGGACGATCTGATCCGGGTTGTGCATGGCGTCTATCACGATATCATCATCCACCACTGATCATTTTTCTAGCTGGTCAGACCCTCGCCCTCTCCTCTGGCAAGGTCCATGATCTTTTGAAGCTCAGCGCCTTCCACCGGTGCCTCGCCGTGGTCAATGTGCTTTCCATCTGCTCCAAACTCTCCAAGCATACGGGTATTTTTTTCTTTGCCCATCTCGATGGTATAATATCCTGCCTGCTTGGTCTGCGGATTGAATGTCATATAGATACGGTAGCAGAGCGGAGATACCATTCCTTTTTCCGGTAAGTCTACCCGGATCAGTGTCAGATCTTCTGCAATATCCAGTGCCATTACAGAATAATCACTCTCTGAATACGGATATAACTTCGGCTCTTTATAGGTCTCTGCAAAGATCTGATTGATGAATGTCTCTTTTTCATCGCAGACTTTGTTCACAAATTCCTCTCCCTCAGTAAACAGTCTTTTGGGAAGCACACCGAACTCTACCTGTTTCTTTACGAATACCTGGAACTGTTCCGGTGTCATCTTGACCTGTTTTACCTGTGCTGCTTTCTGATCGGCAGCATGCAGTTTTTCTACCAGTTCTCTTTTTAAAACCAGATTGTCCGAAAATGGGTTGATCACCATTCCGGATAAATTCAGTTCCGGCTGAACCACGATATTGTTACATGCCGGAAATGGCATACGCATCATTGCCTGGCTCTTTGGCTCTTCCGGTATCTGCTCTTTGGATGTATAAACGACTAAAAACTGCTCTTCCTTGCTGTTTTTCAAGAGGCATGGAACCGGCTGATTCGGTGCTTTTAACATCGCAGGTACAAAAAGCAAAGTCGGACGGAGCAGATTTAATACCTCTGCCAATCCCTCCTTGGTGTGCTCTGCTGCATAGCTCTTGATCGCCTGTTCTAATCTATCGTTTGTGATCTCCATTGTTGTCTTTTCTTCCATAATAAAATGATAACCTCTCCTTCTGGCAGTTCTACTCCGCAGAGGCAGTTTCCCATCTGCGGATTTCTTTGTCTATTTTACCACAATCTGCCGGAAAAATGAACTCTTTTCTATTCGATCACGAATACAGAAATCTCATCGTAAAGTTTCTTTGCGGTATCATCACATTTACCTACTTCATCAGAAACCTCTTCCGTACGGTTTCTGACATCCATGACCTTGCTTGCAATATTGGTCGTTCCCTGTGCGCCTTCATTTGTTGCATTTGCGATCTCATCCATAGCTTCCAATACTCCGTCAATAGAAGCAAGGAGCTGTTCCGATGTCGCACTGAAATCACTGATCAGTGCATCAATATCCTGTGCATCCTGATTGTATACCTCTGCGACTTCACCAAACATATCGTAACTTGCTACGACATCGGTTGCCACAAACTCAAGCAGCCGCTCTGCATCACCAGACAGGTTTTCGACCGCAGCTGTCACACTCTCTGTCACTTCCTGGATCTTGCCAACAGTCTGTTTTGACTGCTCTGCCAGACCACCAATTTCCGTTGCAACAACAGCAAATCCTTTTCCTGCCTCTCCTGCACGCGCTGCCTCAATGGAAGCATTTAATGCAAGCAGATTCGTCTGGTTTGTGATTTCCATGATCGCAGAAGATAATACCTCGATTTCTTTTACTACCTGTGCATCTTCAAGTGCCTTTGTCAGACTGGCACGGATTTCTTCGTGGATGGCATCCGCATGTGCCCTCTGCTCCCGTGTCTCTGTCTGTGCCTTTGTCGCACGCTGATGGATGCTGGCTGCCTGTTCTGCTCCATCCTGGGAACGGTTGGCTATATTCTTTGCCGCCTCCTCAATCTCATGTGACATGTTCTTGATCGTTTCAGAAGAAGCTGCAGTTTCCTCCATACCTGCTGCAAGCTGCTGTGTTGTAGCGGAAACGTCTTCCACATCAGATGATAAAGAATCAACTGTCGTATTAACGCGGTCAACAATCCCTTTGATCTTCTCGCCCTCTGCCTTTACATCTCTCATCATGCTGCCAACCTGTGTTTTCATTTCTTCCAGGTTATGACCCAAAACGCCAAAATCATCCTTACGCCCGGTCAGGTTCTTTGGAAGTTCTCTTGTAAAATCACCTTTTGCGATCATCTCTATGTAACCACCTGCCGATGTCAATGCCTTACCTATAGAACCTCCCACATAAATGCAGAGTCCGACTGCAATCATGATGATCACTATCTCAATTCCAAAAATAGCCATGATCGTGCTTTGTATTTCCATGCTGACAGACTGTGTTTTCTCTTCCACTGTGGTATCAATATAATCAATATAGTTACCGGTTCCAACGACCCAGCCAAATGGTTCAAATGCTTTGCTGTAGGAACGTTTTGGCGAAGCCTCTGTCTCTCCCTCTTTCGGGAACACATAATCTGTAAAACCACCATCTGCTTCTTTGCCGACACGGATGATCTCTTTTACCATCTGATAGCCCTGCGCATCCTGCGTCTCCATACGGTTGGTTCCCTCTGTCGCGCTTCCTAATAAAACGACATTATCACCATCGTAGGTATCTGCCCAGAAATATCCACTCTCTCCATACCGGAGTTCACGCAGCAGATCTGCACCCTCTTTCTCTGCTTCTTCTAAAGTACACTCTCCGGCTTCTGATTTCGCATAGACCGTATCCAGCAGCGAGATCGCATTGTCTACCTGATTCTTAATGTTGTCATCATATTCCGAACGAATGCTTTCCTCCATCATGGTTGAAATCTGTCCTTCCAGATTTCTAAGCTGTATGATTGCAACTCCGCCAAGAACTAACAACCCCAGCAAAGTTACCAATGACATCAGCAGCATTTTCATCTTTACCGATATGTTTTTCATACTCATCCTTCCTCCTAATTGTTCAAAATATCTAATATTTATTAGCTCACATTTGTTATTCATTGTCTATCTTTTTCAAATTATATAATGCTTTTTTGTCCTTTTTAATATTTTTATACATATTTCCAACAAAATCTTTACATTATTTACGTTCTGTCTAAAGACTTTTTTTCCATTTGCAGTTAAACTGTACTTACAAACAAAGCAGATGAAAGCCATCGCATGGGGAGATGGACGATAAACTGCAAAACTATTAAGAAAACGGAGGGGTTTTTACATGGCAAAGTACATTATGGCACTTGATGCCGGAACAACAAGCAACCGCTGTATCCTTTTTAATGAAAAAGGCGAGATGTGCAGTGTGGCACAGAAGGAATTCACACAGTTCTTCCCGAAACCAGGCTGGGTAGAGCATGATGCAGACGAGATCTGGTCTACACAGTTAGAAGTTGCCAAAGAGGCAATGGCTAATATCGGAGCAACTGCTGCAGATATCGGTGCGATCGGCATTACCAACCAGCGTGAGACAACGATCGTCTGGGACAAAAATACCGGAGAACCGATCCATCACGCGATCGTATGGCAGTGCCGCCGTACTTCGGAATACTGCGATTCCTTAAAGGACAAAGGACTCGTTGAGACATTCCGTCAGAAAACCGGTCTTGTCATTGATGCCTACTTCTCAGGAACGAAGTTAAAATGGCTGTTAGATAATGTCGAAGGTGCAAGGGAAAGAGCAGAAAGAGGGGAACTGCTTTTCGGTACCGTAGAGACCTGGCTGATCTGGAAACTGACACAGGGTCAGGTTCATGTTACAGATTATTCCAACGCATCCCGTACCATGATGTTCAACATCAATACGTTAGAGTGGGATGAGGATATCTTAAAAGAATTAAACATTCCAAAATGCATGCTTCCGGAGCCAAAACCATCCAGTTGCGTTTACGGCGAAGCAAATCCGGTCTTCTTCGGTGGCCCGATCCCGATTGCAGGTGCTGCAGGTGACCAGCAGGCCGCTCTTTTCGGTCAGACCTGTTTCAACAGCGGCGAAGCAAAAAATACTTACGGAACCGGATGTTTCCTGTTAATGAACACCGGAGAAAAACCGGTCTTCTCCAAAAACGGTCTGGTAACCACGATCGCATGGGGACTCGACGGAAAAGTCAACTACGCATTAGAGGGTTCCATCTTCGTTGCCGGTGCTTCCATCCAGTGGTTACGTGATGAGATGCGTTTCATCGACTCCTCACCGGACTCTGAATATATGGCAAGAAAAGTAAAGGATACCAACGGCTGCTATGTCGTACCTGCATTTACCGGTCTGGGTGCTCCTTACTGGGATCAGTACGCAAGAGGAACGATCGTAGGCATTACCCGTGGTGTCAACAAATACCATATCATCCGTGCTACCCTGGAGTCTCTGGCTTATCAGGTCAACGATGTATTAGCAGCAATGGAAGCCGATTCCGGTATTGAACTTGCAGCCTTAAAAGTAGATGGCGGTGCAAGTGCAAACAACCTTCTAATGCAGATGCAGGCTGACATCAGCGGTGCACCGGTAAATCGTCCGATGTGTGTTGAAACGACCGCAATGGGTGCTGCTTATCTGGCAGGTCTTGCAGTTGGCTACTGGTCAAGCAAAGAAGACGTGATTAAGAACTGGGCAATTGACCGTACTTTTACTCCTGAAATTGATGCCGAGGCAAGAGCTAAGAAAGTAAAAATGTGGAAAAAAGCAGTTACATATGCTTTCAACTGGGCAAAAGAGGATGAATAAAAAGGAGGTAAATGCTTATGCTACCATATATTGCAGAATTTCTTGGCACTATGATCCTTATCCTTCTCGGTGATGGTGTCGTTGCAAATGTAAACCTGACAAAATCCGGCATGAAGGGTGCCGGTGCTGTCCAGATTACGATTGCCTGGGGTCTCGCCGTTATGGTTCCTGCCTTTATCTTCGGCGCAGCCTCCGGTGCACACTTTAACCCTGCACTTACCATCGCACTTGCTGCGGACGGCAGTATGTCCTGGAGCATGGTTCCCGGTTATCTCATTGCACAGTTTGCCGGTGCTTTTCTTGGTGCCTGTCTGGTATACATCCTGTTCAAAGGACAGTTTGATGCAACCGAAGACAAAGCCACAAAACTTGGTGTGTTCTGTACCGCACCATCCATTCCGAACACCGGTCTTAATATCTTAAGTGAAGCGATCGGAACTTTCGTTTTAGTTTTTGCCATCAAAGGCATGGCTCAGGTTCCAAACTTAGATGACGGTATGGGCAAACTTCTGGTATTCGGCATTATCGTTTCCATTGGTATGTCACTTGGCGGACTGACCGGATATGCGATCAACCCTGCAAGAGATCTTGGTCCTCGTCTGGCACATGCGGTATTGCCGATCAAAGACAAGGGCTCTTCCAACTTTGGATATGGTCTGATCGTTCCGATCATTGGACCGATCATCGGTGCTTTAGCAGCCGTGCTGGTATACGGACTGATCCCATGGTAAACAAAAAAATAGAAGGTATGCAATGCATACCTTCTAAAAAAAAGAGTGTGCATTTTACGCACACTCTTTTTTTTCTAACATCATCATAATGTAACCTGTATCCTGTACGATCTTTTTGTCGTCCAGTTTTCTTCTGCGATAAATATAATCAAGCATATAATAGCCAAAGGATGTTGCAAAAATATCCATGCAGGAATCCCACTCCCTGACATTAGCCGGATCCTTTGTATTTGCATCATCCACAAGAAGCTGCTCCATCTGCTCCTGCAAGGATGCCTTGACATGGCGGACGATCCGCGGCCATTCGATCTGGCTTACAATTTTCTCATAGAATGGACGGTTCTTCTCGATCACATGAAAGATCTCACAGACCCATTCTTCCAGTGAAGCGTACTCTTTTTCTGCGATCGGCTGTTTGAAATCCTTTTCCATGATCCATTCCAACACATCATAGATGTCCTTAAAATGATAATAAAAGCTCTGTCTGCTCATGCCTGTCGCCTCCATGACATCCTGGATCGTAATCCTGGAAATATCCTGTCTGCGCATCAGCTGTTTTACACAATCTGCTATTTTTCTCTTTGTCGTATCACACATAGTCTTACCCCTTTCTTTCAAAAATCACTTCTCCTGTCTGGGTCATCGGATCTCTCCCCCGAAAAACAGAAAAAAGAGCTCGACTATAAACTAACATTGCTGTTATCCATAGCCTGCTCTCATCATCTCATGGCTTCTTATTCTATTTTATTATATCCGACAACATTGCGGTTTAGAACCGCTTTCTCTGACTCTATTATAGTAGCAAAATCAAAAAAGTGCAACCCATTTCTTTTTGTTTGCGTTTCCCAAAACCTTGTGTTTCCCTCTCTAATATATTATAATAGCAACTGTCAGAAAACAGAAAGTTGGTACACTATGAAAACGATTATCAAATGGCCCGGCGGAAAGTCACGCGAGGTTGAGAAGATCAAACATCTGATCCCGGAATACGACCGATATATCGAGCCTTTTTTCGGCGGCGGTGCCGTCTTTTTTTATCTACAGCCAAAGCATGCCATCATCAATGATATCTCTCCAATGCTGATCCGTTTCTATCAGCTGGTAAAGGCGCAGGATCCTTCGTTTCATCACTATCTGCTCGCCTACCACGAGAGTTTCCAGTCGCTGCTTGCCGCAGCCACCCTGCATGAGGCAAAGATCCTGGATGCCTATCTGAGTCATTCAGATTCTGCGATCAAAGCTGTTGTGACCGAAGTTTTAAACCAGTCCCTTCTTTCGGAAGATCTCATTTTAGACCGGACTGAATTTTATAAAACAGTTACTTTCTGTGTGAAGGATAAATTTACCCGCACCGAGAAAAACAACAAAAAGTCTCCCTTTACTGAGGAAGACTTAAAGGAAAATTTTAAAACCGGTTTCTCAAGCGGTTTCTACATTTATTTCCGCAATATTTATAACCGGCTCGCCTTACATCAGCTGGAAGCCGAAGAAACCTTTGTAATCGCGAATTTTTATTTTATCCGGGAATATTGTTATGGTTCGATGTTCCGTTACAACGCGGCTGGTGAATTTAACATTCCCTATGGCGGTATCAGCTACAACCACAAAGATTTCCTAGCCAAGATCAATGCGATCTTCCAGCCGGAAACTGCAGAACTGTTTGCAGATACGACCATCTGTAATCAGGATTTTGAGGAACTGTTTCAAGGTCTTACCTTAACGTCGCGGGATTTCATCTTTTTAGATCCGCCATACGACACGGAGTTTTCCGATTATGAAGGACGTGATTTTACCAAAAACGACCAGGTGCGTCTGGCTAATGTCTTAAAGAACACCAAAGCACAGTTTATCCTGGTCATTAAAAATACGGACTTTATCTATCAGCTTTACAAAGATGATTTCCGTATCCTTTCCTTTGATAAAAGTTATACTTACAATGTCCGAAGCCGGAATGACAGGAAAGTCGAGCATCTGATCATTACCAATATTCCGGAACAATAGATTGCATGCTTTGCCAATATTCTATCATCATAAATAAGAGCCGCGTAGCGGCTCTTATTCGATTCCTGCCCAGCGGTAACCGCTGCCCCATATCGTCTTAACCGGATTGATCCCGATCTGCTTAAATTTTTTTCTTACGGAATAGATATACTCCGTGATCGTACGAAGCTGGGTATCTGAGTCGATCTCATACAGACATTCATACAGCCTTTCTTTGGAAAAGATGCTGCCCGCATTTTTTGCAAGTACCCGACACATCCTGTATTCGCTGCGGGTCAGCGATATCCACACGCCATTTTCCCCGATCGCATACTCTGCCTCATCAAACAGCATGTCGCCGATCTGCTCTACCTCTTTTCCCGGATTTTTTCTCTGCAACGCCACCTTGACCCGTGCGGTCAGCTCCTGCATTCGAAGCGGCTTTATGACATAATCATCTGCCCCTGCAAGCAGGCTCTCAACGATATCCTTTTCTTTGTTTTCCGCAGAAAAGATAATGACCGGACAGGCAGCCTTTTCTTTTAACCGCGTGATAAAGCTGTATTTTTGCTGACTGACATCAATTAGTTCTGTTAAGATCAGATCATAATTTGGAAGGCGTTTCTGCTCTGCCTCATCAATATAATTTCTGGTATATACCTGATAACCCTCCCTCACCAGCCGGCTCTTTACGATCTGTAAACTGTTGACATCCTCATCTACCACCAAGATCTGTTCCATTGTGCTCCTCCTGTTTTCTTATACCTGTTTTACTGCTGCAACTCTGCCATCCGATATTCGCCGTTGATCTCCACTGCGATCTTCGATGCCGTATCTTCGCCCTGTATCTCGTAAACATTTGTATAAGTCCAGTCTGCACGTTTCTGCTTTGCTTCCCCATCTCCCGTCCAGTCTATTTTTTTCAAGGTTTCCTTTGGAATTGCTTTACCGGTCTGCATGTCAAACGTTACCTGCGTCCCGATACATGCCAGATAATTTCCCAGCAAGTCCCCTGATATGGTCTCCTCTGTGATCTGATAGATCCCGTGTGAGCCAAGTATCTGGGTTGCATTTTCCAGATTCACCACAAACGTTTCTTCTTCCTCCGTTCCTCCCAGCAGGTCTGCCACCTGCAATATGCCATCCGCTTCCTCCGGTGCCCGCACCGCTTTACGGAACACACCGTCAATGTCAGCTAACAGCACCCCCTCTTCTGCTGTCGTATAGATATTTAAGATCGAAATTGTCCTGCCATTTCCGACGTCAAACAGCTTTCTCACATAGCCAACGAGACTCCCCACATCTTCCTGTGACACACTCTCGGAAAGCACCGTGTACCATTCACCGCTGTAACAGATCTTAATCTCTTCCCCCACGTCCACCTCGCATGCTTCTCCCTTCTCCTGTATGGAAAGAAGCTGGTTCTCTTTTGTCTGACATCCTGCGAAAAGCAGAACTCCCAAAAGGGCGATCATACCGCATGCGATCCTGCTACGTCTCATAAACTTTTCTGCCCTCCCACCTTAAAAACCACTGAACAAAGACCACTACGGCAGCTACGGTAAGCAGGGCACAGACACCCCATTCTGCCGCATGTCCGGTTACACTCTGCTGCAACACATCCTTACACCAGTTGATCTGCCACGCAAATGGAAGATACCAGAATATCCCCGTTAGTGTGATATTGCTGTAAATGATCGCCTGTAAGCTCTCAAATACGCCGAAAAACACCGAGATCCCGATGCCCCATTTCAGGTTCAAAAACAGATGGAACACATAAAGTATTACCGCAAAGACTGCCATGCCAGACAGTGCAAAAAAGAATGTTCCATATCCACCAGCCCTTATGAAAAGCAGGGAAAAGACTCCAAAACAGACGGCAAGCAATAACAGTGCAAGTGCTCCCATCCCCCACAGGAAAAACAGCTTTGTGAGGATTGCTCTGCCTCTCTTTTCTTCGGAAAGGATCGTATAAAATCCGGTTGCTTCCTCCTGTGCAACCATGATCCCTGTCATAACACTTGCCAAAATTGGAAAAATAGTTGCTGTAATTTCAAGAATAAGCCGGAACCGGTTTGTTTCGCTCTGCGTGACATAGGAAGTAAAATAATACCCAAAAACAACTGCACCAACGACCGGAAACAACAGATGACACCAGAAAAAGGGCGTCCGTCTCAGTTTTATGATCTCCGCATACATCATGCACTACCTCCCTTCCCCACCTTTTCTGACAAATGCTCTTGCCTCAAGCACGGTAAGCAGGGCAAAGAAAAGAAGGGCGGCTACAAGGATCAATGGGACACTTCCATTTTTCTGCTGTAAGCTCTCCTGCCAGACTCCATTAATGCCAATCCCCATCCAGTATTCTGTCAGCTTCGCGCTCCAGCAGTACGGCCAGATCCACCAGAAGGCACTGTTTCCGATAGTAGCTATGGTGAACAGTCCGATCAGCGTATTTGCTGCCACCGTAACGACCATCCCACATTTTCGCATCAGCAGAAAACACCACGGGATCTGCCAGAGGGAAGTCAGAATGATAAGGCTGCTTCCCACTAACATTTTCCCAACACTAAATACGACAAGCTGGGGCGAGAGCACATGCGGAATGGATAAAAGCACTGCAAGCACCAGACCGGATACGATCAGTTTTTCTGCCACAACCAGTGTTCTCGCCATCTCATACCGCCCCAGTTGAAGCGGGAGTGAAAATACGCCATAATATTTTCCTGCGCGCTCCTCTTTCTGCACCGAAAGCACACATAAGATTGCGATCGTTCCCTGAAGCAGGAACGAATACCACCAGTACAGCCCCATATACTGGATCCCGATAAATCCGCCCGCTAAAAATGCAAATCCTGCCGCACATAATGGTGCGATCACCAACAGACGGTTGAACATGGAATGTCTCAATGTCAGATGTTCTGCTCTTAAATACCGCATTTATGCTCCCCTCCTGTGTGTCCTTACAATATCCATAAAGATCTCTTCCAGATCTTCCCCTTCGTGGAACGCACTTTCATAGCACAGTTCCCCATCCGCAATGATCCCGATGTGGTCGGCAACCTGTTCCACCTCGCTTAGGATATGGCTGGATAAGATCACCGTCATTCCCTTTTTCGGGAAGGTGCGTATCAGTTCGCGCAGCTCCTCGATTCCAACCGGATCCAGTCCATTGGTCGGCTCATCTAGGATCAGAAGTTTCGGATGATTTAACAGTGCAACCGCAATCCCAAGCCGCTGCTTCATCCCGAGCGAAAACTGCCCGGCGCGTTTCCTCCCGGTGTCTTTTAGTCCTACGATCTCCAATACCTCATGGATGCGCTCTTCCGGTACCGAAAGCAGCAATGCCCGCACCTTTAAATTTTCATATGCGGTCAGGTTCGCGTAAAGCGGCGGCATCTCGATCAATGCCCCGATATCCTTCAGATCCGCTCTCGACCAGACATGCCCCTTATAATAAATGGCACCGCCGGACGGCTTTAGGATCCCGGTCAGCATCTTTAACGTGGTCGATTTTCCTGCTCCATTTGGCCCTAACAACCCGTAAATGGAACAGTCCGGAATATGAAGTGATATCCCATTCACGGCATGCTGCCCCTTAAATGTTTTGCTCAGTTGATGTGTTTCTAAGATCAGTTCTGTCCTGTTTTCCTGCATTTTAAATGATCTCCTCCTTCCACTATGGTTAGGATACCGTTTATTTATCAAGATTTCTTTAAGATAGGAAAAAATATTGCAGCAAAAAAGCGTTGGACAAACGACTTGTCCAACGCTTTTTTTGTTTTATCCGCAATAATAGAATATCGGCAAAGCTTACCTTCTATTAGTTAGAGATGTTGATGTGGCATCCACAAGTTACTGTTTTAATGAAGCAGGTCTGAAGTGCGCCTGTGATACATCCACCTGTGCAAAATGATTTGCTCTTCCACTGCACATCTACATCTCCGTTTGCTGCTTTCTTTGTTACGTCAAGATCAAAATCGTTTAATTTTGCCATTTTAGAACCCTCCTAAAATCATTGAAAAATTTTTATGTACTGTATTGAAGTCCGCGCGTCTTTTCTTCAACAATTTTACTATAGGACATATTTATCAAATGAAAATCAAGAAATGGCTGTTTTTTATTTTTTTACAGGAATTTGGATGATGGCCTCTGCTCCGGTCTGATCCACCCGGTTACGGAGGAATAATTTCCCCTGATGCCGCCTCACCACCGTATCGGTAATGTAGAGTCCCATTCCAATGTGCAGGTCTGCCGTGACACTCCGGTTTTTCTCTTCCATAAAGAAAAGCTCTCTGCCGTGCTCTAATGCCTCCCTGGAAAAGCCCTCTCCGCTGTCCCGGATGCAAATCATAAGGTTCTCCCCGCTTTGCTTTGCCACAAATTCGATCTCTCCTCCCTCTTTGGTATAGCGGATGGCATTTCCGATCAGGTTCATCACCGCCCGCTCTAGCATCATGGGATCGCCCCACAGGGTGGGCAGGTCATTTTCCATCTCCCCGCTCCAGTTTATATTTTTTGCATGACAGAGCAGCTGTCCCTGCTCTCCTATCTTTTGCAGAAATGGCTCCACCTGGATGGGCACAAACTGATATTCATACTCTGCCTCGACCTTTGCCAGTTCCATCAAAAGCCTGATATAATCCGTCATCCGTTCTGCCGCCTCCGATGCCTGTCTGACCTCGTGTGACTGCTCCTTGGACAGGGTACTGTCAGCGAGCAGATCCAGATTTCCCTGCAATACGGTAAGCGGTGTCTTGATGTCATGGGCCAGTGCCGCAATCTGTTCCCGCTGCTGTTTTTGCACACTCCACTGTTTTTCTAACGACCGTTTCAGTTTATCTTTCATCTCCGAAAAAGAATGAAGCACTTCATCAAATTCCTTAATAGCAGAGTGCCCGACTTCAAATTCCAGATTTTGCTCCGCGATCTCTTTTGTCGCTGTAAAAAGCGGCGCAAGCTGCCGCACCAGTCTTTTTTCAAACCGACGGATCAAAAGGAGCACATAACTGATCGCATTGAGCACCATCAATCCCACCATCAGATGTTCCGGAGTCGGAAGATGCTCCTGCATCCATTCACTGGCATAGCCGGAGCCGATATCGTACTGCAGCACAATGCGCGCGGTGCCACGCTCGACCACCAGATAACTCCGACTCATCCCATAGGATCTTCTGCCATCCCGCACATAGGTCACGGCTGCCTCCTGCTCTTTTTCCGTCATCGTCGCTTTCTTGGGCTGATACTGCTCATCCAGTACCACATAGCGCAGTCTTGCCGACAGCGTTGACAGCACCGTATCGGTGTTTTCCACATTTTCTAACATCTGTGCGACCGCGTTTGCTTCCTTTTCTCCGGTATCTGCATAATTGATGGCTCCCACATTCACCAGAAAAAGCAATAACAGCCATGGAACCACGATCGCAATGAGAAGTCCGGTTAAAAGCCCGGTCATAAAACGCCAGAATACGGCACGCAGTGTTGTTATTTTTCTTTTTCCCATTTGTATCCTATCCCCCATACGGTCTGTATCGGCTGTACCTGATATTTTTCGAATTTTGCCCGGATATTCCTTATGTGTGTTGAGATTGTCATATTATCACTCTCCCCAAACACATCAAAAACCGCTTCGTAGATCTGTTCTCTGGAAAACACCTGCCCCCGGTTTTTGGCGAGGTATTCGCAGATCAGATACTCACTTTTCGTAAGGGAGATGACATTCCCCAACACCTTTACCGTCTTTTCATCCAGATCGATCTCGATGTCTCCAAATCGCAGCGCATGATGATGTTCCCTCTTTTCCCGCCTCAAATGCGCATTGACCCTTGCCCTAAGTTCCGCGATTCGAAACGGCTTCATCAGATAATCATCTGCCCCGATCGCAAGCCCGTAGGTAATGTCTTCCTCCAAGGTCTTTGCCGTAAGAAAGATGATCGGGCAGTCCACCCGGTCTCTGATCTTCTGACAGAACGAAAAGCCATCCACCTGTGGCATCATGATATCCAGTAACATCAGGTCATAATAATTCAACTGCTCTGCTGTCACTTCCGTCGGGCTGGTCTGACAGGTCACCACATGCCCGTCCTTTTCGAGTCCTTTTTTGATCACTTCAAGGATGGCAGCCTCATCGTCCACCGCTAAAATTCTTGCCATGTTTTCTCCCTCCCGTACTTTATTTTTATCCGATCAAAAATGCCTTTTTCCATGGATTTTTCCCCGGATGTGCTGCCTCTAACAGAGTCAGGCACACACCGGCAGCTCCATTTAAAAGTCCAAGATCTTCCTCCCTTTGCAGTTCGCCGCTTGTCCGATCAAATTCATAGTTATAAAATCCATAGGAGTAAGCAGGATCATAATAACTCCATATTTTTTCCAGTAGTTCTTCTTTCTCTGCCCCAAAAAGCGGTTTTTGCAGTTCCTGTTCGGTTCCCTGCAGCACTGCGTAAATTCCTGCATAACCATGACAGAGTGTCGGCGAAAATATACCGTGGATCTCTGTCAGTGCCTGTCTCATCTGGCGGATCGCGTCCGTGATGATCTCCTGCCGTCCCAGTGCTTTTCCTGCCAGAAGCATCGCATAGCAGATGCCAAATGAGCCGTAGCACCACGCATCCCGCCGCACGATATTTTGATCGGTCAGCCTGTGTTCTGCCACCTCATGAAAATCAAGCTGTCCTTTCCAGAACTCCTGCTCCCCATCTGTGGAACAAAACTCCTGATAAAACGCCAGAATCCGCTCGAGTGCTTCCCGATGCCCCGGCACACGGATGCCCATTTCAAAAAGCCTTGCCAAGACCGCGAGTGGTCCCCCGATGCCGTGGGAAAGGCTCGTGTTAAAATTGCCATCCGGAAAGAGCAAAGATTCCTCCCTGCTGAACTGCTTTTCTGCCGGAAGATGCCAGCCGGGCACCTGATATCCGAGGACTGTGATCTCTCTGGTTAAAAAAATGAGTGCCTGTGCACCTTTTTCCAATATGGCACGCACCTTTTCGTCCTCTGCAAAAAGCGTCAGATAGCTTAACATCCCGCTGATCCCTTCCATCGTATCATAAAAAAGGCAGTGTGTCCCACTGCCCTGACAGATCTCTGCAATTCCTTTTTCGACGCCCTCTATCACACCGCCTGTTATGGTTTTTATCAGTTTCTGATAATCCCTGCCCCCATTGGAAACGCAGTAAGCTCCAAGCCCCATCCCGGCGAGCCCGGAAAACATCGAACTGCTGAAAGTTCCATGTTCATTGAGATAGGAAACGCACTGCCCCAGACAGCCGCGCGCCAGTTCCACAAAACGTTCCTCACCCGGATACAGCTCCATTAATTTTCCAAGTAACAGGCAGATACCGGGGAGCCCGCCGCTTAAGGTCGTCTGCTCCCACCCCTGCTTTTTTTGCTGTTCCTCTGCGATCCGTTCTGCCAGTGTTTTTAACAACTTTTCTTTTTCATCCTGCATAACCCATACCCTCCCTGTCGTAGTTTTCCGCCTGATACAGCTCCCTGTATACCTCACAGGTTGCCAGCAGTTTTTCATGTTTGCCAACGGCAACGATCTCTCCATCTTTCATCACGATGATCTTGTCTGCCATCTGTGCCGCGTTCAGCCGGTGTGAAATGTAAACCCCGATCTTGCCCCGGGACAGTTCGAAAAAGCTTTGGAACACTTCCCGCTCCGATACCGTATCAAGTGCAGCATTCGGCTCATCCAATATGTAAAAGGATGCCTCCTTAAAATAGGTGCGCGCCAGTGCGATCTTCTGCCATTGTCCCTGTGATAACTGTCTGCCGTTTTCAAACCAGTTGCCAAGTTGCATATCAAGCGCATACGTCTGATCCTCTTTTTTAAGTGCCTGTAAATGAAGGCGGTCCAGGATCTGTTTCATCCGATCTGTATCCTGCATTTTTTCGATACTGCCAAACCCGATGTTTTCCTGCATTGTCATCTCATATTTGACAAAATCCTGAAACAGCACCGATAACTGTGCATGATAACTGTTCCGGTCGATCTGTTTTAAGGGTGTTCCATTGATGAGGATTTCTCCCTCATCCGCCTCATAAAGCCCCGCCAGAAGTTTTAACATCGTACTTTTGCCGGAACCATTCGGTCCGACCAGTGCGACCGTTTCCCCCCTGTGAAAAGATAAATTGACGTTTTTTAACAGTTTGCCCCCATTCGGGTACGAAAAAGATAGATTTTTGACAACAACATCCTGGATCTTTCCAATTTTTTCCTCTCCCTCTTCCGTCTGCTGTCCTCTGCTGTACTCTAAAAACGAAAATAGCAGATCCATATAGAGTGAACAGCTGTAAATGCCATAAAGGTTCTGCATGAACTGCTGGGAATTGCTCTGGATCAGTCCGATGCTGCGGATGTAACTGATGACATTTCCAACCAAAATCTTTCCGGTGTATGCTGCAAAGAGTGCAAAGCCAATGATACAAAATCCGATTCCCTGTACGATGACTTCATAGACCATCTGAAAAAGCGTTTTCCAGTTTAAGATCTGCTGATTCTGTTTTAAAAATCCTTCGGATACTTTTCTGTATTTTTCCAGCAGATAATCCCGGATCCCTAAAACCGAGATCTCTTTAAAAGAAAAATCTCTGGTCAGAAGATGGCTGAGATACCATACTTTCCGCTCCTCTTTCGCACGGTTCCACATCATCTCAAATTCGCTCCTGCCGATCCGAAGATAATAAAACATGGAGAGGACCGGCACAATCAGAAGGATCAGTGCTGCAAGCGGCTGCCAGAAAAACAGATAACAGACGGAAGAAAGCATCGTGATCACCGCTGTAATCATCCCAATGAGAGAAAGCAACATCTGATAAGGACGATATGCGATCTCACCGGTGATCTTTTCGATCCGGTCATACATTTCTGCAGTCTCAAAATCCCGAAGTGACATTTTCGAGCACTCATCCAATACAAAATAATGCAGACGATACTGCAGCAAATACTGATAACGGCTCTGCACATATGCCTGCAGTTGCCCGATTGCCTCCGCAATGAAGTTTGCCACAATATAGATTCCAAAGAGAATGCCGGTCATCCGAAACGACTCATGCAGCACCAGCGAGTTGATAAACTCCTGCGACAGATACAGGGTGAGGATCGGCAGGATACCGACCAGAACACTAAACCCTAACAGTCCCAAAAAACACCACTTATCCACACGCGCCAGCAGCCGGAACGTTTTCGGCAGTTCTCCAAATGCCTTCCACAGCTCACGAAACTTCACATTTCCCTGTTCCATATCCACCCTTCTTTCCCAATACATACTTTTTCGCATACAATACGCTTTCCGCCAATGTCATGACCTTTTTCTCCAGATCACGGTTGGTGCCAAGCAGTCTGTTACAGTGCAGATGAAGCACACTGGCAACAATATCGTTTTTTTCCAGATCCGACACCTGTCCCTTCATTGCCTCGCGGTAACGGATCACAGCTTCCTTTCGTTTTTCCCAGAGTGGATAAAGCCAGCTTCCATCCTCACTTTGACAAAATCCCATCCAGTCCGTTTCAATATCCAGTTGTGCGATCAGTCTCTGTTTCCGCTCTTTCCACTCCTTTTCGTAGATCGTGTCGTGATAATTTGCTTCCAGAAAGGCAAGCTGCTCTGGCAGCGTTTCATAAAAACCTGTCACATAAAACAGCACGGATGCCGCTGCGATCTCTTCTAACTCCATCCCCACAGTGTGAAACCGGCGGTTCTGTATAATCTGTGCCACCACAGTGCTGTCTGCAAAAAATAACTGCTCTGCCTTTTCAATCAGTCCGATGCCGCCATAACGCTCCACTTCTCTTTCATACGGCACGATCGCAAGATCTCCGATCACTTCTTCTTCCAGCAGTCCTCTGCTCCACTCCATCACAACCGGCAGTATCGCATAAAGCTTTTCGCTCTCCCCATAAAACCGCAGCCTCACATGGGGTTTCGGGTCTGCGTAACGCATGAAAAAGCTGTCCACACCGTAAGTCTTTTTCATCTCTTCGCAGAAATCCGTCAGATGACATGCAATCAGTTCCTCTTCCCTGTGGCTGCTGCCATACAGTTTCAGATAGAGCCATTCCTGCATCGGATATGCCATATGAAGGTTTCTGGCACAGGTCTTCCCGTTCAAAGCCTCCTGATTTTTCTGCGGTCTTTCCCTGCAGAAGAACGGCACCACGATCTCGGTTGCATAACGGTCGTCTCCCTCCCAGCTGACTGCCTCCCCCTCTTCCATCCGCTCAAGGGTAAGCTCTGTTCCAATGCCTTTTTTCCACTCCTCATAGAGCATGGAGAAGGAAAGATCTTTGGATAGGTCAAGTGGCAGACGGTTGTCCGCTGCGGTCAGATACAGTTTTTCCGGCAGCTGTTCTTTTTTTGCAAATATAAGGAACTGCTTTTTAAATTCCTCCAGGCTCTGTTTTTTCATCACAATATCATCTCTGGAAAAAGTCCAGGTCTCCGGCGATACCACGATATCCTCAAAGCGTATCTCCGGCACATGGGAAAATTCGCGAAACGCATATTTCCATGGAAGCTGCGCCCATCCGTCCGTTCCCGCTGTTGTGATCTCCTGCAAAAAGCGCAGTGCATTGGGCTGTAACATGATGTTAAACATATGATTGGTCTCAAAGATCAGTTCCTGTCCGTTTCTTTGATCCTTTGCATAAAAACGTTCCCCCCGGATCCCGATCACGATATCTTCTAATGTGATCGCACGGTTTTTCCCTTCTTTGGCACTGGTAAATAACGTCAGTTCATATTCCTTGTCCGATCTTGCCCGGACGATATTTCCACTCCTTGGATCCGATGGTAAAAAACTGATGTTACAGCGGACCGCTCCCTCCTCTAACACTTCTTTTTTCTTTTCTTCCAGAGACAACAGCGCACCTTTTAATTCCTCCGACAGAACAGAAAATCTTCCCAGTGTCTTTCCTGCGCCAAACGAGCCACAGTTTGCACCAAGCGAAAGATAAGGTTTGCCCTCTTTTTCCTGTAAAACAAAATAAAGCTCCATCGAAGCTGGAATTTCCTCCGGTTTTAACTCTTCTTTCATCCACGGCTTTAATTCTTCCTCCCGCAGAATGATCGGAGTCTGCTCACGCACTGCCTTTTCATAGCATCGTTGCAGATAACGGTTTAGCCCCGGCTGATTTTTCTCCCGCAGTGAGACTTCCTCATAGAAATCATTCTGCGGATGCAAATAGCCGTAAGGTGCTCCGATCCCAAGTTCCGGATCTAACAGTTCCAGCAATGGAACTTCTCTCTTGTAACCATATTTTTCTAAAAATTTATCCCGATACTCATCGAGTGCCGTCCGTCTGTCCGTATTTCCGGCGGAAAGGCGCACAAAAGCAGAGGCACACCGTCTCATCTGCCCCGCGAGTTCTTCTCCGATTGTTACCTCTGCTCCCTGAAGCAAGGTATCTACCTGTATGTAATTCATTCCGGCATGCAGCTTTTTCATTGCTGCTTTTAAGACAGAAAGCTGTTCCGTGCCCTGCCCGATCCCAGTCCTTTCATATGACACGCGCAGCTCATCAATCTGTCTAAGGCTTTCCGCCTCGCTAATCAGTCCTGCGTCCTGACACTGCTTCGCAACATAGCGCAGTTGATCTTCACAGTCAAACGGCGGTCTTAAATTTGAAATAAGGATCTCTTTTTCTGACAGTTCTTTTAAATAGCCTGTGATCTGCTGCTCTTTGGCATCTGGATACGCAGACTGGATTGCTGTCTGGATCGTTTCATAGCTCTGCGGTCTTTTTGCAGTCTCGCGAACCAGTTCTAACAGATTTGTATTCCGGACACTGACCTCTTCCACTGATTTTTCCATCGAATAGAGCAGGTTCACGCGGCTTCCCTTCTGATAGCATGCCCCATTCCAACAAAAATGCAATGCCTCCGGTTCTGTCTCTTCCAGATGCCGGATCTCCTCATACAGCCACTGCATATCGACGTTTACTTTTTTGCAGTATAAAGCATGAGTTCCGTCAAACCGGGTTTTGTCCCCGAACTTCCCGATCCCCGCTGCTGCAAACAGTCCAAACGGAGTTGTCCGCACCAGACTTCTGGCATAATATTTCATGACGGAAGTTTTAAGAGCTTCCCGTTTTTTTACCGAAAGCTGCTCTGGCTTATTACAATACAGATCCATTGTTTCCATCATAGAGGGGCTTGCAACCGCTATTTTTTCCAGAAAGCCCGGATCTTTACATGCTTCCTGCACTTCCTGCTCACTATAACAGAGCTGCCGCTTCGGTTCCGTTGTCCGGCGAACCATAAAGATATCACCATTTAAGAGTAAGTCTCTCATTTCTTCCGTCCTCCCATCCTGATCTTCTACTTTAACTTAACAGTAAATTATCAAGATTTTATCAAGATACGGAATGGAAACGCTACTACCGTATTTTCTGATAGCCCTTTGGTATCCGCCTGGTAAAGATCTGTTTCCGATATACAATAAGCAGCACGACCAGAATGATTGCTGCCAAAACACCTGCCATTGCGATCCACTGCCCCTTCGTGATCATACTGAGATTAAAACAGCGGATATTGATCCACATCTGGTTGATGTTCACATTACCGGCTTCATCAAAATACAACATGACTGCACTGCGGGCAATCTCTTCCCCGGACGGATACTGTGCTGCCAGCTGGCGGTGTACCTGCTCTGCCGGTGCTGTGATGACATAGTTTTCATCCCCTGCATCCCCGGAGAAAAAATAGCCGACCGGATATTCGACCACATCCGTTTCATCCTCTTCTGCTGCATAGTTCCAGTTCGCATAGTCAAATACCAGATCACTGTCTCCACCTGCGATCGCAGACGTATAACCGATGTAATACATATTGCGGACTGCATTATCCGGTCTTGAAAGGAAATTGATAAATGCTTCTGCCGCCTGTTTCTTGTCCGCGTCCTCTCCAATGCCGCTCTTTAACATGACCCAGCCGTCAAACCAGAGGTTCGTACACTCTTCCGGCACTGCCCAGTTCAGATAAAAGCCGTCTTCCTCTGCCTGATCCATCGCATAGACTGCATCCCCGGACCACTGGACATTCGCCAGTACTTTTCCACTGATCATATCTGCTTTTCCACTGTCTGTCTCAAAGGAATACACATTTGCCCGGATCTCTTTTAATTTCTGCTCTGCTTTATCAATGGTCTCCTTATCGGTATCGTTCATAACCTGCGAAAGTTTC
Organism: uncultured Roseburia sp.; assembly: GCA_900550935.1. GTDB lineage: Bacteria > Bacillota > Clostridia > Lachnospirales > Lachnospiraceae > Roseburia. Next base: position 49,478 of record URUD01000011.1, read on the forward strand.
CCGCTATAATCCGCTGCATTTTTAAAGGTATCACTGGTGAGCAGATCTTTCTGTAAGATTGCAAGAGTCGGGAAATAGGCATCCCTGACATTATCCTTGATCGTAACCTGACGGTAGAATTTGTCATTTGCAAGGATCGACCAGGTAGATGCTTCCTCTCTGCTGACTTCCTTTGGATTATAAACAATACCGGTCACGCCCCACATGTAGGCTGCCGCATAGTCTGACCATGGTTTACCATCGATCTCATTGCTTTCAAAGACTCCTTCGATATACGGTGATACGCCATTCACGTAATAATGTTTTTCATCCGACGGATCAGAAAAGGAAGCAGATAACGGTTCGAGTTTATCCTCCTTTAACAGCTTCATGATCATATAATCGGAAGGGCACACCAGATCATAGACATTGCCGAGGTTTAATCTGCTGTATAGTTCCTCATTTGTGCCAAATGTAGAATATTCGACCTTTACGTTCACTCCATAATTTTCATAATACCAGGTCTCAAAGTCCTGAACGAGAGAATTTTCTCCAAAAATGCGCTGTCCCTCAAGGTCGATCGCTTCGTCCTCATCCCAGCCGCCTTCATCGATATATTCTTCCCAGTTGCAGACCCGCAATGTCACGGTCTTTGCCTCTGCCTTTACATAAGGGACTGCCAGAACCGCCATGACTGCCGCCAGAAATCCAACGATATAGTTTCTCTTTGTTTCTTTCATTCGTTTCATTTTCCTCACTTTCTGCGCAAAGCGCAGCAACCTCTACGTTTTAAGACCTAGTCCTGTTTTTTGCGTGCGATCAGATTTTCAATGAAAACGATCGCCAGTATCACGATAAAAATAACGGTAGACAATGCCCAAAGTGCTGTCTTGATCTCGGTGTGAGAGCCTTTGGTCGCATTTACCACATAGGTACTGATCGTATCGAATGTGGCTGGTTTCGTGTAGGTTGTAATGAAATAATCATCTAACGATAAGGTAATGGAAAGCATGAAACCGGAAATAATCCCCGGGAAAAGCTGTGGGATCACAACCTTCCGCAGTGCCAGTCCTGCACTTGCACCAAGATCCAATGCAGCTTCATAAATGCTGTTATCCATCTGTTTTAATTTGGGAAGCACAGACAGGTAAACAAACGGTGCCTCCAATACCACATGACCGATGATCAGTGGGAAAAAGGACTCCTTGTCCATTCCAAATACAACGATCAAAAGCACACAGAGGGAAAATCCGGTCACAACCTCAGCATTGACCACCGGGATCTGATTTACCATATCGATCAGATGTCTGGGTGCTTTTTTGCTGTAAAATGCACCGATCGCACCGATCGTTCCAAGTAACGTTGCAAGCAGAGCCGAACCAAATGCCAGCGCAAAGGTTCCGCCGATCATTCCGAGCAGCTCTTCACTTGTAAACAACGTCACGTAATTTTTCAGTGAGAAATGTCCTGCCGTTCCAATCGTTGCCGTATCGGTAAAACTGTATACCATCAGGATCAATACCGGAAGGTACATAAACAATAACACGATTGCCAGCCAGGAAGAACGTAATACCTTTTTCATCATAAGATTGCCCCCCTGTTCGTCTCTTCCTCTCCAAAGCCATTCGTCACCCAGGTCAGGATGAAGATAATGACTAACAACACGATCGAGATCATGGAACCGCTGTGCCAGTCATACGCATTAAAGTAACTGCCGATCAGGCTTCCCATGATATAAGTGCTGTTGTAGAGCATATCCAAAATGACATAATTTGTCATGGATGGCAGAAATACCATCGTCACGCCACTGATCAGTCCCGGCACACTCAGCGGGAGCGTTACCTTTAAAAAGGTCAGGGCTGCATTTGCGCCCAGATCCGCTGCTGCCTCCAGATAAGAATCATCTAATTTGCTCAGTGTTGTATACAAAGGCAGGATCATAAAGGGCAGGAAATCATAAGTCATTCCAAGCACGGTATTGAAAAACGGATGGTAGGCAAGGTTGCCCTCCAACATCGTAAGTACCTCTTTTAATGCCACCACACGCAGGGTAAAGTTGATCCACATCGGTGCGATAAAAAGCAGCAGCAGGATCGATTTTCTTTTGATCCGGCTCTTTGCCAGAATGTATGCGACCGGGTATGCAACCAGCGTACAGCATATAGTAACTGCCACTGCTACAGCAAGACTGTAGCAGAGCGTACCGATCGTATTTGGACTTTCAAAAAATCCCAGAAAATTCTGCATGGTAAATCTGCCTTCCCCATTGGTAAAGGCATAGGACAGTATCACAAACAGCGGTGCCACGACAAAGCATAACAGGAACACTGCATACGGAATACTTAACTGTTTTCTTGAAAAGCGCAGGTTCATGTTCTTACTCCTTTCCCGTCTCTGTTGCAAAAGAAAGTTCGATCCGGTCTTTCGGGATCATCAGGCGGACATAGTCATTTTCATTCCACAGATATTCATCATGCAGGTGGATATCTTCATCGTCTTTCGTCCGGACGATATAGTGGTAATGGTCTCCTTTGTAAATGAGGGATACGATGTGACCGCAGATGCCTTCCTCGGTCTCTGTATCATCGCTCATGGATACCGCAGTTACCGGGATCTTAACGGTTACTTTCTCACCTGCCGTATGGATCTCATTTCCCTGTGCATCCACCAAAATGTTATTCTCATCAAAGTAAGAATCGTCATATAGCTGTGTGACATCACACTCATACTCGCCACCTGCAAATACAACAGTATAATTTCTGGTCAGCTCACCCTCGAAGATATTGTGGTTGGTCTCTGCTAAAATAACATGGATACCATCCGGCTCAATACACATGCCGATCGTATCGCCCTCTTTGGCACTCCTGGTGCTCTGGATCACGACTTCATTGTCTCCGGACTCCACGATGATCTCATAGTGTATTCCCTTAAAGATCACGGAATTGACAAGACCAGTGATCGTACCGTTCTCCGGTTTTGTCATGATCACATCCTCCGGTCTTACGACAACATCCACCTTGGCACCAAGCGGCATATCATCCAGACATTCAAATTCGGCACCACAGAACTGTACCCGTTTGGTTGCGGTCATCTTTCCGTTGTAAATGTTGCTCTCTCCGATAAAGTCCGCTACGAATACGTTTTTCGGCTCATTGTAGATTTCTTCCGGTGTGCCGATCTGCTGGATCATACCGTCGGACATGACAACGACTTTATCCGACATCGTCAGTGCTTCTTCCTGATCGTGTGTGACATAGATAAAGGTAATGCCAAGTTCTTTGTGCATCGCCATCAGCTCTAACTGCATTTCCTTGCGCATCTTTAAGTCGAGTGCCCCAAGCGGCTCATCTAAAAGAAGGATCTCCGGCTCATTGACGATCGCCCTTGCGATCGCGATACGCTGCTGCTGTCCACCGGATAACGTCGTGATGCTTCTCTTCTCAAAGCCCTCAAGATCCACGACTTCCAAGGCATGACGTACCTTCTCCTGGATCTCTTTTTTGGAGAGTTTTTCCTGTCTTGTAATCGTCTCTCCTGCTTTATTCTGATAGGTCACTTCTCTTGTCTTTAATTTGAGTCCAAACGCAATGTTGTCAAAAATATTTAAATGAGGAAACAACGCATACCGCTGAAACACTGTATTGATCGGTCTTTTATTTGGTGGAAGGTTACTGATATCCTTTCCGTTCAGCAAGATCTGTCCCTCTGTCTGGCGGTCAAATCCGGCGATCATCCGCAGGGTTGTTGTCTTTCCACAGCCGGAAGGTCCCAGGAACGTGATAAATTCTCCTTTTTTTACCTGAAGATTAAAATCTTTCACCGCTTCGAAATTGTCATCATAGCGTTTTTTAATTCCTTTTAATTCTATAATGTTTTCTGAAAAATTCTTATCCATGGCATACCCAAACACTCTGTCGCAGGCAATGTGCGGCAATGCGCCCCTTTCCTATGATACAAAAGAAGAGCAGTCAAGATGCCTTTCGTTTCTTGACCACTCTGCCTTCCGTTCCTATGCTAAAATCACTGATAAAATCATATCTGATAATACCTGCCATGTCAATGTTTTGTTGGCTTTCCGGCGATAATTTTTCCGGAAAATACGTCCTGTTTTCTTTCCTCTTGACACAAGTCCGAAATCGTACTATACTCTCATGAGTACGAAATCAGACTAAAAGGATGGAACACAGTATGAACCAGACAACAACCCAGAATACCACTCCTTATATGAGTCCAAATCTCCGGGAATTCAACCGGCTTTTCAAGGAGTTTAACGATATCTACCGGGATGCAGCCCAGAAACTGGGCTTATCCAACAGCACCTTGGACATCCTCTACGCGCTCTGCGAACTTGGGGACGGATGTCTGCAGCGCGATATCTGCCGAACCACGTTTATTCCGAAACAGACCATCCATTCTGCCATCAGCAAAATGGAGCAGGAAGGCTATGTCACACTTTCTCCCGGAAAAGGACGCAGCATGCACATTTATCTGACCGACAAAGGGCATACCCTGATCGAGCAGACAATGTCTCCGCTTGTTACGATCGAAAATGAGGCTTTTTCCTGCATGTCCGAAGAGGAATGTCACATGCTCTTAGCCCTGCACAGCAAGTACATCAGGGCTCTTCGTGCAGGTGTTTCCACACTATAACGATTTGATCTAACTAACAGGGGATTACTATGAAAATACAATTATCAGAACACTTTACTTATCAGAAACTACTGCGATTTGTCTTTCCGTCTATCGTTATGATGGTATTTACTTCCATCTATGGTGTCGTCGACGGACTTTTCGTATCCAACTATGTCGGCAAAACTGCTTTTGCCGCAGTCAACCTCATCATGCCGCTTCTGATGGGGATTTCCGCACTCGGTTTTATGGTCGGTACCGGAGGCAGTGCGATCGTTGCCAAAACACTCGGTGAGGGCAGACAGAAAGAGGCGAACGAATATTTTTCCATGCTTGTCTACGTGACATTTGCAGGCGGCATCCTGTTTTCGTTCCTCGGTTTCCTCTTTGTTCCTTATGTTGCCTCCGCACTTGGTGCCGAGGGAGAGCTGCTGCGCAGCAGCGTGCTGTATGCACGGATCTGCCTTTGTTCCCTTCCGGCTTTTATGCTGCAAAACGTATTCCAGAGTTTCTTTGTTGCAGCGGAAAAGCCAAAGCTTGGACTTTACGTCATCGTTACTTCCGGTGTCACCAATATGGTCTTAGATTTCCTTTTCATCGGTATACTCGGTTTTGGACTGCCTGGAGCCGCACTTGCGACTGTCTGTGGCGAATGTATCGGCGGTCTGTTTCCGGTTTTCTATTTTGCCAGAAAAAACAGCAGTCTGCTCCGTCTTGGAAAAACGCATTTTAACGGAAAGATCCTGCTTAAGACCTGCACCAATGGTTCCTCCGAGCTGATGACCAATCTCTCCAGTTCCCTCGTCAACTCTCTTTATAATATCCAGTTGATGAACCTTGCAGGAGAAGACGGTGTCGCAGCCTTCGGAGCCATCATGTATATTAACTTTATTTTTACCGCCATCTTCTTTGGCTATTCCATCGGAAGTGCGCCACTCGTCAGTTACCATTATGGTGCCGGAAACCACGACGAGCTGAAAAACCTCTTCCGCAAGAGCCTTAGTCTGGTTGCTGTCTGGGGTGTTTTACTTGTCATCGTGTCACACCTGCTTGCAACACCGCTTGCAACCCTCTTTGTCGGATACGATGCAGATCTGTTTGAACTTACCAGACACGGACTTGCGATCTACTGTACCGTTTATCTGCTCAACGGCTTTAATATTTTCGGCTCTGCATTTTTTACGGCTTTAAACAATGGTCTGCTCTCCGCTGCCATCTCGTTTCTCCGTACGTTAGTATTCCAGATCTCGATGGTACTGCTCCTTCCGATCCTCTGTGGTATTGACGGGATCTGGTGGGCAGTTACCGTAGCGGAACTTCTAACCCTGTGCGTGACCGTTACCTTCTTTATAAAGCAGCGGCACCGGTATCATTATGCCTGATATTTTACAGCAGCATCAGTAATGTGCCGCCCACGATAAGTACCAGTCCAAGCAGTGCCTTTTTGCTCAGCTTCTCGTGGAATACCAGATAGGAAAACAGGATCGTCACGACGATGCTCAATTTATCGATCGGAACTACCACGCTGGCAAGTCCATCCTGCAATGCTTTATAGTAGCATAACCAGGAAGCTCCGGTTGCCAGTCCCGACAAGCAGATAAAGCCCAGTTCCTTTCCGTCCATCTCTCGGATCGTATGCTGTTTTCCTGTGACAAATACGACGATCCATGCCATGATCAGTACCACGATGGTTCGGATCGCGGTTCCAAGGTTTGAATGGATCCCTTCCATTCCTACTTTTCCAAGAATGGAGGTCAGGCTGGCGAAAACAGCCGATAATACGGCATAAAACAACCATCCATGCCCAGTCTTTTCTGCTACAGCACTTTCCTTTTTCGTGATCATCAGATAAGTACCCACGCCGATCAGACAGACACAAAACAGTTTTAACGGACTGATCTCTTCTTTTAAGAAAATGAATGCCAATAAAATCGTTAAGATCGTACTGGATTTATCGATCGGTACTACCTTATTGACATCCCCGATCTGTAATGCCTTAAAATAACACAGCCAGGAAGCCCCTGTCGCAGCGCCGGATAAGATCAGAAAGATCCAGGTCTTTCCCGATACCGAGCCAATTTCACTCTGTGCTCCCACCACAAAAACCATGATCCATGAAAATACCAGTACAATAATGGTACGGATTGCGGTCGCTACGTTTGAGTCCGTCTTTCTGATCCCACACTTTGCAAGTATGGAAGTAAGTCCGGCGAACAATGCGGAACCAAATGCAAATACTATCCACATAATCTCACTTTCTCCCCTTTTTCCTCTGTTTTATCCTTTGCTTTCTGTGATCCTGACACTCAACATTCTATCCATCAATTTATACTTTCTATTTCAGATATGCCACCAGTTCCTCCAGGCGTGCCAGGGTAAGTTCCGTGAGTGTATCATAGGAAACAGCGGTTGCCATGCTGCCTCCGCCGTATTCTGCTGCCGCCTGTTCTGCCTCATTTTCTTTGTAAGCGATCCATTCACGCTGTTCGTCCCGGATGGTTTCAAAAGCTGTTTCGTCTGTATTGTATTTGATCAGATTCCAGACTCCGTTTAAGCATCCATCCACTGCTTCGTAACGCGCCTGTGCGATCTGATCGATCTCAATCTGTGACTCTGCCGTATCGATCTTCTGTAACCAGTACTCATTGCTTTCTTTTGCGCCTTCCAGCATCTGCTGCGCATCTTCCAGCGGATCCATTCTCTCATACGAACAGATGCCCTCCTGCTCCGGCGCATTGACGATCGCCATCATCGTAAGCTCTGTATCGCTTTGATTTGCCATGGAAAGCCACCCGTAGACATCCTCAGAAAATTCGCTGACCGGCGTTCCCGGCAGATATATGAGAAAACGATCTGTTCCGGTCAGTCCGTATGCATCCAGATAAATATAATGTACACCATCCAGTATGTCCTCGGTTCCGACTTCATCCGCATAGCTGATATCTGCCAGTGTCATCTCATAGCAATGGTCGTTTACCTTCGTCAGATCTGTAAAATGCCCGGAAAAATCACTGTAATACATCGTGCCGTTTTCGTAGTCTTCCCCGGTGACTCCCATATCGGAATCATGATAGGTTCCATGAAAATATCCATCTTTTTCTATGACGAAATCCGTGCTCCAGCCACCGACACCACTGCTAAATTCAAACTGACGTGTTGCCAGATCCGCAAAGGTCAGCTCTGTATATACCTCACGCTCTGTTTCCGTTTCTGTTTCTGACAGTTCAGTATCCATTTTTCCCGTATCAGGTTCTTCTGTGGCAGAAGACTCTGTGGTGTGAACAGAGTCTTCCGCTGTCTCCTGTTTTTCTGTCTCATCTGCCGGTACGGTTTCCTCAGTCTGCTTTGTGCCACATGCGGTGATGCTCATTGCGAGAAATCCGGCACATAATACCAGCTGCATTTTCCTTTTCATCACTTCTCTCCATTTCTGATCACAGCAGGCAGACCGCAAACGAATTTGGTCCGATCTCTACGGTTCCATTCCCGGCATGTATGTCTTCTCCATAGGAATAGATCGTCTCCTTTATCGCATGTTCTGTCTTAAATGCTGCTTTTTTGTCCGATGGATTGAGCACCACAAGCAGTTTTTCTTCCTCACTGCTTCTGATGTATGCCAGCGGATATGCCTGTTTTTTGGCATAAATAAACTCGATCTCTCCCTTGCTCTGCAATGCCTTATGTGCCTGTCTTAAGGCGATCAGACGTTTGACTTCACTCCGCAGGGATGTCTCATCTTCCATCTGCGCTCTGGCATTTGGTCTGTCATCACTCTTATCCAATGGAATATAAAGCAGTTCCGGTTTGGAACTTCCAAAACCGGCATTTAACGAATCATCCCACTGCATTGGGGAACGGGAGCCGGTTCTTCCAAACCCTCCCTCTACTGAAGTCAGCCCTTCCACATAACGCATACCGATCTCATCTCCATAGTAGATAAACGGCGCTCCCGGCATCGTTAAAAGGAAGGCGAATGCGACCTTTTGTTTTTCGCCTTTTATAGTTCTTGCCAGTCTGTCCATATCGTGATTGCCGGATGGGATACAGATGAGTCCTTTGTGCTCTGCTTTCTCATACAGTTCCTGATATTTTTTCACAAATTCTGATACATCTCCGTTTCCTGCAAAAAACGGCGTTTCACAGCGAAACAGATCATTATAATGCGATGGTCCAAAATGTAACAGGAAGTCCATATGAAAACCACCCTGTATACTCTTATCCGGTTCTCCCCACTCGGAGATCATTGCCGCCTGTGGAAATTCCACGTCCAGAAACTGACGGATCTTCTGCCAGAGCCGGATGGTTCCTTTTCCATCTTCATCTCCTTTGACCAGAGAACCTGCCATATCGACACGGAAGCCGTCACATCCCATCTTAAGCCAGAAACGCATGATATCAATCACTGCCTCTATCGTTTTCTTTGGTCCTTCATCCTCCATGGACTGCTGCCACGGCTCCTGCGGGTCTGGTGCATAGTAGCCATAATTTAGCGCCGGCTGATGGGAAAAGAAATTGACTGCACAACTTCCATCCCGGTCAGAAATACCACGCAGGGAACCATATCCTGTCGGCTCCTTCCAGATACTGTCCGTCCAGATATAACGGTCGGTATACTCGTTTTTCTCTGCTTTCATCGATTCTTTGAACCACGGATGCGCAACCGAAGTATGCCCTGGAACCAGATCCAGCAAAATGTGCATGTTCCGTTTATGTGCCTCATCAAATAGCTGCTTTAGATCTTCATTGGTTCCATAGCGCGGTGCTGCCTTGTAGTAATCGGAAACATCATATCCTGCATCCCCAAACGGAGACTCAAAGCATGGATTCATCCAGATCGCCGTGCACCCCAGTTCTGCAATGTAATCCAGTTTGGAAATGATCCCCTGAAAATCCCCGATCCCGTCTGCATTGGAATCCTTAAAAGACTGCGGATAAATCTCATAAAATACGGCATTGTCAAGCCACTGTGGAAATTTTGTACTGTTCATAAAAAACCCTCCGTTTCTGTTGAAATCACATCTTATACATGATACGATACTATATATTTCATGTGTTTTACACTGAAATTCTACTTTTTTATAATACAATACTACTTTAGGAGATACATTTTATGAGTCAGGGGCAAAAAGAGCTGCGCACACACAGCAGTGAATATATTCCATTCAGTTATTATAAGTCCAGAATACCGGATTCCTTTCCGAATGTTCCACTGCACTGGCATACCGAATTTGAACTCAACTATATCCTGTCCGGACAGGGCGAATTTATCTGCGGCGATGAACATTTCATCTCAAAGGCTGGTGACATCCTGTTCATCATGCCCAATGTTCTCCACTCTTTTTCCCCTTATCAGGATAACGTTCAGTGCTATGATACCTTTGTCTTTCATCCCAGCATGTTTAGCACGGCTCAGGCAGACCGCAGTTCTCTTGAGTTTTTTAATCCCCTGGCTGCCAACCGGTTGACCGTTTCTCCTCTCATCACCAGTTCATCCGATGAATACCCGATCATCCAGGACTGCGTCAAAAAAATATTTATTGCCGTAAAAGAAAATACTGCATTGAGCGATATCAGACTGAAATCGGAACTCTACCGGCTCTTTGCGACTCTGATTGAAAGTGGCAATATCAAACCTGCCAATCACCAGCAGGAAAAAATCGAGCTGATCCGACCTGCCTTAGAATATATCTACGCACATTCCACGGAAAATCTTTCCATTCCACAACTCGCAGAGCTCTCTCATCTGAGCGAAAGCTATTTTATGGGTTGTTTCAAAAAATCGGTTGGTGTCGGTGCGATCGAATACATAAACCAGCTTCGTATCAAAAACATCTGTGAAAAATTACTCTCAACAGATGAAGCGATTTCCGAAATTGCCTTTAACTGCGGTTTTACAAATCTTGCAAATTTTAACCGCCAGTTTCTAAAACAAATTGGGATTTCTCCAAAAGAATATAGGAAGAGGAATTAACCTCTCCCTATCAAAAAAACGGTTCTTATATTCTTCCGATCATATGCTCCACTAATTTTGCAGAGTGTGCTGCTGCCGCACGCTCGAATGTTGGATAATCCATCTGCGCACTGCCATCTGCCTTGTCTGAGATTGCACGGATCACCACATACGGTACATGGTTTAAATATGCAGCCTGCGCGATCGCTGCACCTTCCATCTCTGCGCAGGAACCCTTGAATACACCGCTTAATCTCTCTTTCTGCTCTGCACTGGAAATAAACTGATCTCCGCTGACTACTCTTCCTGTAAATACGGAAATGTCAGGATTTACCTCTTTGCAAACCTCGGTTGCAAGGTTTACCATATGCTCGTCTGCCAGAAAAACGGAAGTTTCGAGCTGTGGAATGACACCCGGCTCATACCCCAATGCCGTTACGTCCATATCATGCTGTACACTCTCGGTGGATACCACGATATCTCCGATATTGATGTCGTTGCACAGCGAACCTGCAACCCCTGTATTGATGATCGCTGTCACTTCAAATAAATCTGCAAGGATCTGCACGCACATACCCGCATTTACCTTACCGATCCCGCACTGTACGATCACAACTTCTGTTCCGCCTAATGTTCCCTCGAAAAATTTCATCTGTGCTTTTTCAAGAATACGATCTACTTTCATCTGTGCTTTCAGCGCCTCGACTTCAAGCTCCATTGCACCTATAATTCCGACTTTTTTCATTTTTTCCTCCATGGTTTTACCACTATTTTCCTGAATCTTATTCATGAATACTATACATAGGAAGCTCTCTTTTTGCAAGATAATTTACCACAAGTCATATCGCTTCATTGTTTCTGCATTCCTGTATTCATGTTTTTCATAGTAACCGATCAGCTTTCCCTGATCTCTGAGTGCCACCATATAGACATCCTTATTCTGTTTTTCGTTGTGGAATGTGTATATGATATTGTGACTTTCATCTGCCGCAAACCAGTCGATCACCTGCTGTATCCGCTCACACGATCCTGCATTATGACATCCCAGAAGGCTTTTTCCGATCAGCTTATCACCACCATATTTTTCATAGCTTTTTATTGCCGCCGGGTTCATATAAACAATCTCATGTGCCAGATTGCAGATCACAACGGAACATCTGTCCTGATCGATGATGCTTTTAAAATAACTGTTACAAAACTGTCCCTGTTCTGACATACTTCCACCTCTTTCTTTCCGTCTCATATCTTATCGAAATTGAATCTACCACAAAATCAATTATAATCATACCCCTTTTCATCTGACTTTTTCGGATACATTTTCAGAGACGGACTTTTTTATCTCCTACGATCCAGTAATCACACTCTGTTCCGTTGGCACAGGTCGTTTTTCGGTTCAGACTTGCATGTACTGGTCTGGATTTCTCCGGGAACTTCTCATGTATTTCTTTCGTTATGCAATCTGTAAAGACTTCTTTAAAAAGTCTACGATACTTTTGGCATATTGATCTTTGATGATATTTTCCTTGCTTCCCTCAATACTTACATCCACAAAATATTTGTCCGTCACTTTGTTTATTGACAGCGAATCCAGCGGCCATCCTTCAAATCTTTTTGCCGAGGCTTTCTCGATCATATAAAATGCCCCTGTCTTTTTTGCCGCATCTGCATCTATAAATGAAGTAATCTTTCCATGATGATAGACCGCAATCCCATCCAGATAGTATGCAGACACTTTACCGCCAAGCGTACCAATCAGCCTGGAATAATAATCGATCATCTCTTCATCGGTCAATCGTTCCATCTGCATTGGAGTTCTGACATTTAACCCTGGCTGGCGCACATCGTCCAACGCAAGTTCTTCAAAATACAGACCCGTATCATTGCAGATAACAACATCAAAATACTGTCCGTAAAATTTTGCCTTCAAGATCGCATTTTCTTCCGGTGTTGTACCATTTTCTTCGGGTTCGGCTGTGATTGCAAGATCCTTTAAAGTGACAAACTCCACATCACACCCTTTTAGCAGATCTGAAAACCGTTTCACCTTGGAAGGATTTGTTGTGCCTAATAAAATTTTCATAGTGTTGTGCTCCTATCTCCACTATAACCAACCTCATTATTTTTAATTACTATAACTCTTCAAAAATAGTATTAATACCTTCTGATATAGAATCCCAATTCATCCGAAGTATATCTATATAGTTTTTATCTTTCTTCAAATAATTTGAAGCAGTAATCGTATCATTGGTTTGCATAATCATCATTAAATCGTGCGATCCATGTTTAATCATCAACTCAAATAATTTATACAATGCAGCATCATATTTATCTTTATCTGCAAATATATCTGGAGGCAATATCCAATTAATACCACTAATATTCTTAACAATATTATAGACTTCTGAATCAGACAATTTATCATTCTGAGCTGCTTTAAACAATGTATTTAATTCAGAAAGCTGTAAATTATTTTGATAGTATCGGGAAGAAAACATTACAAACGCAGTGCATATTGTCCGTGAGTTATTTGCAAATTGCACCTTAATCTCCGAATTTGGTGTGTCAGAAACATCTTTCACATATTTCTTTATAAACACTGTTCTAAAATAGCAGTCTATGTATAACAGTTCCTTACAAATTTTCGCTATTTGTTGCTGATTACCATTAAAAATATATTCATAATACTCAGGAGAATATATTGTTGATGGTTTATTTCTACTTGAGCATGGCATTTGAAATACACCAGACAAACATAATTTCCCTATTTCTGAAATATCTGAATGCAGATCTCTTGCTTTATATGCTGTCGGAATATCCTCTCCTCGCTTTGTCTGATAGAAGATACCCACATCTCTCATTGCCTGACAAAAACGGATCTGTTCCGGAGCATTTGCTTTTAAATCTGAATTCTTAATTGCCTTTTGCGAATTTGTAGCCTTCGCAATCTCTAAGCTGAAATTGCCTTTCTCATCTTCATTGTCACCTATAATTCTTACAATTTTGCATGGTAAATAAAAATTATAATCTTCAGAAATTTTCTTATTTCTTGCCAGTTTATATGTAGTTTGACCGCCGTTAACAATAGAAAAATTCGTCAGTTTGACTTCTTTTCCATCCAGTTCAAAATCATCACAAATAATTGTTATTCCATTATTTTTTAGCCAAAACCATTCCGGATTGTTATTAATGGAATCTTCTATCGCTCTGTCAACATTTGCACCAGATACATGATAACGTAGATTTCTTGCCAATAAGTTGGTATTGTGCTGAGCATATAATTTTTTTATAGATAAAGCAGAAACATTAACAATTGCAGCCATATCTTCATATTCCAACCAGTTATTTGCCACATCAATATCAATTTTTCCGCTTGCAACAGATGGTCTTCTTGACTCAGCTTCCTTTATTTCTTCAATAATATCTGTATCAAACAGGACAATTAACTCGAATTTGCTTTGATCTGTTAATTTGCTATATAACGCTTTTTTTAATCTATCAAATCTAATATTATTCTTTGGCGCACTCGTGAACAAAACAAATTTGACTTTTGACTCGTCTCCGACCTCAGCATCAAGCATTAAAAATCTTTGTTGAACCTTTGCATTTACATTTTCATAATGACCTTGATTCATAGCAATATAAAAATCTGCCATTTTATTAACTGCATCATTACACTCATCGAAAGAGATTGTCTGATGGAATTTAGCTTGACCAATTATGAGATCTGATGTTTCACTACTTGGATCATCAAGCAAAATATCAACTCCACCATCTGCATGTCCATCCACAATAATGTCATCAAAATCATTTCCGGTAATTTCATATGCTGGATTTTTATAAAACATTGATTTTACAACCAGTGCATTAAATACATAATCATCCGACTTATCTCTCAAGGAATGGTACTGATCCTTCATTGCTTTAATTTTATTTATAATGTAATCATATGTTTCCTGATTTGCAGCTGCCACAATTATACACCTCCAAATTTTATCTAACTTTCTATAATTGAACGATTGCTTCACAATGTGTCAATAGGGTAATTGATATACACTTTCCAGAGTTTTCACTGTACTCTGGGAGTGAAAAATGTTGCATTTCTCTCTGATGAGGCTGCAAAAAATTGACATGATGCACTCTCTCCTGCCCCTGCATAGAAAAAGATTGCATTGTATCTTAGATTGTAAACTAGATCAGCTTACGATTGACTCTGCTACTTTTCTGTAAACTAACACCTTTTTTAATTACTCTCTTTTGTCTTCTAAATACTAATATCTTATCAGTATCATGCATATATATTTTTTTACACCATATACTTATTCCATGAAAAAAACAATTGCACAAAATATGGTCGAAATCATGAAACAGTATAATAGATCAATCATATGGTACGGAGATATTAATTTGATAGAGGAATGTGCAAAAAAATCTGACATTCCTCCTAAACATCCTCAACAAACAATACAACACATTTTGAACGCTCTTGATAAATCTCCATACTTTTCCAAGGGATATATATTTTCTGACATCAGTGGTAAGCGTAGAAAATATAGATGTTTTAAACTAAAAACTTAATCATCCATTGAATTTTCCAATTGCGAAAACATATCAATCAGTGGCTGTGACTGTTTATTTGCTACTATGTATTCATTATACGCCTTATAGGCATTTTCAATTAGTTCTTTATAATATACCACTCGACCATTGAGTGGTTTTAATATATTAGCCACCACCTCTCTATTTTCTGCACTATCATTGTTATCTATTGGACGACCCAAAACAAAAAGTATTTCAAATGCATAATTGCTTTGATTAGCTGATGCTAATACCTTATTTAAAGCATCATGATATTTTTTTACCTGTTTAACCATTTCGCTGGTTGTTACTATCCTATCAGCCTTTTTTAACTCAATAATAATATGCTTTCCCGCTGTTTGTCTATATCCGATATCCAATCGTCCTGCTTTTTCCTCATCTGTTAATCCATTATATTGACTATTCAATGCATTCAGAACTGTAGTTTCCATATATTGTGTATTTTCAACACGCTCCCATGATGGATCTAATAACCATAAGTGATTAAATAAATGCGTCTGTATTACTTTTTCTAAGGCATTATCATCTGTAATACTTTGAAAAACTTTTATTACCTCAATACGCTCCCTAATAATTTGATAATACAAAGTAGCTTCTATTTCATCCAATCCAGTAAAAATATCTTTAAAAACTTCAAAATTTTCAGCTTCTATTTTATCTGTTCCATACGC
>URUD01000012.1 GCA_900550935.1 uncultured Roseburia sp.
GTTGCTAAACAAGCCCCACCGGGGCTTAGCAACCCTCCGAAAAAGAGGGTAAAGCCGCCTGGCTCTCTGGTTTTCCCATGCGTCTATCTTATCATTTCATGGAACATCTTTCAATCAAATTTTGACCAGATTACCTTTTATTATATTTTCTGAAAACAATATCTACTTGACAAAAGCGGAAAGAAAGTTATCATTAAATAAAAACCGGACAAAATAACTATTATGTCCGGTTTTTATGAATGTAAATTTTTCCAAGGACAATATTAGCAGATTAATTTACATTTTTCAATATGTTTTTACAAAAAAGAAATAACATCTTGCTTATCTAAGGTAAATGATTATCATACATGGAGAAAATTGATTTTTTAAATTGCTTCTTTCATTTCATATAATTTTCTTCATTCTTGTATCAAATCATACGGATTAATATTCAACTGGTATATATAAATATCATGAAATAATTTAGAAGTGAATCCGATTCACCTGTAAATATTAGTAGGAACATATCTTTATTGTCAACGATAAATCGCAGCTCACGTAGTGTGCGAGAATTTAAGGAGTTGACAATATCGGTATCCCCAATGCTTTCTCCCACAGGGAGATGGACTTTGTGCATCTTCCTGATGCCATGCGGCGAGCTGATTAGTTTAGGGGGATTGGCGTCGCCCCGCACCCTTTTTAAAGGGGGCGAAAGAGACGATTTTGAAACTTGTAGATAATCTGTTTACCATTCCTAATCCCTCCCGAGCCCTCCCTTCCCCGACTCCAGGGGAGGGAACGATATCATGAAATTATCTCCTAATCGTTAAATATATATTTTTCAAAAGTGTTTGAGGTGAATCGGATTCACCTCATTTTTTATTTGTGATTATAGTATGTTCGAGAATCTGATATCCTATGATTTCTTGTTGCTATATGAATATTGGGCAAAGATGTAGGTTATATAAATTTTACATATTTTTATCTACTGCCATATCATCAGCTCCTCTTGATTTAATTCTGTAAATTCTTTTCCTTCGTTGGCTTACTATCACCATATCCAATCTGCTGCAAAAATCAAGTACCATAAAAATTTTTGAAAAGATAAAAATTTTTTATTTGCCAGGGAACCTGGCATACTGGATTTTTTCATTTGATTGGATAAAGGGATAGACGCACACGCCGGAAACAAGAATATACAGAATTAAATCAATATGAAAGGAGCTGATGAAACCTGGCAGTAGATAAAAATATTTACATACGAGCACCGCCGTTTCAAGGCAACCAGAATTAAATTAGCAAGGAGAAAGGAATAAGGATATGAAAATGCCGAATGCAAGTGAAACTATCGAAAAGTTGGCGAGAGAAGCTCAAACAAGAAAAATCTTAGAGATGCTTGAACAGGTCAAAGACATAGAAGAAGCCAAAAAACGTATAAAAGAACTTTTAAAATAATGTAACTTATAAACAAAGGACTCCCAAATCTGACCTTGCAGGATTAGGAGTCCACCAACCAAAATTAGTATATCATATATTTTTTTTAATATCAAACAGTTTAAGGAGATTTTGAAGATGAATTTTGAAGAATTTAAAAAAATAATTTTAGAGAATGTAAAGAAAAATTTTTTCAATGCGGAAGTTGAGACATATCCGATACTGAAATGTAATGGGGTTAAACTTTCTGCTTTAGTCGTTCATATGGATGGTTCTAATATATCCCCTACGATATATTTAGAGTATTTTTATGAGGAATTAACGAATGGAACTTCACTGGATCATATCATCCAAGAGATAATATCTGTATTTGATGAAAATAAGAAAGATCCAATGTTGTTAAATGTTTCAGACTTTTTGGATTATGAAAAAGCAAAAACAAAAGTCACATACAAATTGATTAATTATGAAAGAAATATAGAATTGCTTGAGGACGTCCCACATATAAGATTTTTAGATTTAGCAATCGTATTTCAATATGTAGTTTCTATGGAACAGAAACAATCGGCTACAATCTTGATACATAATAAGCATTTAAAAATCTGGGAAAAGACTACGGATGAGTTATTTCATATAGCCGGAAATAATACGAAAAGAATATTCGGTGTTAAATGTGCATCAATGCAGGAAGTTTTAGGCAACATAGTTGGATTGGAAGAAGAAATAGAAGATGTACCTGATATGTATATATTAACAAATGAAATTGGTATGTCCGGTGCTAGTACAATGCTTTATACGGATGAACTAAAAAAGATTTCAGAAAGGTTAAAATGTAATCTGTATATTTTGCCAAGTAGCGTTCATGAAGTGATACTTATTCCAGCTGACAAAACGATAAATCCAACGATATTAAAGCACATGGTCTATCAAGTTAATCGGACACAATTAATCACAGAAGAAATATTGTCCGATAGTGTATATTTCTTTTCATGTGAAAAAAATACAATTATGCTAAAGTAAGATGTAAGCCAATGGGGGGAGAAGTCATTCTCCCTCTTTTGCATGATGCCCATTTGCCGTTGGAATGGCTCCGACTGGGCATCCCAACGACACGGGGGAAATTCCCCCATACCCCTAAGCTGCCGCGTCTCGGGAATACGCGTCGTATGCACACCGCTAAACGACAGAGCCGTTTTTCCCTCAACTTTGGCGAAGTCTTTTTTTATTTCAAAATCCTGGCACATCTAAAAATGGATTCGGATTTTTGGAATCCCATTTGCCGTTGGAATGGCTCCGACCGGGCATCCCAACGACACGGGGGAAATTCCCCCGTACCCCTAAGCTGCCGCGTCTCGGGAATACGCGTCGTATGCACACCGCTAAACGGCAGAGCCGTTTTTCCCTCAACTTTGGCGAAATCTTTTTTAATTTGAAAAACCCGACACAGATATTATGATGCTTTGCTCTGGAGAGATCGGGGAACCCATCCCCCGTACCCCCGGCAAGGGTTTCGTCCCTTGAGCCGACCAGAACGCCTTTCTGGACTTACCACCAAAAAATCACGATTTTTTGATGGCAGGAATAGGGCGTTACACGCCGGCAAAACAGATTGCTGGCAAGCCAGCAACATCAAGGAAATTGGCAGTGTTACACAGGGTAGCAATCTTAAAATTATTGTGTAACACTTTTGCGTAAAATATTGTAAATGGCTGATAAACAGGGTATTCTCATGTGTAACAAAAAATAAAAAAGGAGTTATGGATCACATGAGAGAAGATAGAAAACGTATCAATGTTACATTCGACATAGATACCTATGAGCAAATAAAGAAAATAGCCCATAAAGAAAATAGAGATATGAGTGATGTTGTAAGGGAATGGACAATAAAAGGATTAAATGGAACACTGACGGAGGATAACTTGGAAATAATTGTTCCGGCACTGCGTGATACGATAAAGAATATATTGGAACCAATGATGGAGCGACAGATATCACTTACCGCGAAAACATGTATACAATCTGGAACAGCAACTTACCTGGCGGCAGATGCTATATTGAAGTTTGTTCCAAAAGAACAGCGTGAAGAAGTACGGGAATCATATGACAGAGCAAGAAAACAGGCAGTAGCTTATTTGAAATCAAGAACCAACATGGATGAAACTTAAAAGGGAAAGGAAAAATAAATATGCCATTTAGTCCGCTAGTATCAAAAATCAGAGTTCATAATCCAAATAAAAAAGGTGCATCAAGTGCAAATAGAAACTATGCAACTTATATCGCAACCAGGGAGGGGGTATCTCTGGAGAATGTAAAAAGCATAGATGATATTTTGCAAATTGAACCGATGAACGAAAGAAACTTGAACGAGCAGGTGATACATAATGAGGCTGGAAATAGAGAATATGTGGAGTATATGGCGAGAAGACCCAAAAGTCATGGATTGTTTGGGAATATAAATACAGACGATTTAAAGTCGGTATCTTCGGACATTGCTTCTCTGACAAAACAGGGAAAAATAATATATAGAGGCATTATTTCTTTAGGTGAAAGAGATGGAGAAGAACTTGGTTTTCGAAACAAAGAAGCATGGAATAGTTATCTGCAGAAAGTGATGCCGGAAATAGCACAGAAATTAGGTGTAAGCTACGATCATACCTGGGTGGCAGCATTTCACGCAGAAGAAAAACATCCACATGTGCATTATATGCTGTGGGATAATAAAGATAAAATCAGAAGTCCCTATATTCCAACGGCAACACAACAGGCAATACGAATTTATCTGGAAGATGAAATGTTTGATGATAGCTATGAACATGCCATCAGGATGGTGCACAGTGAGGAGTTAGAGGAACAAAAAAGAATCCGCAGCAAGGAAAGAAAGCAGATACTTTTGGAAGTGGAAAATAAAATTCAGGAGATGGGCTATGTTCCGGGAATAAATTATGAGCGTTTACCTAATCGTCCGAGCAACGAATATTTAGATCGTATATCAGAAGAGATGAGACTGTTTATAGGAAATCTGAGCGGAAAAGGACGACTTGCGTATAAGTATTTACCACCAGAAGAAAAGCAGCAACTTAATAAAATAATAGATATGTTATTAGAAAATAGGGAAATAAAAAATTCAGTAGAAAACTATTTAAACGGCGTGAAGGAAATGCACCGATTATACGGAGAAACCCATACGAAAATAGAAACAGAGGTAGAACGTGCAAGAAAAGATATTATAAAAAGAATGGCAAATAGGGTACTTAATCAAATAAAACCCATTGTGATGGAACTGAATCAGGAAGATCACTTAGAGAATACAAGGGATGAAATGATTCAGCAAGGAGAACAGAAAACTAATGTTACGGAAGATGAATATTATACGGAGATGGGCTATATAGAAAATATGATGCAAGAAGAGGAGCTAATGCTTGCGGATATAGAAACCGAGTTCTCTTTACAGAATATGGGGAGGTGTGAACCGGGTTCACTTGAGACTCAGATGAACAGAAGTGAATCGGATTCACCTGAGAACCAGATGAACAGAAGTGAATCGGATTCACCTGAGAACCAAATGAACAGAAGTGAACCGGATTCACCTGAGGAAACATATAAGATAGAGTGGAGCAAGACGTTTAAGAAAGCTATGAAATATATCTATGCAGAGAAACCAGAAATTGAAAAGGCAACGAAATTGTTGCGAGGAGAAGCAGACGGAGAAAAGAACGTGCTTGCAATACATGAATTGGCAAAATTAGCAGAGAGGGAGTTAATACATGCCTCAACGGATGAGAAAGTCGGATATTATAACAAATCTTTAGAGGGATTTCAGTATGTGCATGAGCATCTTGGATATGAAAAATCAAGAGAAGAATGGATGAAAAGATATGCTGCATACCGTATTGGAAAACTGTATGATTTTGGAAAGGGAGAAATAGAGGTTAATTATGAGAAGGCTGCGAAGTGGTACCAACGGGCTGGTAATAATAAGTATGCAGAGTATTCTTTGGCAAAGTTATATTTAAGCGAAAAGATTTATGTATCAGAAAATCAGAATTTGTCAGAAAATCAACAGGTTGCATACAACTTGTTAGTAGATGCTGCGTCACAGACAAAGCCAAATCCTTTTGCTGCATATGATCTTGGAACGATGTATCAGAAAGGAATTTATGTCAGTATAAATGAAAAAGAATCATATGAATGGTATAAAAAAGCGTTAGATATTTTTCTTGATATGTCAGAAAATAGTACGGATGATTCGTTGTTTTACCGTCTTGGAGATATGTATTTAACAGGAAAAGGAACAGAGGTTGATCAGGAAAAAGGAGAAAAATATCTGGAAATTGCTGCAAGATTGGAAAATGACAATGCAAAAATGCGTTTGGCTGCAATTTATTTAAATAAAGAAGATGAGATATTAAAACAGACAGCTGTTAAACTGTTGGAAGAGGTAAGCGAAAAAGGAAATTCTCTTGCCCAGTATAAATTGGGGTGCATTTATGCAGATTCAAAGAATGATAATATTTGCAATATGGATAAAGCAATAAAATACCTAGAAATGTCTGCACAGCAGGAAAATCCATATGCACAATATCGGTTGGGAGTAATCTATTCGGATCCGAACTTGCAGGGACGGCATGATATGAATAAAGCAATAGAGTACTTTAAAGCGGTTGCCAATCAGGGAAATCAATTTGCCCAATGCAGATTAGGCTGTATCTATTATTTTGGTAAAGGCGTAGAGCAAAATCGGGAACAGGGCGCATACTGGTTGCATAGAGCAGCCGAACAGGGAAACGAGTATGCTAAAAAAATTCTGGAGGCAGAATTGGAAATAGGGACCGGCTTTTCTTACTGCCTGGTAAAAAGTACGTTGTCAGCAATGGAAACGATGAATCGGCAGATTGGACAGCAAAATCAGCAATTAAGCAGAACACAATCGAAACAGGCTTTAAAGGAGCAACGTATGCACCATAAGGAAAAAGAGCAAAGTATATGGTAGGAAGCATTGCGTTTAGAAAAAAGTAGTAGTAGCGATAGGGGCTATGTTATTATTGAGATAACATAGCTCCTTTTTGCTATATTTCTATACTAACTTGCTGTATTTGCTGCATATGTACTTCCTGCAGCTTTAACTCATTTCCGATAGAGTTGATCAGACTGCGTGCTTCTGCTGTCTGTGTGGGATCAGGATTTTTATACATGCTGCAGATCTCTTTTAGACTGTTTTGTGTATTTGTAAGTTGATTTAGCTTTTTAATGGAATGTAAAACCTTTTCTGTGGGCTTTAGATGATTCTTGTGAAAACTATGCTTTAGCTGTTCATCATAGTTGGTTTTCTCTAAATGTTGGTCTTTGCTCAATTCAAGCGATTTTTCATAGTTATCCATAAGATAGGTGCTGATCTTATCAGCGGTGGCGCATGCCCGGAATAACTCGTTTGGATCATTTTTTAAGATGGATATCCAACTGGTAACATAATTTGCATGATCTGCCATAAGTTCGCTGTCATATTCAAGCGGTAAGCCTAAATCACTTCCCAGAAACAAAGAACTGATCTCTGCATTTAATTCTTCGATTGCATAATCGATGCTGCCAAATTGATTTTGGATATTTCGATTCAGCCGGTCAGGGTGTCCGGTGGAATGAGCCATTTCATGCAATAGGACGGAAAGCCGGGATTCATTGCTTTTGAATGCTTCTTTGGGAGGCAGATGGATCGCATCCTCTGATGGAGAATAATAAGAAGAATTTATGTTCTCATGATAAATAGGACATTTACTGGAAGCGATAAATCTTGTCTCTGTTTCATAAATGGCATCCTTTGTGAGCTCCGGAAGAGAAAGGACCGGAAGACCGGATATCTGCGCTGCATTAAATACGCGAAAGTAGTTGACACAGGGATTTTTTAATGGAACCTGTTGCGTAACAGGTTTTCCGGATGCTGGATCAATGATGGGATTTTTGTTCTCATCTAATAGTGGTTCCGTTTTGTAGAAGACCCATTTTTCCAATAAAATTCCCTTGGATCCGGGAAGAATTTTATAGTTATGATCAGAGGCTTGTTTGAAGGTCATCCAACGAGGATCCGAATAATCATTAATAGCTGCAGCAAGCATAAGACGAAAACGGTTACCGCCGCGATAGTGGATATTTGAAACAGGATTATAGGGAGAACTGCCTAGTGGATTATTCCAGATAGCTCTGGTTGTGGTGGTGCCCGTTTCCATTTGGTCAATAAGGAGTTTGACTAAATCCTTACGATTATCCATAACGATATTAAAAGCATTATTCATGAGTAACCTCTTTTCCGAAGAGGGAAATGTCAACTGTAAAATCATAGTCATCATCACTGACAATATCTCCATCTTCAATAATGCCGAATTTTTTTTGAAAATATTTGATCCTTTTCTCGATTAATTCTTCAGGAAGATATAAAGGTGCGTTATTCATAAAAATATCCTTTCGATCGTTTTAAAAATTCATATTTTTGGTAAAGTGTTTCTTGCTGGCGGCTGGTAAATTGTAAATAGATTTCTGTGTTTCGGACGCTTTTATGTCCGATCCAATTTTGAACTTCTTTTGTATCAAGACCCAGTTCTGCCAGAGTAATGGTGCGAGTGTGCTTTAAAACATGGAAATGTGATTTATCTTTTGGAATCCCCGCCAGTGAGCAATATTTTTTCATAATATCGTCAAGTGTTTTTCGGGAAATGGGATTTCCTTTTTGTGAGATGAACATGAGATCAGAGGATATCGTGTTACTCTTCCTAAGAGAGATATACTCCAAAAGCGCATCGTACACATAAGCATCTAAAATACGCAAAGTATTATTTTTACTGCCCTTCAGACGTCTTACATATATTTCTTTTTCCTGTCTGTTAAAGTCAGATATTCGAATTTTTCCAACTTCACTTGCACGTAGCCCACAATATTCTGCCAGAAAGAATATAGCCTTGTTTCTGGTAGAATGCAGGGATGTGTCGTTTTCAATTACATGAAATAATGCCTCCTTTTCATATGAAGTTAAGTATTTGATGGTTTCTCCTTCGTACATATACATAATCTCCTAATTCTATAGTTTACTACAAAGGATACATCAAACATCAAGTGTAATAAAGTGTTTTCATAAAAACCGGACATAATAGTTATTTTGTCCGGTTTTAGAAAGAAGGAGGTTGCACATGAACAAATTAGAGTTGATCGGCAGACCAACAGCAGATCCGGAAATTTCGCAATACGATGTCATGGTAGACGGAAGCCCGGCACAGTCACAGGTTGCAAGATTATCGATCGCAGTAAGTCGGTTTGGAGCAAGGGAGGGTGATGTACAGGCAGATTTTATTCCCGCTGTTGCATTTGGGAAAATGGCAGAGCGATTACAGAAGTATGTAAAAAAAGGTCAGTTGATCTATGTGGAAGGACCACTGAGAAACAATAACTATGATGATAAGGATGGAAAAAAGGTATACGGTTTTCAGATGAATATTCAGTATATGGAATTGCTCGGAAAGAGAAATGAAGCTTCTGGAGGCACAGGTGAATCGGGTTCACCTGGAGGACAGAATGGCGACACTGAATAATGATGAAATCAGGCGCGGACGGAAAAAGAGAAGAATTTTCTGGATGATCATGTGTATCATGTTGATCCTTATGGCACCATTGTTAGGTGAAGTGCTGGATAAGACCATGAATGGATTATTTCGTGAGTTTGGGAGTTTCGAATATGATTTTGATTATCAGGAATGTTTGATACTGCTTTTGGTGCAGCCGCAAAGAAAAATATTGGTAGTTCTATCGTATGTGGTATTTGCTATAGCTGTCTTTATGAGTAGTAGTCTCGTTCAACCCAGTATAGTAAAGATAGAGACACAAGAAGTTGCACATGGAATATTTACTCCGGTTCCGGTAGGAAATGGCCAGTACGGTACCGCACGCTTCATGACCTGTCAGGAAATGGAACAAAGTTTTGCTATAGCGGAGTATACAGGTGGAACGGAAATGAAAGGGCTCTATCCTGATGCCGGAATTATTGTGGATTTTGAAAAGTCAGGAAACAAAGAAGTAATACGATATCTTGCAGAGGCGGTAAATGTGGAAATACTGGGAGCAACCAGATGCGGAAAGACCAGAAGATTATTGATGACATCTACCTGGTTGGGAATCATGGCAGGGATTAACATGCTAATCATTGATGTGAAAGGTGAAATCTGTGCATTCACACAGCCATTCGCCCAGAAACGGGGATATGAGATCCGGATTTTAGATTTCCGTTATCCGGAAAAATCAATGCGATTTAACAATTTAGATATCATTGTAAAATTGCTCAAAGAAGGGAAGGTATCGGAAGCCGTAGATCAGGCATGGGATATAGTAACAATTCTGGTAGGAGAACCCAAAGGTGAAAAAATCTGGACGGATGGACAGTGTGCTACGATTGCAGCCGCTATTTTGATTGTGGCGCAGGATGCACCTGAGGGATGTAAGAATTTAATAAATGTATATTATTTTTTGGCATATATGTGTGAGTCAGATCCGGAGACTGGAATAATGCCGATCAATGAGTATCTTGAAAATCTTCCGGAAAACCATCCGGCAAGAGGTGCATTTCAGATTGCAAAAATAGCACCATTCAGAACCAGAAGCAGTTTTTTTACCAATGCGCTTACAACGTTGAGATTATATACAGCTTGGAATGTGGCGGATGTGACGAAAAGTTCGGATTATATATTAGATGATACGGATGAAAAAAAAGTAATTTACTATGTGATTTTGCCAGATGAAAAAAAGACATATCATCCGATAGGAGCTATTTTTATAAAACAGTTGTATGAAAGTTTGGTACAACAGGCAATCAAAAAAGGCGGGAGCCTGGATCGGAAATTTATTATTCGGGCAGATGAGATCGGAAACTTTCCGGTTATACCAGGTTTAGGAACGATGCTATCTGCCGGTGCAGGAAGAAAGATATTTTTTGAACTTGTCTGGCAGGATTATCAGCAGGAAGAAAGTCTGTATAAAGAAGATTACAGAAATATAAGAACGAACTGCCAGCTTACTATCTGCTTAAAAGTAACGGATCCGGAAACAACAAAGCAACTAAGTAACCGGCTCGGAAATTATACAGTAGAGGTCAACGCTACCTCAACCAGCCAGTCAGAAGGAAAGGGTGGAAAAAATGCTACATCCAGTTATACGAACAGTGCAAATATGGGAGGAAGACCTCTTCTATATCCAGACGAAATTTCTGAGATTGAAAATCCGGATGCGTTGATTTTATATGGCGGGAAAAAAGCAATTACAAATTTACCGGATATATCAGAGTATTATGCAAATGATGTTTTTGGTATGGGGGATGTGGAGTTTAATAAAAAACTGTTCTTACAGCGGATGGAGCAACGCGCGGGCAGAAAGATAAGTGCACCTGTCCTATGGGGGATTTGGAATGAATATGCAGAGATAAACAGAAAGGATGAGATGGAAGATGATGAAAAAGTATCATTTTTGTAAAGGAAAAGAAAGTTTAAAACAAAGAGGAAAGAAGTGTATAGCAGTGGTTTCGTTGCTGGCAGCAAATTTAATGGGAACAATTCCAGTTTTGGCTGGAACAGCACAACAGGCACAGACGTCAAATACTACCAATTATAACAATTTAATTCTTTTTTCAGGAACTAGAAATCTGTTCGCAGCCGGGACAGGAGCAGTCACAG
This sequence comes from uncultured Roseburia sp., assembly GCA_900550935.1. GTDB lineage: Bacteria > Bacillota > Clostridia > Lachnospirales > Lachnospiraceae > Roseburia. The sequence continues at coordinate 11,112 of URUD01000012.1, forward strand.
CTTTAGTCGCAGGTATGACAGCTTTCCATACCGCAAAGGGGATAGCAGCAATGCAAAATGCACAGGATGAGGAAAAACCGAAGAAGAAAAAAGAAATCATTACCACACTCGTACTTGGTGTGTTGGGAACCTGTGCAAGTGGTCTGGTTACATGGATTCTTGCATTTTATGGAGCAAGCGCATCATAAGGAAGAGAATGTATGAGTTGGATTACAGAAAATATAATAAACTTTATCACAGATCTTGTTGGTGGCGCAATCGAATTTTTAGGGGATATTATCAATAATATTTTTTTTACAATAGTTCAGTATGCAGTGGAATCACCCTATGGCATTAATGCACAAAAAGTTATGGTGTCTATGGGATTTGCGTTACTGGCATTAAATGTCGTAAAAATAGTGACATCCGGATATCTGCTGGAAACAGATTATGATCCGGATGCGGAACCGCTTGATCTGGTTGTAAGGATTGCAGAGGCAACAGCAGTCATCAGCTGTTCCGGATGGATCTTTGATTATGTGTTGCAGCTGTCAAAAGATTTTGCAAGTGATCTGATCGATTCAACCGGAGTGACCGGGTACTCACAGCAGACAAAGGCATTACTTGATCCGAGTATATATGGCGGTTCGCTGTCATTATCAACATATGTCATATTTATATGTCTGATATTAATCGCAGTAATTGTATTTACTGTGGTTTCAGGATTGCGTGGGGGAGAGCTGATCGCAATGAAACTGTTTCTTCCGATTTTTGCAATAGATTTGCTGTCAACGAACAGGGAACGCTGGAATAATTTCTTTTTAGGATATCTGATGGCGTTTTTTACCTATGCGATCCAGATCCTTTTTTATACGATTGCCCTGAAAAATTATATGTCGGCAAACCTTACGAGTCCGCTCTATTTTATTGCAACGGCTGTTTGGATGATACTGGCAATCCGGGCGCCAAGATTTCTGGAGAAATATCTATATAAATCAGGTGTAAGCTCAGCAGCATCAAGCGGCTTGCGGATGATGGTACAGACTGCAGCATTAAAGGCGGTGTAGTATGGGATATTATGAAATATTACTATATACATCAGTTGAAAGCGTGAACAAATTTACGCTGGCATTTATGGGAATATTAAGCGGATTAGCTGTTTTCCGTGTGACAAGGGATTTTGTTGAGGCATATGGACAGGAAGATGGTATAAAGGCAGCTTTCAAAAAGATAAGAAAACGGATCATAGCGGTAGTCATTGCATTAACAGTAACCAGTATTATTGCATTCATGAAAAAATTTTATAAATAAGAGGCAAAACAGATGATGGAAGAAGAGCAGAAACCATTGATTATACCAGAAAATTGTCCACCGTTAAAATACATTGTAAACGGATTTACACAAAATGATGTAGAACAGCTGGTATTAATTGGTGTGATCAGTCTTATTCTTGCGGTAGCAGCGTATTTTAAGACACGTAATACTATTATATCCGTGATGATCGTACTTTTTATTGTTGCTGCAGCGGTAACAATCTGGCACAGGGATATTTATACAGAAAATATGATTGATAAAATCAGGATCCTGCGGCGGTATAAGAAATCACAGAAACATTTTATTTATATTTACTATGATGAAATACAGAAAATAATGGAGAAAGTGAGGAAAGAAAATGAAAAGTGAGATTTCGTTTCCGGCGAGAGATTTTTTAGATGCAGCGGATGTGAAAGGATCTTTTTTGTATCGAAAAGATGGGTACATTGTCTGCTATCTGAGGATTTTACCCTTTAACTTTGATTTATTAAGCCATGAGGAACAAAGGGCAGTTACGAATAAGCTGACGGCAAAGTTCAGAGATGACAGGAAGGATTTTATTTATTGTACTTATCCCAGAGAGATTGATTTAGATGATTATAAGGAGTTCTTAAAAGATAAATACAGAGGGGAACTTAAAAAAATAGGAAGACGTCATATTTTATCTATCATGCTAAAACAGGCAAATTATCTAAGCACAAGCGGCAACTATGAGCATCAGCATTTTATTCGCATATGGAAGTATTCCAAAGATCAGAAGCGTGCAGAGGAGGAGCTGATGGATAGGATACAGGATTTCAAAATTCGTTATGAAGAGACAGGCATTCCGGCTGAAATACTAGACGAAAAGGAAATCTTAAAGCTGTGTAATCTGTTCGCGAATGCGACACAGGCAAATTACGATATTCCGGAGGATAATGCAATTTATATACCGGTTATGCAGATATAGGAGATAAGAAAGCATGTTGAAGCGAAAAAAAGAAACAGAGGTTGAACCGAAAAGCGTATATCAGGTTAATGAAAATTTTATCAATATTATCCAGCCATCCAGTATCGACTTTGATGATCGTACAACTGCATTAGGGGAAAATGTTGGAAAAATATATGCCATATCCAGATATCCGGATCGAAATGATTATGGCTGGCTTGCCCCATTGTGTAATCTGGAGGGAACGGCAACAACCATAGAATTTCATTATACCGAATCAGATAACCTGATTGCTGCCTATAATGCTGCAATCGCGGAAATGAAAGGAAACTTAAGCGGTATCCGTGTGGAAAGCGAAAGGGCTATTACGGAAAAGAAAATAGAAGACTTAAGAAAACTGATACAAAGGTTGGCAGTGGAAAAGGAGCCAGTCGGATACATCAATATTATGCTGCATGTGCAGGATACGGATCGGGAAGCGTTAAATGAAAGAATAAAAAGAGTATCAGGGCGCGTTGCCGTACAGCAGTGTAATATCCGGCTGCTTTCCAAGCGACAGGGAATGGCACTGAAAGTGATTGCACCATATGGAATCCCGGATAAAGATGTATCAGCCATGGGAATGAGAAATATGCCAATATCAAGTTTTATCGGGGGATTTCCAATGGCAAGTGCAGGATTAAATGATCCGGAGGGATACTATATCGGAAAGACAGAAAATGGCAGGGGAAGAATCGTACGTTTGAATCAATGGATAAGAGGAAAGGATCGGACAAATTCTAACTGGTTTTTATCCGGTATTCCCGGTGTGGGAAAATCGACAGCACTAAAGGATATATTTGTCATGGAATATGCACTGGGAACAAAGATCATTATATTTGATCCGAACAATGAATTTATTGATATCACAGAACATCCGGATATCGTGGGGGATGTTATTTACTGCTCCGGTGAGAAAGTTCCGCGTGGAAGAGTAAAAGCATATATTAATCCCTTACAGGCAAGAAAATTATCCATCGTGACGGAGGATGATCTTGAAGATGGAGAAAATCCAGAAGATTTTATGATGTTTGAAAATGTCGACATGGAAGAGGATACCTCATCTGATCTGGCATTATATATTCAGTTTCTCCGAATGTTTTTTACCGGATATTTTGGAAAAGAAGAGGCTACAGCCGGTGTAATGACAGCATTAGAGGAATGCCTGATCGAAACATATGAAAGGTTTGGTATTACATGGGAAACGGATATTGAAACGGTACCAAGCGAAGCGTGGCCGCTGCTCACGGATTTATATAGCGTAGCAGAAGAAAAATGTAAACTGGAAGGGCTTTCATCGTATATGAAGGACTGCTATGAACATTTGCGTGTACTTTTGTATAAAGCCGGTAAGGGAGCAGATCGGCTGTGGAATCATAAGACAACCTTAAATATGGATTCGGATTTTATAGATCTGGTGGTATCCGGATTGCAGGAAACAGATGAAAAGGTAAAAAGGGCGCAGTATTTTAATATTTTGACATGGGTAAACCATGAGGCAATCAAGGACAGAAAACAAAGGGTGCTGGTTGGGGTTGATGAAGGATACCTGATGGTTGATCCAGAGTTCCCGGATATTATGAAGTATATGCGCAACATGAGTAAGCAGTTCCGTAAGTTTGAGGCTGGGCTTATGTTTATCACACATGCTGTTGGAGATGTGTTGGATCCGGAAGTGAAACGGTTTGGTCAGGCGATCATAGATAATGCCTGTTATAAATTCATTATGGGATGTGATGGAAAGAATCTTAAAGAAACACAGGATCTGCTTGATCTTACAGAAAAGGAAGTGAGTATTCTCCGGCAGAAAAACAGAGGACAGGGAATATTTTTTGCTGGAAATACACGATTTGATCTTACCGTGGATGTCTGTGACGAAATTTTAGCGATGATGGGAGAAGCTGGAGGCCGTTAATTTGAACCATAAAGTAGTAATAGTGGCAGTAAGTGTTTTACTGATACCGCTGATCATCATAATCTGCATATTAAAACTTCTGTCTGCATTCATGCCGGATGGACCGGTAACAACAGCAGGAACATATGATGTGACACAGACTGCTGTATATAAGGCAGTCAAAGAAGCTACAGAGCCATTTTATGAAGAACTCTGGAAGCAGATGGAAAAAAAGAAAGAAGATGTGATGAAGGAACATACACAGATTGTAGAAAGTACCGAGAATGGAACGGAAAGTACAGAGCAGCTATGTGATGTGACCGTTACGATCCGGATGAATTATATTGGTGATGCGTATCTGATCGCATATCTGGTATATAGCGAGGGGATTGATGTAAGTACTGCCAAAATAGATGTAAGCCAGGCAAAAAAATTTCTGAATGAGATATGCGAGATCAAAGTAAATGAGAGCGGAAAGGAATATGAGGTTACAAATGAGTTCCTTTCTGCAGAGCAGATCGCAGAAAAATATTTTTCAGATTCAACAAAACAGGAGGAGTTCAAGGAGTCCTGTTATCTATACAGCCAGTTTTTTGATGTGAGTACGGCAAAGGTTGAAACATATAAAGGAAACACTGCGGAAGAGGGTGCCGGTCTTATTTATGCAAATACATCGATGCTGGATGTGCCATTATATCTGCAATATGACAGTAAATGGGCAAATGTTCCATATGGCAATGGAAATATAAAAAAGAACGGGTGCTGTCCGACCTGTCTGGCAATGGTGTTTTCCTATCTGAAGAAGAGCACAATATATCCGGATGATGTGGTGGCGTGGTGCAAGAATCAGTTCTATGTCAATGGTCAGGGAACTTCATGGTGGATATTTGACAATACATATACAACGTGGGGTGTTAAATGTTCGAACATAGGAAAAAGCCAGGCTTTAATGGTACAGGCATTACAAAAAGGAAAGCCAGTGATCGCATCTATGGGACCGGGAGAATTTACTAAGGGAGGGCATTTTATTGTGTTATCCGGAATCACAACCGATGGAAAAATCAAGGTAAAAGATCCAAATGACAGTGCAAGCAAGAATCATGTAAACACAGAGTTTGCGGTAAGTCTGATACTACGCGAGTGCAAGAATATGTGGGTGTGCGAGTGAGGAAAAGAAATGAAAAAGAAAGAAAATAAACTGATGATATTTATTGTATGTATATTGCTCAGTATCTTCGGAATCTATAAGACCTATTTTGGGGACAGAAAAGCAGAGGCAGAATGGAATACGGCTGCTGTGGAGAAGACAAGGGAAAAGGAAGATCTGGTAACCGAACAGGGGGAAAATGAAATGGTAACTTTGCCAAAGAGTAACAATAAAAGTGAAAATGAAATATATACAGAAGCATTGCCGGTTGAAGTGTATTTTTCAAATGCGGATGTAATCGATGAGGGAAATCTTCCCTTGGAAGCGCATAAGATATTGGCAGTCTCTACACAGAAATACTTAAACAGACTTGGATATGATGATGTGACAGAGCTTTATGTAGATGAGACAAGCTATGTGGAAGAGGAAGAAAAAATATATTTTAACTGTTTTATGGATGGGCATAAAGAACAACTTCGGATTGTATATAACAAGGAGTACAGCGAGTTAGAATTTGCAATTCTTGAAGAATAGGGGACATAGGAGGCAAAGCATAGTATGGTCATATTTTTTTCGGGAGTGACGTTTAACCAGGTAATTAAGGAAGTGGCAGAAAGTGAAGAGCAGGTGCTTTTCCCTACAGAAATATCCAATGAGATCGATTTTTTAAAAACAGTCCGGCAAAATATAACGAAATATGGAAGCGTGGATGTTTTGATTCTGGATGAGTCGGCATGCAAGAATACAGAAGACGAATTAATAAAGGCATTAGAAATGCTTCGTACGATGTACGATGGAATGAAAATCATTGTTTTTGCGCCATACCGCGAGGATGGGGATGATTTTCTTACACGGTGCTTTCAGATGGGAATTTTAAATATTATCAATACCGATGATTTCCTGGAAATCAGAGAAGAATTAAGACATTGCATCCGCGAGGGCAAGACATTTGGTGAATCAGTAAAGTACAAGGAAAGTAAGAAAGAAAAAGTTGTTGTCAAACATGAGATAAAGAGAGTCGTTAATAAACGGATGATCGGGATTGCCGGAGTAGAAAACAATATAGGTGTTACGCATAATGCGATTATTTTAGCCAATTTTTTCAGAAAAAAAGGTTTTATGGTAGCACTTGTGGAAATGAATATGTCTGGTGCATATGACAGGATATGTAAAGATTATGGAGAGCGGAAGTTTCAGGAGGGATATTTCACTTTAAATGGCATCGATTTCTATGCAGAGATGCGGCCGGAAGATTTAACCAGAGTGTTAGAACATTCCTATAATGTGATACTGATCGATTTTGGAAATTACAGTGACTGCGATCGGGTGCTGTTTGAACGGTGTGAAGACCGGCTGATTATTGCCGGATCAAAATCATGGGAAATGGAAGCTGCAGATCGTGTATTTGAAAAGGCATCGAAAGATGTCCTGATGCAATATGTTTTTTGCTTTAATTTTACACCGGAAACAGATTATGAAGTTATTAAGGAAGGTATGGGAAAGATTGAAAACGTACATTTTTTGAACTATACAGCAGATCCATTTTCATCATCTGATTTTGTCGATGCAGAAGAAATCTTCCAGGAATGCCTGCCGGAAAAAGAGGAAGAAGAAAAAAGAGGACTTATGTCAAAGCTGATCAGGAGGAGAGTAAGAAATGAGTGAGATGACGGAAAACAGTATCATATACATTTTTTTTGTAATGTCATTATTTTTAGCAACAGGAAGTAGCATTGTCATATATGAAAAAGCTGCGAAAGATATATGGGCAGGATTTTTTCAAAAAAAGTGTTTTTTCATAATTGGAGCAGTCAGGTTGGTAATAGGAATTGTAGAGATTGCTATTATTAATGCAAGTCCGACAGAATATGGCGAAATCATGAAAATTTTAGCAGGTTATTTTCCATCAATGGTTTTTGTAATGGTTTTATTAATAAAAGTAAAGCCAGAAAACGTATCAATTATATATTTTCTGATTATATCGTCATTTATAATAATAAGTCAGTTGACGGCGTTTATAGTTGGAAACATAATTTTGAGTACAAATTTAATTTGTGCGGATACAGAAATTAGATATCTCGAAAAATATGCAACAGACCTTATGGTATGTGTAATGGCGCAAAAGGCGATTTTTTTAGTGATAGATGTAATAGAAGAACGAATATGGCAGGAGAAGAGTAAGAAATGAAAAGGAAAGAAGAAAAAAGTCCAATTTTATACATAGCTTTTCTAAGGAGAAATCATTTAGAAGAAAACGATAGCAGCCCAAAACAACCGGGAAAAAAGAAAAGCATAGGAAACAGGATATTTAGCGTAACAAGCATGCTGATATTGCTATGTATGACAGTACTCTCAACGATTGGAATGATAGCGATCATCTATCCGGAAACAAGGAGCTTACTATTACAGCTTTTAAAAATGATGTGATATATCCGCGAAGGATAATTACATAAATATGTCGGAGGAGAAAGGAGGTGAGTCCAATGGAGGAAGTTGCAAAACATTACGGTGGTGTCATTTTGACAGTCATTATTTTTCTTGCATTAGCCCTTTTGGTTGTCTGGTTATGTAAAGCGGATAATAACAGCTTTGTAGCCCAGCAGTTTCAGGCGGCGTTACAGAACTTCTTTACCCGTATGAATGGAGTAATTCCGGAAACATAAGTTTTCAATGAATGGGTAAATGCAAGGATACTTTCCCACTGCACAGAGGTCTCTTGCAGTGGGAAGATGTCCTGTGTGGAATGAAAAGAGATGGAGGATGATACGGTACATGGGAGAAATTGCAACATTTGAACCTACGGAAGAGCAGTTTGGAGTGTTCTGGAAGTATATTAAAGAACCAGATGTAACGGATATGGATTACAATGGTTCGAAACTTTGGATAACAGATTTAAAAAAAGGAAGATACGTGGTGGAGGAGGAAATCAGTAAAAGTTTCCTTGATACCTTTACCCATAATATAGGGAATTGCGTAAATAAGCAGTTTAACAATGCAAATAAGATTCTGGAGGCAGACACAAAAGAACTTCGTATTAGTATTGTGCATCCGTCTGTAGCCGCATCTGGAATATCGGTGTGCATTCGTAAATCGCCGCCGATCGTGCGAAACACGATCGATGGAATGATAGAGAGCGGTTATTGTCAGGAAAAGGTGCTGCACTTATTAATGAATTGTGTCCTGGCAAAAATGAATTTTGTGTTTGGCGGTGAACCGGGGGCAGGAAAAACGGAATGTGCCAAGTTCTTTATGCAGTTCATTCCGAAGGAGGAACGAGTGATCACGATCGAGGACTCACTGGAGATCCATTATCCGGATATCAATCCGGGAGCGGATGCCGTAGAGTTGCGGATCTGTTCCGGTTTTGATTACACGGATGCAATCAAGACATGTTTAAGACAAAACCCGAAATGGTTAATGCTTTCAGAAGCGCGATCTGTTGAGGTAACATCGTTACTGGAACAGTGGAGTACCGGAGTAAGCGGATTTACAACCATACATTTGGATGATCTGCATAAACTGCCCGACAGAATCCAAAATATGATGAACAATGTCAATGATGCTGCACGGATGGAAAACAGGATTTACCGATACGTGAATGTTGGTATATTGATCCGGAGAAAAGTAGAAATGGATGGAAGTGTAACGCGTTACATTGATCAGCTTTGTTTCTATGCCAGGGAAGAACACAAAAACAAAATTTACATGCTTATTCAGGATGGGGAGCTTGTGTCGGAAAAACTCCCGCCGGATATTTTAAAAAGATTAAGCTATGCGGGGATAGAGGATCCGTTCCGGTGTAAAAATTTTGAAAGATACAGGAAGGAGGGAAAGTGATAAGTGCAGAAAAATAGCGCAGATAAAAAGCAGGGGAAAATTGCAAAGTGGCTTTTGATGCAAAATCCGGGAAACCTTGCAAAAGAAGTGCAGGTCTATGGATATCATTTCTCGTGGAAAACCCACATTGTAGTTATTTTGATATCGGTGCTTGGGATTGGTGCAGTAGGGGTATTATTTCAGCTACAGGCGAGATTGCTGGTTATAACGATGGTTATTATGTTGGTGGCGTTACCGACACTGATCCTTGATATGTATACTAAAATGTATGAGCAAAAACGTTTTGCAGATGCGACAACATATATGGAGCAGATCCTTTATTCCTTTCAGAAAACGGAAAAAGTAACCTCAGCATTAAAAGAAACGATAGAAGTATTTGAACCGGGTCGCATGAGGGATGTGCTGCAGCAAAGTATCGATTATCTGGAAGCGGGCAGGGCACAGACAGAAAAAGGAGTGCTGAGGGAAGGACTGGAACTGATAGAGAGTGCATATGACTGTTCGAAGATCCATACCGTCCATGAATTATTGATCAGTGCGGAAGAATATGGTGGAGAGATGAGAAAGTCATCAATCCTGTTATTGAATGATCTGGAATTGTGGAAACGGCGTGGTTATAAACTCCAACAGGAAAAGCAGAAGAGCCATTCAGATAATGTTCTTTCGATTATTGTTGCAACAGCATTGTGTGCTGCAGCGTTATACGCGTTAGCTGCCATGCCGGATCTTTTTCAAGCCAAAGCACCTTATAATGTCTTTGAGGTTTATTCTGTTCAGCTGACATCATTTCTGTTTCTTCTGTTTTTGCTTTTTACTTTTGCAAAAAGTATGAGGAGCCTGACAAGAAACTGGCTGAAAGAAGAGGGAAACAGAAACACAGAAAGTGTGTTAAGCAGCTATTATAGAGTAGTAGAGTATGATGAAACAAGAGAAAAGAAAAAAAGTCTGATCTGGGCAGCACCATTTTTGATTGCGACAGTAGCATTATTTCTTTTTTATAAAAGATGGACAGCCATTATTACGTTATTGCTGGCATTATTTATGTTGAGGCAGCATAAGATAGGGCGCAATCTGGCAAAGGATAGCGTTTCGGAGGAACTTTATATCGTATTGCCTGAGTGGTTGATGGAAATGGCATTATTGATGCAAAGTAATAATGTTCAGGTATCGATTACAAAATCGGTAGTCGGTGCACCAGAGCTGTTAAAGCCGGAGCTTGAGAAACTGATCGAACGTTTAAAGGACAAGCCGGGAGATCTGTCCTCTTATATGGGATTTTGTAAGGATTTTGACGTTCCGGAGATTGGAAGCTGCATGAAAATGCTGCATGCAATATCAGAATCTGGTACCGGCGATGCGGAAACTCAGATAAATAATCTGCTGATGCGTGTTCAGGAGATGCGGACACAGGCAGATGAGATCCGGGATAAGAAAGCTGCGTTTAAAGTAAAGATGATTTTTTCTTATCCGGTGATAGGGGCAACAGTAAAGCTTTTCGCAGATATGGTGGTTGGAATGGGATACTTATTTGAAGTGCTTGGAAATGTGGGAGGAATGTAGATGTCAAAAATTATAAGCGCATTTTCCACGTTGTTTACCGTACTTGTGATCCTATATGCCGGAGCTGCACTGATCACAGCCGGAGCAGATGTAGCGGCTGCAAATGAATATAAAGCGAACGTGGTAGCTGAGATCGAGAACAGTAATTTTAATCCGTATGTAGTGACGGAATGTATTAATCAGGCTCAGGTGGCAGGGTATCAGCTTGAGGTTTTGAACACTTCCTATGATGAAGATAATAATGTGAATACGGCACAGGTCATTCTTACATATGATTATAAAATGCCGATACTGGGGATCCAGGCAAGCCATGAAACGAGAGGAATTGCGAGGTAGATATGGAAAATATTGCATCAGAAATTGGAGAGATCATATTAGAGGGAATAGGTGGTATGGCTGTGTTGGGGCTTTTTATAAAAGCATTGGAAGTTGTCACAGCCTTTTAAAAAGAGGGAGAAATGGAACAGATCATAAAACAGTTTGGAAAAATATTATATTATGGGATCGCTGCAGTACTTTCAATGACGTTAGTTTTGGCTGCATTAAAAAGCGGCGGTATCGTTAGTGAGGCGGTAAAGAATTTTATGGAAAGTATCTGTTAGAGAATGAACCAGGAAGGGAGAAAAAGAGGAAAAAATGGAACAGGTAGCAAAACACTATGGCGGTTTTATCCTGGCAGGGATTGTGTTCGTTTTGATGCTGATATTGATATTTTCCGGTGTCCAGGATGGTGAGGGAAACCAGGGCATAAGGAATATTATTGCAGCACATATGGATACGGAAGGAACAGATTATGGGGCATACACTGATTTTGAAAATTATACTCATGAAAGCATGAAAGCGTTTCCACAGATCCATTATCAGGATGGAGGCTACCTTCCGGTTGGAACGGTTTCTTTTTTAGACAATGTAGAAGTAACTGACTATGCCGGAAGAACCTTAGACTATGCCGGAACTTCAGTTGATGAAAACCAACGGATCAGCGGATATGTAAAATATATCAGATTGGAAGATGAGTGGGGGAATAATCTGACGGCTAACATTAATACTGTCACAGGAGAAATAACCTTTCCTCAGATGGGAATTTATAAGGTTACATTACAGGCGCAGGATGATGGCTGTAGAAAAAGTACAGCAGTGATACAAATTGCAGTAATGTAGGAGGAAAAGCAGATGAAGATTGTAATCAGAAATATCATGCTTATTTGTGCTGGAGCAATGGTATTCCTTATCCTTATGACGATGGTTGGTAGAACAAAACGCAGTGTGGAGATAGAAAGCAATCTGTCTTCTGTGGTGGAGGAAACGGTAGAAAATATGGCGGTAAATCCTAAATACACCATTGATAATGTGGACGAATATGTTGCGGATATGACACAGTATCTGGCGGATGTGCTGGAGGCAGATTCGGATATTAAAATTGAGATAGAAAAAGCAGATAAGGAAAGAGGGCTGTTGGCAGTGAAAGTAACAGAGAGATTTTTACATCCAAATGGTAAGGTTGGTATGGTTTCAGATAGCCGCGTGGTAATTTTAAATAAACTGGAGGAGCCTGTGACACCTAAATTTACAGTGAAATTTTATCTGTCGAAAGAAGAGATGATCGCGGATGGCGGTTGTTATAAAACCTATTATTTACAGGATGGAGATATGATTTCTGCTCCGGTGGCACCGGAAAAGGACGGAGCAGTTTTTGATGGATGGAGAGATGTGAATGGATACATAGCAGATTTTTCAGTGCCGGTTACACAGGATATGATTTATTATGCGGTTTGGAATTAATCTTGTTTGGGATCATCTGGAATATATTCCATGATATCATCAGGCTGGCAATCGAGAAAATCGCAGATCTTGCAGAGAACATCCGTGGTTACACTTTCTCCCTTGCCTAGTTTGGCAAGTGTTGGAAGGGATATAATGTGGTTATTGGTAAGATCCGTTTTTTTCATACCACGTCGTGCCATGTAGGCAAAGAGTTTATAGTACATCATTTTTCCCATTGATAGGATACCTCACTTTCGGTATTAGTATATCGTGAGAAAATAAAAAAGTCAATTTATAAAATATTAGCATATAGCAATATGATGATTGACAAATAAATAAAAGTATGCTAATTTGTAATAAATAAATGCAAATAAAATATAAAAGAATAATAGAGAGGAAAGATATGAAAGAAGTTTCAAAATGCGAAGAGCAGACAATGATCGCAGTGTGGAAGTGCAAGGAGCCACCCGATTTACAAAAGGTGCTTTCTAAGGTTAATGCACTGTTTGATCACCAGTGGAAACCACAGACGGTATCCACATTTTTATCACGTCTGAAAAATAAAGGTTATCTTACAACAAAAAAGGAAGGAAGATATTGCTATTATTATCCAACGATCACGTTAGAGCAGTACAGGAAAGAAAAAATGAAAGGTTTAATGCAGGTGTTCTACAACGGAGAAACAGTACTGGCAATGGAAGATCTGAAACATATGGGGGGAAATTTAAACTCAGGCTAATATCTTGAATGGATAAGAAAAACGTAGAAAATCTGTTTAAGATGGCTTGGAACTACAAATATTTTGTGGTATATTATAAATGTAAAAAAGAGGATGGAAAAACTCTTATCTACAATATCAAGAGGAAAAAGAGCACTCTCAATATTGTAAACGAGAGAGCTGTTTCTTAAGAAAGAGATAGTGGCTCAAGGTCTGTTATTTTTCCATATTTTTTGATGAGGACATCTTCTGACTGGAAATTGGTATCAGCTTTTGTCAGTACCACATCATGGATCAGAGGTATTTTATATAAAACCAGTTTGGATAGTTTTGTGGCATCACTCTCATCAAAAAAGAAAAACGGGCTGTCTGGTTCGTCAAACAGAAACCAATCGCCCTGTAACGCATCACAATGGTCACAGTTATTTGCGAGATAAGAATCCTTTATCGTACGTGAATAGGCTTCATGATAGTTGTATTTTTCCGAGAGATAAGTAAATAGTTTCTCCGGAAAGGGGGTAATATGGGGAAGGAGACGAATGACACCTTCATTATAGGAAAACTTTGTACCGATATCCTTTGGATCTGCAAATTCAAAAAAGTTTTCAATACCAAAGGCAATCACTCTGGTGTTTTTGCTGCACTTGTAGCATTTTCGAATGCCTTCAATTATGTATAGAAAATCGCAAACAACGATATAGGTATCATCTGGAAACCATTTTTGAAATTTGGGGTAATCATATTTTTCGGATACATACCATTGTTTACGAGTCGGATCCCAACAGGCACCAAGTTTTTTTGCATCGTCTTTTTTGACATAAGGAACATTTAAAAATAAAGACATAGTAACACCTCTTTTAATATTTTGAAATGGTTATTTTTATAGTAACATACATTTGTAAAACAAGCAAGATAATACATTAATGAAAAAGGAGTAAACAGATTATGAAAGTAAAGGGAATTGCAAAAAAATTAGTAACAATGTTAATGGCACTTATCATGTTAGTAACCAGTATTACGGTATATCAGCCACAGACTGTAGAAGCTGCATCAAAGAACCGGATCACACTGGAAACAAAGTACAAGACACTTTATGTTGGAGAATCCTACACCCTGAAAGCATCTGCTTTCTATAAGGATGGAAAGTTACAGGCATCAAAAAAGAAGAATTATGACACAAGACTTCTTTCTTATAAGTACTTCCAGTTTGCATCCAGTGATAACAGAATTGCAACAGTGTCCAAGAAAGGTGTTATAAAAGCAAAGAAAAAGGGTAAAATATACCATTACTATACTCATTATAAAGGAGGTTTCAAATTGAAGCTATTTAAACAATTAAGGAAAGGAAACAGGAAGAAGCAAGGAGAGGCATAGTATTTTCCTAGATTTACAAGGAAAAGCACGATGCCTCTTTTTATATCATTGTTTAAAATGGTTCATTGAATACATTTCATTTACCAGATTAGGGTAAATGACTTTGAAAAAGAGGATAGAAAAGGTATAATAAAACAGATATTATTAGATAAAGGATAAAAAACATGCTGATATTAGTAACCGGAGGAAGCGGCAGCGGAAAATCTGCCTATGCGGAAAAACTGCTTTTATCCCTTACAAAGCAGGGAGAGACGCGGTATTACATTGCAACGATGCAGGTCTTCGGAGAAGAGGGCAAAGAAAAAGTCAGACGGCACAAAAAACTGCGTGCCGGAAAGGGATTTCTTACGATCGAGTCCCCACAAGGCATCGGAGCGGTAGAGATCGGTGAGAAGCAGTCGGCAGCCCTGTTGGAGTGCATGTCAAATCTGACTGCAAATGAAATGTTTTGTGGGGAAGTGCCATGTGAAAAAGAACTGGTGACAGAAAAGATCGTGGCAGGTGTGGCAAAATTGCAAAGTGAATGTAAGCACCTTGTCATCGTGACAAATCAGGTGTTTGAGGATGGCATCCGCTACGAGGATGGCACAATGGAATATCTTGCTGCACTGGGCGAGATCAACCGGAAATTGGCTGAGCGTGCCGATGCGGTGGTGGAAGTTGTGGCAGGGATCCCGGTATGGCAAAAAGGAGAACATAAGATTGATAACATTTTTTAAGGCAATGATCATTGCATTTTCCATGTATTCAACAATACCGATGCCGCAGTTTACCTGGCAGGAAAAGGAGATGAAATATGTCTTCTGCTTTTTCCCATGGGTGGGAGCGGTGATCGGAGCACTGCTTGTAGGTTGGAACTGGATCTGTGAAAAGGCAGGGATTGGACAGCTGGCGTGGGTACTGATTGGAACGGCGATCCCACTGCTTGTGACAGGCGGTTTTCATGTAGACGGGTTTATGGATACGATGGATGCGTTTCATTCCTATCAGGAACGGGAGCGCAAATTAGAAATTTTAAAAGATTCACATATCGGGGCATTTTCGGTAATCTGTCTGTTACTCTATTACCTGCTTTATCTGGCAGGGTATTCGGAAATCGGGCAAGACTCGATCTATCTTCTGGCATCGATCTTCTTTCTGAGCCGGATCTTAAGTGGGGCTGCGGCAGTTTCGATGAAAGGGGCAAAGAGGGAAGGACTTTTGTATCTGTTTTCGAGCAGGGCACAGGAGCGGACAGTAAAGGCATCTCTTTTGGTGCAGTTTGTTCTGGTGGCAGGCTTTATGCTGTATCAGTCCGTGATAAAGGGTGGCATCCTGTTAGTAGGTGCGCTTTTTGTTTTTTTGTATTACCGGCATCGCTGCTATAAGGAACTGGGCGGTGTCACCGGGGATACGGCAGGATATTTCCTTACGCTGTGTGAGGGGGTACTGGTCGTATTGCTTGGGATCGTTGGATAAAAGACAACAGAATGTCTGGAAATGAGGTTTTACGATGCGTTTTATTTTAGGTGGTTATGCGCAGGGAAAATGTGCTTATGTAAAAGAAAAATATGCCATAGCAGACGATGAGATCTGTGATGGTGCAGTCGAAGATTTTGAGCAGATAAATGGCAGGGCGGTTTACCGGAATATGCAGCTCTGGGTCAGACGAAAAATGGAGCAGGGAAGCGATACTAAGGCGCTGTTGGAACAGTTTTTAAAGGAAAATCCGGACTGCATCTTAATCTGTGATGAGATCGGAAATGGCATTGTGCCGATGGAGGAAAAGGAGCGTGCCTATCGGGAACAGGTGGGCAGACTGCAGTGTTTTGCGGCAAAAGAGGCAGAAAGCGTGGAGCGTGTGATATGTGGGATAGCACAGAAGATCAAATAGAAATGATATTTATCCGGCATGGGGCAACCAGAGCAAACAAAGAGAAACGTTATCTTGGGAAAACGGATGAACCGTTGTCGGTTGAGGGAAAAGAAGCATTAAAAACGAAAAGATACCCACAGGTAGATACACTTCTTTCCAGTCCGATGAAGCGGTGCATGGAGACCGCCGCCTGTATTTATCCGAAGTTATGGGAACAAAAAGAAGTGCCAAAGATCGTGGTGCCGGACTGGTGTGAGATGGACTTTGGAAGTTTTGAAGGGAAAAATTATCAGGAATTAAACGGAGATCCGGCTTATCAGAGCTGGATTGATAGTGGTGGAACCTTACCTTTTCTGGGAGGAGAGAGCAGGGAAGAATTTATCCTGCGCTGTCAAAAGGGCTTTCGGGAAGTCTTGGCTTTTCCGATGAAGCGTGCGGCTGCGGTTGTCCATGGGGGAACGATCATGGCACTGCTCAGTTCCTATGGAACCGGCGATTATTTTGATTATCAGTGCCCGAACGGGGAAGGCTATTTTGTGCAGGTTCACTTCAGGAAAGAGAAAAATGGAGCTGTTTTAGAGGACAGTATCCGTATCGACCACATAAAAAGATTGGAAACAAAGGAAAATGAGATATCATAGCATAGCATTTTTGGTGGGATTTTTATTAGATCTGTGTCTGGGCGATCCGCACTGGCTCTATCATCCGATCCGGTTGGTCGGAGCATGGATCGCATGGCTTGAAAAAAAACTGCATAAGGAAGAGACACCGCGGAATGAAAAAAAGGAGCGGACGGAAGGAACCTATCTGGTTTTTGCCGTATTGCTTGTGACAGGGCTTTGTGTGGTGGGGATACTGACTTTCGCATATCTGCTGCATCCTGCAGTGGGTGTGATCGTAGAGAGCGTGATGACCTATCAGATCCTGGCAACAAAGTGTTTAAAAGTCGAGAGTATGCGCGTATATACCTGTCTGAAAAAAGGAGATTTGCCGGCAGCAAGACAGGCGGTTTCCATGATCGTCGGACGAGATACGGCAAATCTTGATGAAACCGGAGTGGCAAAAGCGGCGATCGAGACCGTGGCAGAAAATACTTCGGATGGTGTCATTGCACCGATGCTTTATACGGCATTATTTGGACCGATCCTGGGCTTTTTATATAAAGCCGTCAATACGATGGATTCCATGGTGGGATATAAGAATGATAAATATCTTTTCTTTGGAAGAACGGCTGCAAAACTGGATGATGTGGTAAATTATATCCCGGCAAGGATCTCTGCATGGCTGTTGATCGTAGCGGCATCTTTTCCGGGCAGGAAATTTTCCGGAAGAGAGGCATACCGTATCTTCCGAAGAGACCGGTATCAGCACGCAAGTCCCAATTCCGCACAGACAGAGGCGGCATGTGCCGGTGCACTTGGCATACAGCTTGCAGGGGATGCGTTTTATTTTGGAAAAAAGGTGGAAAAACCATACATTGGGGATGCGATGCGCCCGGTGGAGGCAGAGGATATCAGGCGGGTCAATCGCCTGATGTACCGCGCCGCATGGATCTGCGAGATCGCCTGTCTAGCAGTGATGGCAGCGATCATCGTGGTCAATCTGTGAGCAAAAGAGCAGTAACAGAAGGAGGAAGAAATGGCATTTGAGGGAAGAAAAGAGGAAAATCTGCATGGAGGAGATATTTATCGCAATCAGGTCACATTAGATTTTTCTGTGAATACAAATCCGCTTGGCGTGCCGCAGGGCGTCTTAAGTGCGCTTACGATGGCAGTGGCAAAGAGCAATACCTATCCGGACCCATTCGCAGAAAAGCTGACGAAAGCTGTGGCAGAATGGGGAGGATATGAAGAGGACATGCTTGTATTTGGAAATGGTGCATCCGAGCTGTTTCCTGCCATCCTTCGTGCCATAAAACCGTCTGAAATCCTGATCCCGGTGCCGTCTTTCTTTGGTTATGAGCGTGCCGCAGAGCAGACGGAAGTTCCGGTAACCTGTGTTCCGATGCGGGAAGAGAACGGTTATACCTTACAGGAAGAATTTCTGTCCCACCTGACCGGGGAAGGAGGACTGGTCTTTTTAGCAAACCCGAATAATCCGGTTGGAAACCGGGTAGATGCCGACCTTTTAGAGCAGATCGCAGCTGTCTGCCTAAAAAAGCAGACAACACTTGTGATCGATGAATGTTTTTTGGAATTGAGCGGAGCAAAAGAGAGCGATTCATTTGTGGGAAAACTGGAACAATATCCGAATGTCATCGTGATCCGTGCGTTTACGAAACTTTTTGCCATACCGGGCGTACGTCTGGGGTACCTCATCTGTGAAAAACAGCTTGCAGACCGGATCAGAAGGCAGTTACCGGAATGGAATCTGTCTGTATTTGCACAGGAGGCAGGGATTGCCTGTACGAAGGAAAGGCAGTATGTAGCGCGGTCTGTGGCAGAGATCACAAAAGAACGCACATATTTAAAGATGGAACTGGAACGGCTACATTTCCATGTGTTCCCGTCCGAAGCAAATTTTCTGCTGTTTCATTCCGATAGGAAAATAGATCTTTATGAAAAGCTGTTGGAGCGTGGGATTTTGATCCGCGACTGTAAAAATTTCCGTGGACTGAAACCGGGCTGTTACCGGATCGCGGTAAAAACGGCAGAGGAGAACCGACAGCTCGTTGCGGCATTATCCAAACTGTGTGAGGGGAAGGAAAAGGTACAGACGGAACAGGCGGAGAGCGTGGCGCATCCGACCCTTGAATATGTGCTTCCAACTGAGATCGAGCACCGCAGTTTTGCTATCATTACACAGGAACTTCTTGCGAGAAATATCACAATCCCACAGGAGACGGAAAAGGTTGTGAAGCGTGTCATTCATACCAGTGCGGATTTTTCGTATGCCGATACGATGACGTTTTCAGACCATGCCGTTTTGGCAGCACAACAGCTGATCCGGCAGGGGGCTGACATTGTGACCGATACGAATATGGCACTTTCCGGTATCAATAAGAAGAAACTGGCGGCTTACGGTGGAAGTGTGCACTGTTTTATGGCAGACGAGCAGGTGGCAAAAGAGGCGAAAGAGCGCGGCATGACAAGGGCAGCGGTCAGCATGGAACATGCCGCAGCATTGGATAAACCGGTGATCTTTGCCGTTGGTAATGCACCTACTGCACTGGTAAAACTGTATGAAATGATAGAGGAGGGAACTTTTAAACCGGCGTTTATCATCGGAGTTCCGGTCGGCTTTGTCAATGTAGAGGCGGCAAAAGAGATGATCTTAAAAACGGATGTGCCGTATATCATCAACCGTGGCAGAAAAGGCGGCAGCAATATTGCCGCCGCCATCTGTAATGCACTGTTGTATGGGATGGAGTAACCCCTACCTCTCCTTCCTCCGATACATGGAAAGTGCCAGCGTAACGGCAAAGACCGCAGCTGCAAACAAAAGCTGGATGCCGATACATTTGAGATAGACCGTCTGGTTAAATGGTTCACTCGCAAATCCGCCTAACAGGTTGTTGGCTTTGATGTACCAGTAGGCAGGGAGAAAACGTCCCACGGAAAGCACCTGATCGGACAGCATGTTCTGCGGAACAAAGACGCCACAGAGGAATGATAAGGAAAGTCCGATGATATTTGCCAGCATGTTGAGGGTATTGTTATTGGGTGCAAACAGGCTGATCAGCAGTGTCATTGCAACCGCAAAGAGCAGGTAAACAAAAGAGTTTAACATGCCAAGCAATGAAACCGGTTCAAAGATAACTTTACCATACAGGATAACACCCATTCCCATAAATAACAGCCAGGTCAAAAGACCGTAGATACTGCATGCAGCGGCAAGTGCCAGATTACGCTTTGTGACCGGCAGGGAGGAGCAGAGGGTGCGCTCTTTGATGCCATGGCTGTTTTCAATGACGATGATCGGCGCAAGTCCTACAAATAAAAGGAGGATGAACACATACGGCAGATACAGATAGTAGTAAAAAACAGGGGTGATCGCATCAGTTCCCGATCCGGAAAAGGATACGACATCGACGGCAGAAGCTGTCTGAATGGTTTTTTCGGTTTCGGATATGGCATCGGTAAGCGAAAAACCACCACTTAAGTAGAGCTGCAGTGTCTGCAGATACTGTTTGATCTGCTGATCGACAAAGAGACCTGTTGTGCTGCCGGGAATCTTGATATCAGAAATTAACTGACTGGAATTTCCAGCAAGCAGGCTTTCCTCAAAACCGTCCGGGATCCGCAGAACATAATTGAGTGTACGGTAATAGAGACGGTCTGCAAGCTGTTCGTCACTCATCTGCTCGGTCGATACCTGATGCAGGGAGCCAAGATAGTCACACAAAGCCTCACTTGCGGCAGAGTGGTCCTCATCCTGAATGCTGACGGAAAGAGCCTTTGACTGGAAGTTGGCAGCCATAGAGCTTTTGGTAGAAAAGCTGAGAGCTACTGCGATAAACAGGTAAATGGCAAAGTAGACCGTCATGCCGGTAATATGTTTTTTTGCAATTTTAAAGAATGTCTGAAAGACTTGCATATTTTTTCCTCCTTACCAGAATAAAGCCGATGAAGCCAAAGCATATGGATGACAGCAACAGCAGTGCAATATTCGTGAAATAACGTTCATGCGACGGATAGATGACGAGGGCGTAAAAAGAATCCGAGATGAGTGCTGCCGGATTGATCTTATTGATCAATGGACAGAAATTTTCAACGAGTATACGCATATTTCCGATCATCAGACCGCTTGCCATGCAGTCTAACATGACAACTGCCATGAGGATACCGAATTTCGTCATACGGCTTGCATTTCCAAAACAGCCGATCATAAAACCGAGGCTGACTCCGGTGATACATCCAACCAGACAGGCAAGCAGCACATAGCTGATCTGATCGCCAAAGTTGACACCGAGAATGAAATCCATGTAACAGACACCGATCACAACCGAGAGAAACTGGAAGAGAACCGTTGCCGAGATCCCGCCAAGGATCGAGATCATCCGGTGGACAGGGGAAACATTGCGGCGCATACCAAGCTCGGAGAGGTTCGCCTGATTATCGATAGCGATATTGCTTCCAGCCATGGCGGCGTACAGACAGGTCATGGCAATTAAATTAAAAAAGTAAGTGAGAGCCTCATCCGTGCTGCCGCCTGTGAGTGAAGTATCACTTAAATAAGCCGTGTCAGAAGAAAGTGTGGCAATGGCATCGGCAAACCGTTCCGGGTGTGTGGTATAGATGGTCTGGATCGCCTGACACTCCATGTTAAACTGTTCGACAAAAGCGGAGAGGATACTCTGTTCCAGCTGTAGATTTACCATCTGATCGGATACACTGAGGCGAAGCTGTTCGCCTGCATATAAGATGCCGATGATGTCCTTTTGTTCCAACAGGGAGAGAGCTTCTTCCTCTGTTGCATAAGTGATCGCTAAAAACTGGTCATCTCCCGGCTTTCCGAGCGTATCGAACAGGTCGCGCAGCAGGTTGGAAGTGTTTTCTTCGGTGACAATGGCAACCGGGATCGCGGAAAAACTCTCATTACTGCTCAGCCCGCTAAAGGCGAAATGAAACATGGTGGCGAGCAGGATCGGGAATGCAAAACACCAGAATACCTGCGGGCGGTTTCGCAGCAGTGTTTTAAAACTGTAATAAAAACTATGGAAATACATGGTACGCCTCCTAATCTCTCAACTGTTTTCCGGTAATCTCTAAAAACACATCGTTTAAAGTCGGAAGTTCGGAATAGACTCTGCCAAAGGAGAGTTCTTCCTGCTGCAGGTAATCTAAGACATGCAGCAGGTTATGCTTTCCGCCATTGCAGAGGATCTGCAGGCAATGGTTCTGGAACGAAGCGTCATAAACATGTTTGAGCTGGCGGATCCTGGCTAACTGCTCCGGGGTCAGGTCTAAGATGTCGATAGAAATGATCTCACTTTTTTTGATCATGCGTTTCAGTTCATCCTTGGTTCCGATGGCAAGGTTTTTACCTTTATCCATGATGGCGATCCGGGTACAGATCTGCTCGACTTCCTCCATATAGTGGGAGGTGTAGATGATGGTCGCACCCTGGGCATTTAAATTCTGGATGCCCTCTAAGATGCGGTTCCGGCTCTGCGGGTCGACAGCCACGGTTGGTTCATCCATAATGATGAGTTTTGGTTTGTGTGCGATGCCGCAGGCAATATTCAAGCGGCGCAGCAGACCTCCGGAGAGTTTTTTCGGATAAAATTTACGGAAGTCGGTTAGTCCGACAAATTCAATGGCCTCCTCGACATACTGCCTGCGGAGCTTTTTATCCGGGATATAAAGACCGCAGAAATAATCAATGTTTTCATAGACGGTCAGTTCATCAAAAACGGCGACATTCTGAAGAACAACGCCGATCTGACGTTTCAGTTCATAACTGTCCGGTCTCATTTCCTGACCAAATACTTCGATGGTCCCCTTATCAAAAGAGAGCAGGGATAAGATACAGTTGATGGTCGTTGTCTTTCCGGAACCGTTCGGACCCAGCAGGCCAAAGATCTCTCCCTCCTTGATCTCCAGATTAAAATGATCCAAAGCAACCAGCTCATGGTAGCGTTTTACCAGATTTTCTACTTTTACAACAGGTGTTGGCATAATTGAGCTCCTTTCTGATGTTTCTGATCGCAGTATAATGCAAAAATGGCAGGCAGATAAGTGAATACTGTCAGTATGCGAGGTGACAAATGTCACAAAAAAAGAAAATAAGATGGCACAGAGGGCACAAACATGGTATCTTAGAGAATAGATAACAAAGGAAATGCAAAAGAAAGACGTTTGGGGAGACAAATGGCAGAGTTGATCGATAAAGGGTTACTTCTTATGATGAGTGCCCTGCTTGTGACAGGGGAGGGCGGAGAGATGACTCCGGTCGTGGCACTGTTGCTTGGTGTAGTGGAGGGAGCTCTTGGATTTTGTTTAAGAGGCAGGAAAAGAAAATGGATCTTAAGCATACTATTTTTTATCCTGTGCTTTTGGGTGCCGGAACTGTATCTGTGCCTGCCGGTCGCGTTTTATGACTGCGTGAAAAGCCGGAACAGGGTGGGCTTTTTGGGACTTCTGCCGCTTTTCATCTTAGGGATACAAAACGGAGGAGGAGAGCAGTTTGCGCTTCTTCTGATCTTTAGTGCAGCAGCCGTCGTGCTTGCCGTCCGTACCGGAAAACAGGAACGCCTGGAAGATGAGATGATCCGCATGAGGGACACCAGCACAGAACTCAATCTGGCACTGGAAGAGAAAAACAGAAATCTGATCGAGCGGCAGGATAATGAGATCTATCTTGCTACCTTAAAAGAGCGGAACCGGATCGCAAGAGAGATCCACGACAATGTCGGACATATGCTCTCAAGGTCGATCTTACAGGTCGGTGCCCTGCAGATGGTCTATAAAAAAGAGGAAACACTGCGGGAGCAGCTTGGCGGTGTCAATGATACCTTAAATCAGGCGATGACGAGCATCCGCGAGAGCGTGCATGATCTGCATGATGACTCGATTGATCTGGAACAGGTGATGTCAGAGATCATCAAACCGATGCGGGAGTCTTACCGGATCATACTGGATTATGATATGGGAAAAGAAGTTCCGCGCAATATCAAATACTGTTTTCTGACAGCGACCAGGGAGGCAATGTCCAACATTGTCAAACATTCCAATGCAAAGGAGATTTGCATTACATTGCGGGAGCATCCGGTGCTGTTTCAGTTAAAGATCGTAGATGACGGAGCAAAAGAGGGGATGTTCCTTCCGGCAGGAGAGGTGCTTACCTCATCCCGTGGAATGGGATTATCCAATATGAGAAGCCGTGTGGAATCTTTAAACGGCACATTCCGGATCAGCACAGAGAAGGGATTTCGGATCTTCATATCAATTCCAAAGGAGAAAAAGGCGTGAGGGTATTAGTAGTAGATGATGATAAACTGGTGGCAATGTCGTTAAAGACGATCTTAGAGGCAGAAGGAAAAATAGCGGTTCCACAGATGGGCTATGATGGTAGTGAAGCCATAACGCTCTATGAAAAGGAAAAACCGGATGTACTTCTTATGGATATCAGGATGCAGGGCGTGAGTGGCTTAGAGGCGGCGGAAGAGATCTTAAAAAGGTATGAAGATGCGAAAATATTGTTGCTTACAACTTTTTCAGACGATGAATATATTGTAAAAGCATTGGAACTTGGTGTAAAAGGCTACATCTTAAAACAGGATTTTGAAGGGATCGTTCCGGCAATTGAGGCGGTACTCGGAGGACAGAGTGTTTTTGGCGGCGAGATCGTGGGCAAGATCCCGGTACTGATGCAGGCAAAAGAAGAATTTGATTATACGAAGTATGACATTACGGAAAAAGAGCAGGATATCATTGGACTGGTAGCCGAGGGACTCAGCAACCGTGAGATCGCGGAGCAGTTGTTTTTAAGTGAGGGAACCGTCAGAAATTATATCAGTGTGATCTTAGAGAAACTCGGTCTGCGTGACCGCACGCAGCTTGCCGTATTTTATTATAAGAACAGCTAGACAGAATGGAGAAATGATGCGTTACGGGTTTACAACCGGAAGCTGCAGTGCGGCAGCGGCAAAAGCGGCTGCCTATATGCTGCTGACCGGACGGGAAAAAAGAAAGATTGCGATCGATACGCCAAAGGGGATACGATATGAGACCGGGGTGGTGGAGATCAAAAGAGAAGAGAAAAAGGTGTCCTGCGCTGTCATTAAGGATGGGGGAGATGACCCGGATATTACGACAGGTGCACATGTGACAGCGACGGTGAGCTTTTTAGAGACAGAGGAAAAACAGACCATCCGGATCGAGGGTGGAAAAGGAGTCGGCGTTGTGACAAAGCCCGGGCTTGACCAGCCGGTCGGGAATGCCGCTATTAACCGCGTTCCGCGTGCGATGATACAAAAAGAGGTGTCAGAGGTCTGTCGACTCTTAGATTATAAGGGAAGTCTTCTGGTAGAGATCTCCGTGCCGGAGGGGGAGACACTGGCTTCCCAGACATTTAATCCAAGACTTGGCATAGAGGGTGGGATTTCTATTTTGGGAACCAGCGGGATCGTGGAGCCAATGAGCAGTCAGGCACTGATCGACACCATCCGGGTGGAACTCTCGCAGAAAAAGGCAGAGGGAAAACAGATCCTTGCGGTATCTCCCGGTAATTATGGGTTAGAATATATGAAGCGTACTTATGGGTATGATCTGGACAAGAGTGTAAAGTGCAGCAACTTCATTGGGCAGACGATCGATATGGCAGTAGAGATGGGATTTTCAGCAATGCTCCTGACCGGACATATCGGGAAGTTGATTAAAGTCTCCGGCGGGATCATGAATACCCATTCCAAAGAGGGAGACTGCCGGATGGAATTACTGGTGGCAGCAGCTCTTCGGGCAGGTGCAGGGGAAGAGGTACTGCGGCAGGTTTTAGATGCGGCGACCACCGAGGAGGCGGTGCGTATCTTAAAAGAGCAGGGACTCTGTGCAAAGACCATGGAACTTATCATGGAGCGCATCATGTTTTACCTGAAAAAGCGTGCGGCAGGCAAAATGGAGATCGCCTGTATGATGTATTCCAATGATTTTGGCAGTCTTGGAGAGAGTGCGAATGCTCGTGCGATGTTAGAACAGATTTTAAAAGAAAAGGATTGAGAAATTATGGTATTTTTTGTTGGAGCAGGATGCGGCGCACCGGATCTGATCACAGTGCGCGGACTGCGTTTGTTAAAGCAGGCGGATGTGATCATTTATGCAGGTTCGCTGGTAAATCCGGAGCTGCTAGCGGATGCAAAAGAGGGATGTGAGATCCATAACAGTGCCAAAATGACATTGGAAGAAGTGCTGGCAGTCATAAAGGATGCGGAGAAAAGAGGACTTACTACAGTGCGGCTGCACACCGGAGATCCGAGTGTGTATGGAGCCATCCGGGAACAGATGGATGCGCTGGATGCAGATGGGATTTCCTATGAGAGCTGTCCGGGGGTAAGTGCCTGCTTTGGAGCGGCATCCTCCTTAAATCTCGAATACACGCTGCCCGGCATTTCACAGAGTTTGATCATTACGAGAATGGCAGGGAAAACGGATGTTCCGGAAAAAGAGAGCATAGAAAGTTTTGCCGCACATCAGGCATCCATGGCGATCTATCTGAGTACAGGCATGTTGGAGGAGCTTGCAAAACGTCTGGTCGCAGGCGGTTACAGCGAAGAGACACCTGCAGCACTGGTCTATAAGGCAACCTGGCAGGAGGAAGAGGCTTATCTCTGCACGGTTGCAACGTTAGCACAGACCGCCAAAGAGCGCCACATCACAAAGACGGCACTGGTGCTTGTGGGAGATGTGATCGGAGGAAGAACTTACGAGCGGTCAAAGTTATATGACCCGGAATTTACTACCGAATATCGCAAAGCTTCCGCTACCCCCAAAACGATAGCAGAAGATTTTGGCAGGCAAAGAGCGACAGATTGAGAGGAGCAGACATGCGGATTGCAGTCATCAGTTTTACAAAACAGGGAGCCAGGATTTCGGGCAGGATTAAAACGGCATTGGAAGAACAGGAACATACAGAGGTTTTCTGCTGTACGAAATACAATGCTTTTCGAAAAGAAGCGGAACAGATGAATTCCTTAAAAGGGCAGATGATCTTTGTAGAAGAACCACTGGCGGACTGGACAAGAGCGCAGTTTGGAACAAGCGATGCCCTTATTTTTGTCGGCGCATGCGGGATCGCTGTCCGCGCCATTGCACCGGCAGTACGGGACAAACTTACAGATATTCCGGTGCTGGTGTTGGATGAACTGGGGCAATATGTCATCCCGATCCTCTCCGGGCACTATGGCGGGGGCAATGAACTGGCGGTGCTGCTTGCAGAAAGGCTTGGGGCACAGGCAGTCCTTACCACGGCAACGGATGTGAATGGTTTGTTTGCAGTGGATGTGTTTGCAAAGAAAAATCAGCTTCTGATCGGAGAGAAATCTGGGATTGCAAAGGTGTCTGCAAAACTCTTACAGGAGAGGCAGATCACAATGAAATCTGCCGTTACGATAGAGGGTGAACCGCCGGGAGAGGTAAAACTTTTAAACGAGGGCAGAGCAGATGTGGTCATATCCCCGATGAAACCGGAACAGGAACTGCTCCACCTCTACCCGAAGTGTCTTGTACTTGGCATGGGATGCAGAAAAGGAAAAAGTGAAAAAGAGATCAGACAATTTGTGACAGAGGAACTGGAAAAGCGGAAACTGTCAATCCATGCGGTCGCAGTGCTTGCCTCGATCGATGTAAAAGCAGAGGAAGCAGGACTGGCCGGATTTGCAAAGGACTGTCAGATCCCATTTGTTACCTACAGCAAAGAGCAGCTTTTAGAAGTGGAGGGAACCTTTGCTTCCTCTGCTTTTGTGGAAAAAACAGTGGGCGTGGACAATGTCTGTGAACGTGCTGTGGGAATGGTATTGCGTGAAAAGGGCCATAAAAATATAAGAATGGATGAGAAAACATTACTTGCCGGAAAGACCGCAAGAGACGGCATGACACTGGCGATCGGCTGTCTGGACTGGAAGGTCAGTTTTTAAAAAGACAATGGAGGGAAAAATGAGTAGGATATATATCGTAGGAATGGGACCGGGAGCGGAAAAGATGATGACCCCGGAGGCATATCAGGTGTTACAGGAATGTGATACGATCGTTGGCTATCAGGTTTATTTAAATCTGCTTGGGGAGGAATTTCAGAAAAAAGAGCTGCTCTCGACTCCGATGCGGCAGGAAGAAAAGCGATGCCTGATGTGCTTTGAACTGGCAGAAAAAGGAAAGCAGGTGGCATTGATCTGCAGTGGAGATGCGGGTGTTTATGGCATGGCATCTTTGATGTATGAGATCGGGCAGTCCCATCCGGACTGTGAACTTGTGGTAATTCCGGGGATCACGGCGGCAAACAGCGGTGCGGCGGTGCTTGGCGCACCGATCAATCATGATTTCTGTGTCATCAGTTTAAGTGACCTGTTAACTCCATGGGAAAAGATCGGGGCACGTCTGCGTGCGGCGGCAATGGGAGATTTTGCAATCGTACTTTATAACCCGTCCAGCAAAAAGAGAGCAGATTATTTAAAGAGAGCCTGTGATATCTTATTAGAGGAGATTGAGGAGAGCCGTGCCTGTGGCTATGTGGAAAATATCGGAAGAGAGAACACGAAGGCGACGACCTGCACACTGGCAGAGTTAAGAGAACGGCAGGTCAATATGTTTACGACCGTCTTTATCGGAAATTCCACCAGTTTTATTTCCGGTGGAAAGCTCATCACAAAAAGGGGCTATCGGCTCGATCCACGAAACAGTAAAAAGGATTGAAATTATGGAGCAGATCATACTTTTTTCAGGAACAACAGAGGGCAGAACACTGGCAGAACATTTAGACTTTGCAGGAATAAAGACCTATGTCTGTGTCGCAACGGAATACGGCAGGGAAGTGATGCACGAGGGGGAAAACATTACCCTCTGTGCAAAACGTCTGGAAGAAAACGAGATGGAGACACTGATGCGGGAAAAACAGCCGCTTGCAGTCGTGGATGCCACACATCCGTTTGCAACGGTCGTTTCCGAAAACATCAAAAAAAGCGCAGAGGCAGTGGGCATCCCATATCTGCGGTTGAGCAGGGAAACGGAAGAGGCGGCAGACGGATATGGTGCATCAGTAACCTATGTAAAAGACAGCCAGACGTGTGCAGAACAGTTAGCCGGGATAGAAGGAAATATCCTTCTTACCACAGGAAGCAAGGAATTAGCTGTCTATTGTAGTAAAAAAGAGTTAAAAGACCGATTGTTTGTGCGTGTGCTGCCGGGCGAGGAAAGCCTTGCCATCTGCAAAGCACAGGGGATTACCGGAAAACAGATCATTGCGATGCAGGGACCATTTTCGGAGGAGCTGAACCGGGCAATCTTAAACCAGTTTAAGATCCGCTGCCTGGTGACAAAAGAAAGTGGAAAGACGGGGGGCTATCTTGAAAAATTAAAGGCGGCAGCAGATCTTTCCATTCCGGTTATCGTGCTCAAAAATCCGGAGAAAGAGACAAAACAGAGCGGAAATACGTTTTCCTTTGTCTGTCAGAAAATCGGCAGCCTGACAGGCATGAAACTCTGTGAGAGCCGGATGGAACTGACTCTTGTGGGGATCGGCATGGGAAATGGCGGACTCCTTACGGCAGAGGTAAAAGAGGCAATCGGGCAGGCGGACTGCCTGATGGGGGCGAAAAGACTGTTAGAATCATTGCCGGAGGGCAGTAATCTGCATGCAGAGAAAAAGAATTTTTATCTGCCGGGAGATATTTATCCGTATCTGCGTGAGTTCGCAAAGAAAAATGCGCCAAAGACGAGCAGAGCCGTCATCCTGTTTTCCGGCGACACCGGATTTTACAGTGGAGCAAAGATGATGTGGGAACTTTTTCCAGAGTGGAAAGAAATTATGTATCAGGAGGGCATACTTGCATCCTTACAGTGCTGCCCCGGCATTTCTTCCATTTCCTATCTCTCGGCAAGATGCGGGATCAGCTGGCAGGATGCTAAGATCATCAGTCTGCATGGAAAACGCGAACACATTGCATGGCTGCCGGAGCTGCTGGCAAGGGAAAAGAAGGTATTCTGTTTGACTTCCGGGCGGGAAGATCTACGTGAGATCGCAAAGGTGCTGTTGTCTGCCGAAATGGAGCAGGTAAAGATAACGGCAGGCTATCAGTTGTCCTATCCCGGGGAACAGATCGTGACGGTGACACCGGAGCAGTGTGACCGGTTAAAAGGCGAGGGACTCTATACCTGCATCCTGCAAAATGATGCGGCAGAACCGCCATGTCTGACCCCGGGGCTATCCGATGCTTCATTTATCCGCGGAAAAGTGCCGATGACCAAAGAGGAAGTGCGCGGGATCTCACTTTGCAAGTTGGGGCTTCATGCAGGAGATGTGCTTTATGACATCGGGAGCGGTACCGGCTCGATCGCTGTCGAGGCAGCAAGACTGGATGAGACGATACAGGTATATGCCATTGAGCGGAAAGAGGAGGCACTTGAGCTGATCCGGGAAAACTGCAAAAAGTTTCATTTATCTACTGTTTCGATCATTCCGGGCGAGGCACCGGAGGCATGCAGAGATCTTCCGGTACCGACCCATGCGTTTATCGGTGGAAGTGGTGGAAACTTAAGAGAGATCTTAAGTTTGCTCTATCAGAAAAATAAAAAGATGCGTGTGGTAGCAAATGCCATCACGTTAGAAACCACAGGGGAGCTTACCGCTCTTTTGGATGAATTTCAGGTGACAGATGAGGAAATCGTGCAGGTATCGGTCAGCCGGGCAAAAAAGGCAGGACGGTATCATCTGATGCAGGCAGAAAATCCGGTTTATATCTGTTCATTTACATTTGGAGGAATGGAAGAATGAGGGCACCAAGGATCATGATAGCGGCACCGGGCAGCGGGAGCGGAAAAACGCTTCTGACCTGTGCCCTGCTTGCAGCATTGAAAAAAAGAGGGAAAGATCCGGCAGCCTTTAAGTGTGGACCGGACTATATCGATCCGATGTTCCACAAAAAGGTGCTCGGGGTTCCGTCAAAAAATCTGGATACTTTTTTTACCGATGAGGAGACGACCAGACACCTGTTTTTAGAGTCGGCAGGAGAACAGAAACTATCGGTCATAGAGGGCGTGATGGGACTCTACGATGGACTTGGCGGGATCAGAGAGGAAGGTTCTTCCTATCATCTGGCGCGCGTATTGCAGACACCGGTCATCCTGGTTCTGGATGCACATGGAATGGGAAAATCCATTCTGGCGGTGATCGCCGGATTTTTACAGTATGATACTGCGCACCTGATCCAAGGAGTCATTTTAAACCGGACCTCAAAGATGTTTTACGAAACCATCCGCCCGGAGATCGAGCGGGCATTGCCGGTAAAGGTACTGGGGTATTTTCCAAAACAGCAGGATTTACAGTTTGAAAGCCGTCATCTGGGATTAAAAATGCCGCAGGAGATCTTTGATATCCGGGAGAAAACAGAGCGCGCCGCAGGGATTTTGGAAGAGACGGTGGAAGTCGATGCCATCGAGAAACTTGCGGGGAGTGCCGGAGAGTTATCTTCTTCGTATCAGCCGCCCAGATTCCGGCTGCAGGAAAAAGTAAACGTTGCAGTGGCACGGGATGAGGCATTCTGTTTTTATTATGAGGATAACTTAAAACTGTTACAGGAAATGGGGGCAGAATTAACGTTTTTTTCCCCACTGCAGGATAAAAAAGTGCCGGAGGGTGTTTCGGCGATGCTCTTAGGGGGCGGCTACCCGGAATTATATGAGGGAGAACTGTCAGAGAACACAGAAATGCTTGCATCCGTAAAGGCACATATTTTAGACGGGATGCCAACCGTGGCAGAATGTGGAGGTTTTCTTTACCTTCACGAGACGATGGAGGATATGCAAAACCACGCGTATAAGATGGCGGGTGTCCTTCCGGGGCATTGCAGATATGCCGGAAAACTGGTGCGCTTTGGTTACATCGAACTTACAGAAAAAGAACCGGAGTTTCTGGGGGCAGGAGAAAAGATCAGGGGGCATGAATTTCACTATTATGACAGTGAGCAAAACGGAACGGCATGCCTGGCGGAAAAACCGGTGTCCAAAAGGGGCTGGGAGTGTGTGGTAAAGCAGAACGGGGGCTGGTTTGGCTTCCCGCATCTATACTATTATTCCAATCCGGCATATGCAGAGCATTTTTTAACAAAAGCGGCAGAGTATCAGAACAGAGCATAGAATGGAGACAAACATGAGTGGTATTTTATATGGAGTCGGAGTCGGCCCGGGAGATCCGGAGCTTCTGACCATAAAGGCATTGCGCATTTTAAAAGAGAGCGACATCATCGCATTGCCGGCGCAGGAAAAGGAACACTGTCATGCGTACCAGATCGTAAAGCAGAATTATCCTGAGATCGAAGAAAAAGAGTTACTGCCATTGTCATTTCCGATGACAAAAGATGCGGCATTGTTACAAAAACATCATGAGGAAAATGCAGAGAAGATATTACAGGAGCTGCGTCAGGGAAAACAGGTGGCATTTCTGACGATCGGAGATCCCTGTGTGTATTCGACTTTTCAGTACATGTATGGCAGGATCAAGGCAGCCGGGGAGGAAGCGCGTGTGATAAACGGCGTGCCGTCCTTTTGCGCTGCGGCAGGGGCGGCAGGAATTTCACTTGCGGATATGCCGGAGGAGATCCATATTATTCCGGCATCGTATGACATTAAGGATACGATGGAACTTCGCGGAACGCGGGTTTATATGAAATCAGGGAAGAAATTAGCACAGTTAAAAGAAATTTTAACGGAGCAGGCAAAGACCACAAAACTGCAGGTTATCGTGGCAGAAAACTGCGGCATGGAAAATGAGAGGATCCATACAGGGCTTGATGCGATCGACCCGCAGGCGGGATACTTAACGATTGTGATCGTAAAAGAGGAGCAGTAAAAGATGGAAGCATCGTATCGTTATTTTGAAAACAGAGCGTGTAAATATTATCCCTGTCATGAGGGGATAGAGGAGATGAACTGTCTGTTTTGTTTTTGCCCGCTCTATTTTTTGGAACACTGTCCGGGCAGACCGGAATATATTACCAGTAAGGGGCAGGAGATCAAATCCTGTCTGCATTGCACATTTCCGCATGAACCGGAAAATTACGACATCATCATGCAGTTTTTGAAAAAGGAAAAAAAGAGTGGAAAAGAGGAACAATGACATTCCGTTTATCCGGACGGATGCAGGAAAAAGTTTAACAGAGACTTATGTCAAGGCGATCGCGCACCGCTATCATTATGAGTGGAAAGATATCAAAAAGATGCGGCAGGTCGCGGCTAAAATCCGTGCGACGGTGGAGGCAGAAGAGGGATTTTATCTGCTTTTGCCGGAAGAGGGATCAGACTATGCTGGCGTAGCACTGACACTGGGGCGTTCACTGGATGCGTTGCAGGAAAATTATACCAGGCAGGAGGACATCGAGGGAGCCTACATGATCGAAGTGATCGCAGGCGAACTGATGCGAAATGCCTATCTGCAGTTTTCGGATTATATCATGGAGCACACCTGCTATGAAGTTGGGGCATTTCACTTTTTCGGAAGCAGACCGGAACTGCCGCTTAAAAATATGCAAAAACTTTTGGAAAAGATTCCGGGGGCGGCGGTCACCTGCAACGAGGCATATTGTCTGGAACCGAAAAAAAGCGTTGTATTTTTAGCGGAATTAAAACAGACGGACGAAAGAATAAAAAGAGAAGGGCAGGGAATGTCAATTCATCTGTGCGCAGCGTGTAACAGAACAGACTGTGCCTTTCGGGAATAAAAAAGTGTCTTTGACATTTCAAAAAATATCGGAGAAATCCGGTATTTTTTTGCATAAAAAATGAATTTTTGGATATACCTTTAGGAATGATAGAAAAGGTGGACTGGAAACATGAAAAAGGGAATTTTTACCATAATAGGATTATTGTTTTTTCTGGTATATCTGAAAGAATCTGCACTGCCCAAGGAGCCCGTCAGGGTGGAGATGGAGCGGGTCTGGGGATTTTTGCCCTATGAGGGAAAATTGGAAAAAAAGGAGATCATTGCAGAAGAGGTGGAAACCGGGACATGCGATACCACAGAAGAAACGGTGGCAGAAGTGGAAGTCTGTAAAAACCGCTGGGGAATCTCGCTCAGTGAGGAGGAAAAAGAACTGCTTGCAAAGATCGTCTGGATCGAAGCCGCCGGGGAGCCGGTGGAAGGACAACAGGCGGTGGTGGAAGTCGTGTTTAACCGGATGCGATCGGAGTGGTACCCCGATACGCTCTATGAGGTGCTCGGGCAGGAGCATCCGCAGCAGTTCTGTTCGTTTCCATACCGGGATAGGGCAATGCCGACCGAAAAGGAATATCAGTCGATCGAACAGGTGTTAAATGGGGAGACCGACCGGCTGAGTCCGTCGTGTATTTATTTTTCTACGTTTCCGTTGACGGATGAGATCGAGTGTAAGATCGGAGGGCATTATTTTTGCGATTAGAAGATTGACACATATTTTGAAACATTATAAAATGGAAAGATATGAGACCGATGGAAAATAGAAAGAAAACAGGGAGCTTTTAGTATGGACATGCACACAGAAGAACGGCAGAAAGAAATCGAATTAAGCCTGCGGAAAAAATATCACAAGACGATATTTTCGCGTTTTACGAAAGCAATCAATACATATGATCTGTTACAGGACGGAGATAAGGTGGCAGTCTGCATTTCCGGCGGAAAAGATTCCATGCTTCTTGCAAAGTGTTTTCAGGAACTGAAGCGCCACAGAAAGATCAGTTTTGACTGTGTCTTTCTGGTCATGGATCCGGGGTATACAGAGGCGAACCGGAGACAGATCGAGAGAAATGCAGAGATCCTTGGCATTCCGTTGACCATTTTTGAGACCCAGATCTTTGATGCGGTGGTCGATATCGATAAAAATCCATGTTATTTATGTGCACGGATGCGCAGAGGATATTTATACAGCAAAGCAAAAGAATGTGGATGCAACAAGATCGCCCTGGGGCATCACTATGATGATGTGATAGAAACCATCTTAATGGGAATGTTATATGGGGCACAGGTACAGACCATGATGCCAAAACTCCACAGCACCAATTTTGAAGGGATGGAGCTGATCCGTCCGCTTTATCTGGTACGGGAGCAGGAGATCAAGGACTGGCGTGATGACAACGGACTGGAATTTTTACAGTGTGCCTGCCGGTTTACAGAGGACTGCGCAAACTGTGATGAGGATGGTGTGGCATTGTCCAAACGGCAGGAGATCAAGGAACTGATCGCCGGACTTTCCAAAGTAAACCCATTTGTGGAAGGCAATATTTTTAAGAGTGTGGAAAACGTGAATTTAAATACAGTGATCGCATATAAAAAAGACGGACAGATGATACATTTTCTGGACAATTATTGAGAAACCCATTGAAAAAACAGGGAAAATAGGATATGGTATTTTTATACAGTACTTTAGTAACAGAAAAAATAAAATGAGAGAGAAATACAGCAGCAATGAAAAAAGAAATAGAAATGACACAGACCAGTCAGGAATTATATGATGCACTGCTTCAGGCAAGACAGGAGATACAGGCAGAAAATATTTTTCTGGAGCGTATGAGCCATGAGATCAGAACACCGATGAATTCGATCATTGGTCTGACCTATCTGAGTAAAGAGAATATCGATAATCAGAAGCAGGTTTTGGAAAATTTGGATAAGATCGAAAAATCTGCCTATTTTTTGCGTTCCTTTATTGATGATATTTTGAATTTGTCGCTGTTAGAAAGTGGACGGGTTGCAGACAATAAAAAGACTACCTGTTTTCGTTGTTTTCTGGAAGAACTATCGGAAGAGATTAAGAGCAGGGCAGGAGAAAAACAGATCCGGTTTTCCATGGAGACACGCGGAGCCATGCAGAAAAGTTATTGCTTTGACAGTGAAAAGTTAAAGGAGGCATTGCTCCATATTTTAAAAAATGCAATCCGGTTTACTCCGGCAGGGGGACGTGTTGATTTTATCGCAGAACTGCTGCGGGAGGATGAAAAGGAAGGAATTTTCCGTTTTGAGATCCGGGATACCGGCATTGGCATGAGTGCGGACTTTATCGCACATGCATTTGATGCATTTGAGCAGGAAGAAAAGGCAGTGACAACGCTGGAGGGCGGAACCGGGCTC
This sequence comes from uncultured Roseburia sp., assembly GCA_900550935.1. Taxonomy (GTDB): domain Bacteria; phylum Bacillota; class Clostridia; order Lachnospirales; family Lachnospiraceae; genus Roseburia. The sequence goes on from URUD01000012.1 coordinate 47,264, forward strand.
GGACTTACCATTGCGAAAAATATCCTTGATTTCATGGGAGGGAACATTCAGGTATACAGCAGGAAAAATACCGGAACAACCGTTGTGGTAACGCTCCCACTTGCAAGAAGCGAAGAGACGGCAGGTGCACCCGGCACTCAGGAAAAGGATTATGATTTTTCAGGAAAAAGGATCCTTTTAGTAGAGGACAGCGAGATCAATATCGAGATCACCAGAAATATTTTAGTTCATAAGAACTTTACAGTGGACGTCGCAGTAAACGGACAGGAGGGCGTGGACTGTTTTCTTGGTCATGAGGCGGGCTATTATGATGCCATTTTAATGGATATCCGTATGCCGGTGCTTGATGGGTTAAAGGCGACGCAGATGATCCGGAATGTGGCACATGCAGACAGTATGAAGATCCCGATCATTGCAATGACGGCAAATGTTTTTGAAGAGGATGTGCGTAAATCATTAGAGGCAGGTATGAATGCACATTTAAACAAGCCGGTGGATATCCGTCAGATGTATGAGCTTTTGGCACAGCTGATCTTAAATTAGGGATGTCTTATTTTGTCGAAAAAAGCAAATAACTTTCTGCCCTGTTTCACAGGGAATCCTGTATAATAAAAGCAGGAAAAGAAAAGGATAAAACGGATATGAGAAGGCAGCTTACGATGTTGGTGATAGATGATGTCGAGGTGAACCGGGCATCATTACGGGCGATTTTTGAGGAAGAATATAAGATCATAGAGGCAGCAGACGGGAATGCTGCCATTTTGATGCTGCAAAAAGAGGCAGTAGACCTTGTTATTTTAGATCTTTGCATGCCGGGGATGAATGGTAAAGAGGTCTTAAAACAGATCCGGGGCAGCAGAAAACATAGGCACATACCGGTTATCGTAAAATCAGCCATTGACGAGACCTTAGAAGAGGAAGTATTAGAGGCGGGGGCGGATGACTTTATCTTTTCGCCCTGTAATCCGGAGATCATAAGGAAACGTGTCCGGAATATTGCACACAATTATATCTATGAGCATGAGTTTCTTTCTGAGAAGATGCAGCGGGAACGCTATACCACCAGGGCAAGGGACAACTATACGATCGTCATGGTCGAGCGGCTGCGCCAGATCTTAAAAGAGATGGCAGGAGAAAATTCTGATGGGAAGCAGTCCGTGATCGCGGAGCAGATCGGTCAGATGGAACAGATGCTTCGCAATATCACAGAGGTATATGAGACCGGAAGAGAGTATGGAACCTTCCGAAACCGCGCATTTTCGATAAAATGTATGACAGAGACGATCGCAGCAGAAAACTATGAGACTGTATGGGGAGAAAAAGCAGAAGTGATCGTCGAAGAAGAGACCGTGGACTGCGAATATCTCTTCGGGGATGAAGAGCATATCAGGCGTATCTGGGAGAACCTGCTTCGGGCGGCAGCTGCAAAATCAAAGATCGTACGGACACAGTATGCCGTGGACTGCAAAGAGGATGGAGAAGTTATCCTTACTATAGCAGGGGCATCGGATAAGATCCGGGAGATGGAAGAAAACAGTTATCTGGTCACTAAGACGATGGCGGAGTTACTGTGTGGTATGGTTACAAGGACAGAGGATACGCTTCGGATCGCGTTCCCATTAAATAAAGGGAAAGCACCGGTATCGCAGCGCGGGGATTTTTCTTCGGTACGGATGTTAAATGTAGGGGATGAAGAGATTTACCGGGATTATTATAAAATTCTGTTAAACCGCCTTGGAATGAGCTATGATGTCGCAGCGGATGAGGCAGAGACAATGCAGTGTCTGGAAGAGGCATATGAGAGCGGAGACGGATTTGACATCTGCGCAGTCAACTGGCAGATGGAGGGCGGATGCGCCCCGGAGATCATGCGGAAGATCCGAAAGCAATATGACCGTGATACCATTGTACTGGTCGGATTTTCAGGGGATATGGAAAAATATGCGGATGAGATGAAAGCTGCCGGAGCAGATTATCTGTTAGACAAGCCGCTATTTCAGGGCACCCTGTATCAGATGTTATCTGACATCTGCCAGGGAAAACTATTGGAAAGACCGGAAGACGGCGCATAAAAACAGAAAAACCGGACAGAATGTTTCTGAAAAGGAAAATGCAGATGCAAAGGTTTGCAGGCAGTTTTTCTTTTAATAAACAGGAAGGAAGGTAGCGTATGAGCCAGTTATCAGAAAAAGAATTATCCGCATTAAATGACCTGCTGACAGAGGAAGAACTTCTTATTAAGAAATTCCAGATGCTTGCAGAGCATACACAGGATCAGGAGATCAGTGCAAAATTTACAGAGATCTCCCAGAAACATCAGGGACACTTTAATTCCCTGTATGCGCAGCTGAGCTAATGGAAATCCGATTTGGAAGAAAGGGCAGGATGAGATGACAGAGCAGATTTATACAGATAAAGAGATTTTGGCAGATGCACTGACAGCGGAGAAGACCGCGACCAACAACTACAATACATTCGCAAATGAATGTGTGCATGATGGCGTGAGGGATGCAATCTTACATTGTCTCGAACAGGAGCACAGCATTCAGGAGGATGTATTCAATATGATGCATCAGAGAGGATATTATCCGACACCGGATGCAGAACAGAATAAAGTACAGAATGCAAAACAGAAGTTTTCCCAGTGTGTGAAAACCGTTTAGATCGAAAAGGGAGCCAGAACGGGAGGTTTTGGCTCTTTTTTCATGCCAAAAACACACAGGGTGAAATCTGAACAGATGAAAAAAATAAAATATTGAGAAAAAATATCAATAATGTTATTGACATCTAATAAACGTTAGATTATACTAACCACCGTAGAAAACAAATTGAAACTCATTATCAATACGGAAAGAGGAAGAGGATGATATGATGCCGCTTACAATGGCAAGTACAGGAGAACCAAACACGATTAAAAAAGTGGGAGGAAAAGAAGAGACCAGAAGATTTCTGGAAAATTTAGGATTTGTTGCCGGAGGAGTTGTGACCGTTGTTTCTGAGATCGGTGGAAACATGATCGTCAATGTAAAAGACTCACGTGTAGCAATTGGAAAAGATATGGCAAATAAGATCATGGTTTAATGAGCTTACAATGACAGGCGTCCTTTGGGGCGCGACTGCTGTTGATAGATATTAAAAAAGGAGCCAGTATATGAAAACATTAAAAGAAGTGGCCTGCGGTAGTACCGTCAAGGTGAAGAAACTGACCGGAGAGGGTCCGGTAAAAAGAAGAATCATGGACATGGGCATTACAAAAGGTGTCGATATCTATGTAAGAAAGGTAGCACCGCTTGGGGATCCTGTTGAGGTAACCGTCAGAGGATATGAGTTATCCTTAAGAAAAGCAGATGCTGAAATGATCGAAGTAGAGTAATTTTTTTTGCCTGATTGTTAGCAAAAGCTAACAGTAGACAGCCAAAGCAAACAAAAGGAAGTAAGAACAAACCAAAAAAGGAGAAACGTTATGGCAGTAAAAATTGCACTCGCAGGTAACCCTAACTGCGGTAAAACAACATTATTCAATGCCCTGACAGGTTCGAACCAGTTCGTAGGTAACTGGCCGGGTGTTACGGTAGAGAAAAAAGAAGGAAAATTAAAAGGACACAAAGATGTGATCATCATGGACTTACCAGGTATCTATTCTTTATCTCCTTATACATTAGAGGAGGTCGTTGCCAGAAATTACCTCATTGGCGACAGACCGGATGCCATTATCAATATTGTAGACGGAACCAACATTGAGAGAAACCTGTATCTCTCTACTCAGTTAATGGAGCTTGGAATTCCGGTGATCATGGCGATCAATATGATGGATATCTTAGAGAAGAACGGTGATAAGGTACATATTGATAAATTAAGCAAAAAATTAGGCTGTGAAGTCGTTGAGATTTCCGCATTAAAGGGAACTGGTATCCAGAAAGCAGCAGAAAAAGCAGTTGCACTGGCACAGGCAAAGAAAACAGTAATTCCGGTACACGAGTTTTCAAAAGAGGCAGAGGATTACATCCGCACTGTAGAAAACAAATTAACCGGTATCGTAGAAGAAGATCAGAAACGTTTCTTTGCGATCAAATTATTAGAGAGAGATAATAAGATCGGCGAGCAGATGAAACAGGTTCCTGATGTTTCCATGGAGATCAAACAGATGGAAGACTCTTTTGATGATGATACCGAGAGTATTATCACAAATGAGAGATATGTGTACATTTCTTCTATTATTGATGAGTGTATCACAAAGAACAACAAACAGGAGCTGACAACATCTGATAAGATCGACCGCATCGTAACCAACAGATGGCTTGCACTTCCAATTTTCGCAGTTGTTATGTTCATTGTATATTATGTATCTGTAACAACCGTCGGAACTTTTGTAACAGACTGGACCAATGATGTATTATTCGGTGAGATCATTCCTCCTGCAATCGAGAGCGGCTTAAATGCGATCGGATGTGCAGACTGGTTACAGGGACTGATCCTTGACGGTATCGTAGCCGGTGTTGGTGCAGTACTTGGTTTCGTACCACAGATGCTTGTATTATTTATTTTCCTTGCATTCTTAGAGTCCTGCGGATACATGGCTCGTGTTGCTTTCATCATGGACCGTATCTTCCGCAAATTCGGACTTTCCGGAAAATCCTTCATCCCAATGTTAATTGGTAGTGGATGTGGAGTTCCTGGTGTTATGGCTTCCCGTACCATCGAGAATGACCGTGACAGAAAAATGACAATTATGACAACAACATTTGTTCCTTGTGGAGCAAAACTGCCGATTATCGCTATGATCGCAGGTGCATTCTTCGGAAACTCAGGATGGGTTGCAACCAGTGCATATTTCGTTGGTATCGCAGCGATCATCTGTTCCGGTATCATCTTAAAGAAAACAAAAATGTTCGCAGGCGATCCTGCACCATTCGTTATGGAGCTTCCTGCATATCACTGGCCAACCGTTGGAAACGTACTCAGAAGTATGTGGGAGCGTGGCTGGTCCTTCATCAAAAAAGCAGGTACTATCATCTTATTATCAACTATCATCTTATGGTTCTTAATGAGCTTTGGATGGGAGAGTGGAAGCTTTGGAATGGTTGAGGAGTTAAATAACTCTATCCTTGCTTCTATCGGAAGCGCAATCGCATGGATCTTTGCACCACTTGGCTGGACAAAATTAGGCGAAGGATGGAAGATGGCAGTAGCAGCGATCACAGGTTTAATCGCAAAAGAGAACGTAGTAGCAACCTTCGGTATGTTATATGGTTTCGCAGAAGTTGCAGAAGATGGTTCCGAGATCTGGGGCAACCTGGCAGCAGCTATGACACCGGTTGCAGCATATGGCTTCTTAGTATTTAACTTATTATGTGCACCATGTTTCGCAGCAATGGGTGCGATCAAACGTGAGATGAACAACGCAAAATGGTTCTGGTTCGCAATCGGATATCAGTGTGGATTAGCATATGTTGTTTCCTTATGTATCTATCAGATCGGTACATTAATTACAACAGGCTCCTTCGGAATTGGAACAGTTGTTGCATTCCTTCTTGTGATCGGATTTATTTATCTGTTATTCCGTCCTTACAGGGAAAGCGAAGAGTTAAAAGTAAATGTTAAAGGCATGGCAGGTGCCAGATAAGCATCTGTGACACATCAGCCTGCATCACCCGATGCAGGCTGATAAAAAAAGGAGGCATTTTTATGGGAACAGTTGTTGTAGGTTTAGGTTTGGCAGCAATCGTGGCACTTATCATCCGCAGCATGGTTCGGGCAAAGAAAAATGGAAAATCCTTACAATGTGGGGGAGATTGTAGTCACTGTGGCGGACATTGCAGCTAGGAGGTGGGATCTTGTTACAGAAACAGACAGAAAAAGAGAGCAGAAAACACGATTCCCGAAATTATCACAGGACACAGATGCAGAAAGAAATGATCATAGAGCGTTTGCGAGAGAGAGGATGCAGGATCACCAAACAGCGTCTGATGCTGTTGGATATCATATTAGAGCAGGAATGTTCCTGCTGTAAAGAAATTTATTATAAAGCATCAAAAGAAGATGAAAAAATCGGACCGGCAACGGTCTATCGTATGGTCAATACATTAGAAGAGATCGGTGCAATCAGTCGAAAAAATATGTATAAGATCGCCTGTGGAGAGGCGTGTGAGATAGAAGATGCCTGTCAGGTAGAATTAAGCGATGATACCATCTGCAAACTATCTGCACAGATGTGGAACAGTGTTATACGGGCAGGATTAAAAGCCTGTGGATATATTGAGAATCAGGAAATAAAGAATGTGGTTGTAAAGCCATGTGAATGTGAATAAAACAAAAAACTGTCGAATAATAGATTGTACGTTTGGCGGACATAGCTATTATGATGAATTACAAAATGCGTAAATTCAGATCTGGAATTTGCGCATTTTTACTATCAAAGAAAGTGGAACAGAATGGAAAAGAACAGAGAAAACGGGGCAAGAGAAGCAAAGATCCGGGCAAAGCGGGAGCAGGAAAAGAAAACTGTAACCTCCATGATAGAGATCTACTGTCATGGGATGCACAAAACAAAAAAAGGAGAACTGTGTGAGACATGCGAAGCATTGCGGGTGTATGCCGATGCACGGACGGAGCACTGTCCTTTTATGGAGACAAAGACATTCTGCAGTGCATGCAGTGTACACTGCTATGCCGGCGAAAAGCAGAAACAGATGAAAGAAGTGATGCGTTACGCGGGACCGAGGATGCTCTGTGTGCATCCGTATCTTACCGTAAAACACGGTGTGGTTACCTTACGCAATAAGCGAGCGAAAAAGAAAATGGAAAAAGGAGTAAAGAACAATGTTTCATAAACGCCTGATGAAAGAATTTAAAGAGAACCAGAAATACGTTGCAGGAATGGTCATCACGCAGTGGGTATCGCTTTTGTGTAATGTCTGTCTGATGCTTGCGGTCGCAGGTGTGATCGAGGGCGTATTCGTAAGAAACCGGGAATTTTACATAAGTGATGTGGTGCCGCTTTTGGTCACATGGCTTCTTGTGATCTTAATAAGAATGGCAATGACAACGTTAAATACCAGATTGTCCTTTCAGGCATCTTCGAAAGTAAAGCTGACCTTAAGGGAGCGCATTTATGAAAAACTGATGCAGCTTGGCAGCAATTACCGGGATGTGGCACCAACCTCAGAGGTGGTGCAGATCTCAACCGAGGGAGTCGACCAGCTGGAAATCTATTTCGGAAAATATGTGCCGCAGTTTTTCTACAGTTTGCTGGCACCCATCACATTGTTTGTGATCGTTGGTACGATGAATATAAAAACGGCAGTGGTCCTGTTTTTATGTGTGCCGCTGATCCCGATCTCCATTGTGGCAGTGCAGAAATTTGCAAAAAAACTGCTGGCAAAATACTGGGGCAGTTATACGGAGCTGGGCGATTCCTTTCTGGAAAATCTGCAGGGACTGACCACATTAAAGATCTATCAGGCAGATGAGCGGTATGCAAAGAAGATGGACGAAGAGGCAGAGCAGTTCCGGAAGGTCACGATGCGTGTCCTGATCATGCAGTTAAACTCCATCAGTGTCATGGATCTGGTGGCATATGGCGGTGCAGGACTCGGTATCATTTTAGCAGTGCAGGAACTTGGAAAAGGAACGATCTCCATGGCACAGTGCTTCTTTATCATTATGATATCGGCAGAATTTTTCCTGCCGCTGCGATTGCTTGGCTCATTTTTCCATATTGCAATGAATGGAAATGCGGCAGCCGACAAGATCTTTCACCTGCTGGATGCTCCGGTACCGGCAGATGGAACGGTAACGGAAGTTTTGGATGATACGATCACGTTTTCAGATGTCCATTTCTCCTATGAACCGGGAAAACATGTCTTAAAGGGAATTGATTTTACCGCAAAAAAAGGAAAACTTACGGCACTGGTGGGCGTTTCCGGCTGCGGAAAAAGTACAACGGCATCCCTTCTTCTGGGAGAACAGCGCAAAAAAGAGGACGGGCTGTATCAGGGCATGGTTACGATCGGAAATGTGCCGGTCGAGACGATCGCACACCATACACTTACCACCAGGATCACACGAGTGCGGCATGACAGCTACCTGTTTGCGGGAACGGTGGAAGAAAATTTAAAAATGGGAAAGCCCGATGCAACCAAAGAGGAGATGGAAGCAGCATTAAAGCGGGTCGAACTCTATGATACGATCATGGAAAAAGGCGGTCTTTCGATGCAGCTTAGTGAAAAAGCGGCGAACCTGTCCGGCGGACAGAAGCAGCGTCTTGCGCTTGCAAGGGCAATTTTACATGACAGTGATATCTATATTTTTGATGAGGCAACATCAAATATTGATGTGGAGAGTGAGAACAAGATCATGGAGGTCATCCATGAAATGGCAAAACAAAAGACCGTACTTTTGATCTCACACCGTCTTGCCAATGTTGTGGATGCAGATGCCATCTATGTGATGCGGGATGGCGTGATGGCAGAGCAGGGAAAACATGAGAGCCTGATGGCGGAACATGGGTATTATTATGATCTGTTTATGACACAGCAGGTGCTGGAACGATACACGAAGGAGGCGAACTAGAATGGGAGCAACGACAAAAAAGACCAGAAGCGGCATACAGGTAATGGCGGGGCTGATCGGGATGATAAAGCCATTGCTTCCGGTGATGGCAGTAGCGATCCTGATGGGCTGCGTGGGCAATCTGATGGCGACATTTATCACGGTACTTGGCGGCTACGCGCTGTTGACCTCGGTATCTTTGTATGCAGGAAATCTGAAACTCTATATGATACTGATCATCGCATTTGCCGTACTGCGCGGCATCCTGCGCTATGCGGAGCAGGCAAGCAATCACTTTATCGCATTTAAACTGTTAGCACAGATCAGACATAAGGTATTTGCTGCACTGCGCAGACTGTGCCCGGCAAAGCTGGACGGAAGCAGAAGCGGAAATCTGATCTCCATTATCACAAGCGATATCGAGTTACTCGAAGTATTTTATGCGCATACGATTTCGCCGATCGCGATCGCGGTGATCACATCTTTCTTTATGACGATATTTATCGGGAAAGTGCACCCGGCACTCGGGGCACTGGCGTGTCTTTTTTATCTGATCGTGGGAGCAGTCATTCCGGTATGCAACGGAAGAGCGGGAAGCAGATTAGGACAGGAATACCGGAAGAATTTTGGCGGACTCAATACGACGGTGCTTGACAATCTCTATGGACTGGATGAGATCCTTCAGTATCAGAGAGAAGAAGAGCGGCTTTCTTCTATGCGCAGACAGAATAAGAAACTGGAGCAGACCAATGAAAGTTTAAAAAAGAAAGAAAATACACAGCGCGTAGTAACGGATGCCGTGATCCTTTTTGCCGGCATTGCAATGACTGTGTTTGCTGCTTACCTGTGGAGCAAAGGACTGATCCCGGCAGAACAGATCGTGGTCGTCGTGATCGGGATGATGAGTTCCTTTGGACCAACCGCAGCACTGTCTTCTCTGTCAAATAACTTAAATCAGACTTTAGCGAGCGGCAATCGTGTCCTTGATATCTTAGAGGAAGAGCCAATCGTCTGGGATGTAACAGGCGGAGTGGAATGTCCGAAGGAAGATATCGCCTGTGAACATGTGACATTTTCCTACCCGGAGGGAGAAAATATCTTATCGGATTTTAATGTGGTATTTGAAAAAAATAAGATTCATGGTATCCTTGGTAAGAGTGGTTGCGGAAAATCAACCCTGTTAAAATTGCTGATGCATTTTTATGAGACAGAAAGCGGAACGATCTCTTATGGTAAAACAGAGATATCCGGGATCAATACAAAATCTCTGCGAAATGGGATTTCCTATGTGACACAGGAGACCTTCCTGTTTCAGGATACGATTGAAAACAATATCAAAGTGGCAAAGGAAGATGCGACAAGGGAAGAGGTCATTGCTGCTGCAAAGAAAGCCTCCATCCATGAATTTATCGAATCGCTGCCAAATGGCTATGACACAAAGTTAAGCGAGCTTGGAACCTCGGTTTCCGGTGGAGAGAAGCAGCGGATCGGGATTGCGCGTGCGTTTTTACACGATGCGGAATTTATTTTTCTGGATGAACCGACCAGCAATATCGACAGTCTGAACGAAGGCATGATCTTAAGAAGTTTGGAGCAGGAAAAACAGGGAAAGACCGTTCTTTTGGTTTCCCACCGGAGATCCACGATGGGGATCTGTGATGACGTGACCGCTATGGGATAACTGATTACAGGGAGGAGCCTTTAGGATGAAGGGACTGGAAAAACATATCATAGATACGATGAAAGAGTGGCAGATCAAGATCGGGTATCAGGAGGGAGAAATGAAACTTTATTACCCGGGCAGCACTTTGATCGAGCTTTTAGATCTGCCGGAAGATATCGGTGAAGATGGGCTGCAACAGGCATTGGATGAGTTCTTTAAGAGGGAAGAACCCTCATTGGGGAAGATAACGATCTCCGGTAATATGGAGCGCTATTGCCTGACCATCCCCAAAGAGGGATGTGCCTATGTGGCAGAGCAGGTAGAAGATCCGGTTTTTTTAAAACGTTTTCTGGCAGTTATTACAGATAAAAATGCCACGATGGAACAGGTCAGGGCATGTTTTCTTTCCTATGCAAAAGAGTGTAATCTGACATTGCACGAAGAAGATGAGTCGGGAGAGGAACTTGGACATGTCTTTTATTTTGAAGGAGAGACAGAGGAGACCTATGTTTACTGTGTGGAGCAGGATGAATTTGGGATCACGTATCACAGATTTACCTGGCAGGATTTCAAAAGATTATAAAAAAGAAACAGCAAAAGGGTTGACAGATCAGCCCTTTTGTTTTAATCTATATATGAACAGATATTCATATGATAATATGAATGGATGAAAAAACATTGAAATGATGCGGAGGTGACAATTTGGCATTAGAAGATGTAGAACATTGTGAAGATTTTTGTGTTCATACGGACAGAATAAAAAAGGTAAATGAAAAGATGCCGGATGAGGATGAACTGTATGATATCGCAGAGTTGTTTAAGGTATTTGGGGACTCCACCAGGATCCGTATCTTATATGTTTTGTTTGAATCAGAACTCTGTGTCTGTGATCTGGCAGAAACCCTGCATATGAATCAGTCAGCAGTGTCTCACCAGTTAAAGATCTTAAAACAGGCAAAACTCGTGTCTGGACGAAGAGAAGGCAAGTCGGTCTTTTATTCCTTAGCGGATGACCATGTCAGAGCCATCATCGATCAGGGACGTGAGCATATAGAAGAGTAAACTCTTCCAGAGTAAATTCTTCTATCATAAAATCTGGTCTCTTTACAACCCGCACACAGGCGTGGGAGACCATCTGGAATATGCGTTTTGAGAACATTCCGGGAAACTAAAAAATAAAAAAGGGATGTGTGCAGAGAAGGAGCTTATCATGAAAAAGAAATTCAAATTAGAAGATTTAGACTGTGCAAACTGCGCTGCAAAAATGGAAGATGCGATCAAAAAAATTCCAGGTGTCAATGATGCAAGTGTCAGCTTTATGACACAGAAGATGATGGTGGATGCAGAAGATGAAAAATTTGATGCCATCATGGATGAAGTTGTAAAAGTATGTGCAAAGGTAGAACCGGATTGTAAGATCTTAAGGTAGATGCGTATGAATAAGAAACAGAAAAAAATGCTGGTGCGTATCATCATAACCTTTGTAATCTTTGCAGGTTTGCTGATATGCGAACACACAGGAGCGCTGGATGCAGTACATCCACCAATTTTATTGTTTGTGATCTATCTGATCCCGTACCTTATCATTGGATATGATATCGTATGGAAAGCAGCACGAAACATCAGCCATGGACAGGTGTTTGATGAAAACTTCCTGATGATGGTAGCAACATTTGGTGCGTTTGGGGTAAAAGAATATTCCGAGGCAGTGGCAGTTATGCTGTTCTATCAGGTGGGAGAACTGTTCCAGGGATATGCCGTTGGCAAATCCAGACAGTCGATTTCTGACATGATGGACATCTGCCCGGAATATGCCAATATCGAGGAGAATGGAACTTTGACCCAGGTAGACCCGGATGACGTTGAAGTTGGAACGATCATCGTGATAAAACCGGGCGAACGTATCCCGTTAGATGGTATCGTAACCGAAGGAGAGTCGATGATCGATACCGCAGCGTTGACCGGTGAATCCGTACCGCGCAAAGCGCAGGAGGGAGATGAGATCATCAGTGGATGTGTCAATGGAAGCGGTACATTAAAAGTACAGGTGACTAAGGCATTTGATGACTCGACGGTTGCCAAGATCCTGGAACTGGTGGAAAATGCAAGCAGCAAGAAAGCAAAAGTGGAGAATTTTATTACGCGTTTTGCAAAATATTATACACCGGTTGTTACGATCGGTGCAGTCGTCCTTGCAATCGTACCTCCACTGATCCTGGGTGGTGGATTTGGAGAATGGATCCAGAGAGCATGTATTTTCCTTGTTATCTCCTGCCCATGTGCACTTGTGATCTCGGTTCCACTGGGATTTTTCGGGGGCATCGGTGCAGCGTCCAAGATAGGTGTCCTGGTAAAAGGAAGCAACTACTTAGAGGCAGTTGCTGAGATGGATACCATCGTTTTTGATAAGACAGGAACCCTGACGAAGGGCGAGTTTAAAGTTTCCGAGATCATACCGGATACCGCAGGCGGCATGGATCAGGCAACGTTGCTTGAACTGGCAGCATACGGAGAGGGATATTCCAATCATCCGATCGCCAATTCCATCCGTGAGGCATATGGAAAACCACTTTCCATGGAACGTGTGACAAATGCAGAAGAGGTGGCAGGACATGGAATCCATGCCAGGATCGATGGCAGAGAGGTTTACCTTGGAAATGCGAAGCTGATGAAGGCACAGCAGATCCCATTTACGGAGACAAGAAGTGCCGGAACGATCGTATATCTTGCCTGTGATGGAGCTTTTGCCGGAACGATCGTGATCTCCGATACCATCAAAGAGGGAGCGAAGGAAGCAATCGCCGAGATGAAACGGGTTGGCGTAAAAAAATGTGTGATGCTGACCGGAGACCGGGAGGCAGCTGCACAGGCAGTTGCTGACACACTCGGACTGGACGAGGTACATGCAGAATTACTTCCTGCGGATAAGGTAAGTGAAGTAGAACAGCTGTTAGCAAAAGAGAGCGAAAAAGGAAAACTTGCATTTGTCGGCGACGGCATCAATGATGCACCGGTACTGACCAGAGCAGATATCGGTATCGCGATGGGAAGCATGGGTTCCGATGCAGCGATCGAAGCAGCGGATGTTGTTTTGATGGATGATGATGTCAGAAAGATCGCATCCATTGTAAAGATTGCAAGAAAGACCTTAAGGATCGTAAAACAGAACATCGTATTTGCCTTGGCAGTCAAGGCACTGGTATTGATCCTTGGTGCACTTGGTATGGCAAATATGTGGGAAGCCGTATTCGCAGATGTAGGTGTTTCTGTCATTGCAATTTTAAATTCCATGCGCGCACTGAATGAAAAATAAAAAAGAGTGTGTTATAATAGAGCCGCACAAAACACAGACAATGTGTAGAAATGAGGTTCTTGCATGGAAAATGATTTTTCACAGGGAAAAATATCACATAATATCATCGTACAGGCGATCCCACTCATTTTAGCGCAGCTCGTCCAGCTGCTCTATAATGTAGTGGATCGCATCTATATCGGGCATCTGCCGGGGGCAGACAGCATGGCACTGACCGGGATCGGACTGGCATTTCCTCTGACGACACTGATCGCAGCATTTACCAATCTGTTCGGGATGGGAGGTGCTCCGCTGTTTGCCATCGCAAGAGGTGCAAAAGAAGAGGAACGCGCAGAAAAGATCATGGAAAATACCTTTTCACTTCTGCTTGGTTCCTCTATCGTTTTGTTTGTGGCATCCTATCTGTTACGCAGACCGGTCTTATACCTGTTCGGGGCGAGTGATGCCTCTTACGTGTATGCAGATGCTTATTTGAAAATCTATTTATTTGGAACACCGTTTGTTATGATCTCAACCGGAATGAATGGCTTTATCAATGCGCAGGGCTTTCCGAAGATCGGTATGATGACGACTGCGATCGGTGCGCTGTTAAATCTGATCTTAGATCCACTATTTATTTTTGTTTTTCATATGGGAGTAGCGGGAGCAGCCATTGCAACGGTCATCAGCCAGATCGTATCAGCAGCCTGGGTATTCCGGTTTCTGACAGGGAAAAAAGCATTGCTGCGTTTAAAAAAGAAGAGGCTTGTGGTGTCGCTTCCTATGACAAAGGATATCGTAAGCCTTGGGTTTGCTGGATTTATCATGCAGGGAACCAATTGTCTGGTCCAGGTGGCATGCAATGCCACTTTAAAAACATATGGGGGAGATCTGTATGTCGGCATTATGACAGTCATCAATTCGGTTCGTGATATCCTCTCTTTGCCGATCAGTGGTCTTACCAGTGGGGCACAGCCGGTGCTCGGTTACAATTATGGGGCAAAGGAATACGACAGGGTAAGACAGGGCATCCGCTTTACCGCCATGCTGGGTGTGATCTATACGGTTGTGGCATGGTTGTTTGTCCACCTGGAGCCGGAACTTTTAATTTCCATTTTTACCAGTGATAAGGCAATGATCACATCCGGGGTCGTGGCATTGCAGATCTATTTCTTTGGATTTTTCTTTATGGTATTCCAGTTTACCGGGCAGTCCACGTTTACGGCACTTGGCTATTCGAAGTATGCGATCTTCTTTTCCCTGCTCAGAAAGGCGATCATCGTAACACCATTGACCCTGTTATTGCCACGGCACGGCTTTGGTGTCAATGGCGTTTTTATGGCAGAACCGATTTCAAATGCGATCGGTGGACTGGCATGTTTTACGACCATGTGGTTCGTGGTATACCGAAAACTTGGCAGGATGCCAGATAAATGAGAAAAAGTATCATTTTCATCTGTTCCATTTTTGAAAAAATAGGTATATGATAACGGTTAGAAAAAACTAACGATAGCCGCGCAAGTGGCGGAAGAGGTGAAAAATATGGCAACAGCAATTATTATTTTAGTACTGGTAGTGATCTGTGTATTTTCCATAAAGAGCTATGTCACAAAACTGTCCCATGGATGTTGCGGTGGCGGCGGAGATGCAGAAAAAAAGGTTAAAGTGGCAGACACAGACGAGGCAAATTACCCCTATAAAAAACGAGTCGGCATTGAGGGCATGACCTGCAATAACTGTAAGATGCGTGTGGAGAATACCTTCAACCAGATGGAGGGAACCTGGGCAAACGTTGATTTAAAGAAAAAAGAGATGCTGCTTTGTACCAAGACTCCGATGGATGAGGCAGATATCCGTATCCCGATCGCTAAATTAGGATATACGATGACAGAGATCAAAGAAGCATAATGCAGTTGTTCGGATACTGCTAAGATACGGCAAAATCACAGAAAAAGAAAATCGCAAATGGTATAATCGAGACAATTTCCAGAAGAAAATGGAAAAATTTACATGGAATACGGAAAAGGTATTCAGAGTGGGAGGAAATATGTTTCAGGATATATTAGCGATTTCAATGGGGATTGTCGTGATCTCGGCAGGGGTCTGGGTATGGTGGCTGGATCATGGCAAGGACAATAAAAATTGATAAACTTTATCAATAATAAGAAAATACTGGAAAAATGAAAAACAACTTGCTATAATGCGTGATAAACCATATGAAAAAAAGCATACGGAAAGGAGAAAAAAATGAAATTTAGCGACATTGATTGGAAGAAAACAGGAATTTTTGCAGCAGGCGTTGCATTTGGTACAGCAGGTATCAAAGTACTTTCCAGCAAAGATGCTAAGAAGGTTTATACAAGCGTTACAGCAGCAGCGTTACGTGCAAAAGACTGTGTGATGAAAGTTGCAGGCACCATACAGGAGAATGCAGAGGACATTTACGAAAGTGCCCAAAATATTAACGAAGAGAGAGCTGCAGCAGCAGAGGCAGCCGCTTACGCAGATACTTCCGAAGAGACCACAGAAACAACAGAAGAATAAGAAAAACGAAAAACACCTGTGGAAAACGCAGGTGTTTTCCATATGGAAAGAGGCAGATTATGAAATTTATAATCAAACACGAAACAAAAGGCAGAATACGTATCCATGTGTGCCAGTACCGGATGAACTATGCGCAGGCGGACACTCTGCTTTATTTTTTGCACAACCATAAATTTATTACATTTGCCAAGGTCTATGAAAGAACTGCGGATGCAGTTATTTCATATGTGGGAGACCGTGAGCAGATAATTAAGGATTTACAGGCATTTTCTTATGAAAAAATAGAGCTTCCGGCAGGACTGTTAGAGAGTTCCGGAAGAGAATTAAATGCCGATTATCAGGAAAAACTTGTCTTGCGTGTGGTACGCCGTTATGCAGGAAAACTGATCATTCCGGCACCAATCCGCT
>URUD01000013.1 GCA_900550935.1 uncultured Roseburia sp.
GGGATGGTTAAGAAACCGGGAAGATAGTATTTTATCTTCCCACACAAACTGATTTGCAGTAACCAGCAGACAACAACGGGGCTTATAAGTGCAGAGAGCATTGGCAGGTCAGTTTATGTGAGGAGATAAAGTGTGCACAGGATATCAAATCAAAATAAAAACAGGAATGGAGATTTTAAAATGAATAAAGCAGTTATATATTTTGGAGCAACAGGAAATGAGGCAGCGGATCAGATGGTAATGCAGGTTCTTGAGGAGTATTGCACTGTGAATGGATATGAGGTGGTTGCAGTCATTTCAGAGAACGCAAGACCGGAGGGAATGACATTTCCTATGAAGTTTGCCTTTGTCGGTATGGCAGAGGTGGAAGATGTTGATGTGGTTGTTACTCTTATGAGTGATATGGTCGGTGATTGTGAAGAAACAATTATGGATAACATCATTATGCTCGGAGAGCACGGCATTACGGTTGAGACAGCAAACGATGATATGGCTGGATATTATCAGAAGATGGAGCAGGCAGGGCAAAAGGAAGATAACGGCATTGTTTCACTTGCTGATTTTATGGCAGTATTTTTCAGACGTCTCAGAGCCAACAGATAGGAGGTTTTATGAGTAAGTGTTGTGTTATCTGTGTAGGCAGGAATGCCGACAGAGCCGCAGACAGGATAGAAGCATATGCTAAGAAAGCGGATTTTGAGATTGTAGAAACAATCTTTAAAGATACGAAGTCTGTGGAAAGACTTAAATTTTATATCGAAAGAGATTCCATTATCAGTATTCTGGTAAGCAGTATCTATGATGTCTCATCGGATAAAGATGTGGTGAAAGGTATCATGGAACTTGCAGCGGAGCACGGGATCAGCATTAACGACGAGAGCAGGGGCTATGAACCCGCTCTCATCTCATTTGAGGGGGATAATGCCGGATAAAAAGGAATTAAGCATAGTGACATTTTCATCAGAAACCGTGGTGTTTGATGGGAAAGGAGACAGAGTTGTTGCCTGCCCTACGGAACAGGAAGCTGTCGAATATATCCGTGGGCAGGAAATACCAGTTGACAGACAAGGAAGTGAATATTATGAGTGAAATAAGACGGGGCGATATCTGGATGGTTGATTTTGGAGTACCGGAAGATGAGAATGATCACAAGCTGCACGGTATCAGACCAGTAGTGATTGTGAGCAATGACAGTGCAAACAGACATAGCACGGTATTCCATGCAGTACCGCTTACAAGTAAGATTCATAAAAAGACATATCTGCCAACACATATTTTTATCAGTTCGTTTAAGGCTGTTGGATTAAGAACGAACAGTATCGCTCAGTGTGAGCAGTTATGTGATGTGAAAGATACGGACCTGATAGAAAAAATCGGGAAAGTAAGCAAAAACCAGTTAAGACAGATAACAAAAGGTATGCAGATCCAGTTGGGTATGAGTACAAAACATAATAATCCAATCGCATAAATTCCAGCCGGGGCGAAAGCTCCGGTGTTACATAGCCGTCAGCATATCTGGTGGCTTAATTTGATTGGAGGGATAGGATGACAGTTGAACAGTTGGACAAAATATCGGCACAGAGATTAGAAGATGTGGATATTGATACATTGGTGGAAGTAAACAGCATAAAGTACGCTGACGGAATGCCTGTGGAAAAGAAGGTTGCGGGAATGATTGCAAAGACAGGTAATCCGTATTTCCGCAGATCAGGAAAGAGCAAAATTAAGATTTCATTTTCTGATAACGGGGAAAGCCTGAAAGACAATTATATTGCTATGCTTGCCAATGTATAGAGCAGTCAGCCAAAATTAGGGGTGGAAATTCAGATGGATTTGTGATATCATTACAGACAAATAAGGACATCTAACCCGAAAGGGTATCAATTTCATATTTATGTTTCCATTCCTCTTGATTTGGGACTTCTAACTTAGAAAATCGAAGGAGTGGTGGACATGAACAATTCTAAAAGAATTTACAGAGCAGCCATCTATGTTAGATTATCTAAGGAAGATGGCGATCTTGATGATGTGAGAAAAGCTGAAAGTAACAGTATCTCAAATCAGAAATCCCTGATACTTAATTATTTAAAAGACAAAGAAGATATTGAAATAGTATCAATCCGTGAGGATGACGGCTATTCAGGGGCAACTTTTGACCGTCCGGCATTTAAACTTATGATGCAGGATGTGAAAGACGGTATTATAGACTGTATCGTTGTAAAAGACCTTTCGAGGTTTGCAAGAGAGTATATCGACGCAGGGAGATACATTGAGCGGATGTTTCCTGCAATGGGGATACGATTTATAGCGATCAATGATGCCTATGACAGTGCAGATACACAGGCACAGGGAAACGAGATAATCATTCCGTTTAAGAATCTTATCAATGACGCTTATTGCAGGGATATTTCCATAAAAATCCGAAGCCACCTTGAAACAAAGAGACAGAACGGAGAATTTGTAGGAAATTACTGTGTCTATGGCTACAAGAAATCTGAGATTGACCATAATGTGATTGTTCCTGACGAATATGCTGGTCCGGTGGTTCAGGATATTTTCCACTGGATAAAGAACGGAATGAGCCTTGATGCCATAAGTGACAAGCTGAATGCTCTTGGTATTCTCTCACCTATGGCATATAAGCTCAGCAAGGGAGAGAATTATAAGACAGCATTTCAGAAGAAAGACGAGCTGTTGTGGACTCCTGTTGCTGTAAGGCGTATTGCAACGAATATTATTTATACAGGAACGCTTGTACAGGGCAAAATCACAACACCTAACCATAAGGTTAAAACAAGGATATTAAAGCCACAGGAGAAATGGGCAGTATGCCACAACAATCACGAGGCACTGGTATCTTTAAGAACATTCCAGATTGTACAGCGTCTGTTGTCAGTGGATATGAGAATGGCACCGGGGAAAGACTCTATCTATCTTTTATCCGGAATAGCAGTATGTGCCGATTGTGGAGCACTTATGACACGAAAGGTGTCTACGGTAAATGGGAAAAAGTATGTTTACTATATGTGTTCCAATAACAAGAAGAATAAGAAGTGCAGCTCCCACAGGATAAAAGAGGCAGACTTGGAAAGCCGTGTATTTGATACCTTGAGGGAAATGACAGCAACACTTCTGGACGCTGATGAAGTGATAAAGGAAGCTGGCAACAATGCCAATTTCAGAATAGACCAGAAAAAGACAAAAGAGAGGATCAGTGCAAAAGAGAAAGAGATAACCAAATATAATCAGATGCTTGTTTCACTTTATGAGGACTACAAAGATGGAATCGTTGATAAATCAGACTTTGCGATTATCAAGGAGAGCTTTGAAGTAAAAAGGTCTGAAGCGGAAAAGGCAATCGACAGGTTACAGAAAGAAGCAGAAAACATTGCTGCCGGAATTGAAAGAGATACCGAGTGGCTGGAAGAACACAGGAAATGGAAAACAATGCCTTCTCTTACCCGTAATGTGGTAGTAAGCCTTATACAGTCTGTAAAGGTATATGAGGGCGGTGATATAGAAATCGTACTGGACTGTGACGATGAATACAGAAAAATCGTTGCAAGAGCCGGGGAGCTGGAAAGACAGTATGATGCGGAAAGGCTGGTGGTTTAAATGGCAAGGAAGTCAAGAACACAGCCGAAACAATCACCGGATACACTGAATGTATTATCCAAAGTGTATAAAACTGCCATATATGTGAGATTGTCTGCGGAAAAAGATGAAACGAGAGACAGAAAAACCCTGATCAATCAGAGAAATCTCATTAAGAACTTTGTGGATCAGCAGATGGATATGGAAATCCATGACATCTATATGGATGATGAAATTTCCGGTACAACATTCGACAGACCGGAATTTGAGCGTATGATGTCAGATATGAGGGCAGGAAGGATCAACTGCATTGTCGTAAAGGATTTGTCCCGCTTGGGTAGAGATTACATTGAAACGGGCAATCTGGTAGAGCGTGTATTCCCGATGATGAATATCCGCTTTGTAGCGATTACGGATAATTATGATTCCTCAAAGAAAGACGCAGACCTTATGGTTGCGGTCACGAATATAGCCAATGATCTGTATGCTAAGGATATTTCAAAGAAAATATCTTCCAGTAAGCAGGAAGCGATGGAAAAAGGTATTCCAGTTGGCAGAGTGACTTATGGGTATAAGGTGGTTCTTGATGAAAACAAAGTCAGGGTAATGGTTGAGGATAAGGAAGCCGCAGATGTTGTAAGGTGGATTTTTAATGAGGCAGAAAAAGGTACACTGCATTCTGTGATAGCGGCAGAACTGAATGCGAAGCATATCCTTACACCTGCCCAGTACAAAGTAAGGCATAATATAGAGAAACTTGAAAAGCTGCGTGGAGTTAAGTGGACTGTTGATACAATATCACGCATTTTAAAGAATGAAGTCTATATTGGAAGATATGTGACAGGTAAAGACAGGGTATGCTTGTACAGACACGAAAAGAGGCATACTACCAATAAAGATGAGTGGTATGTTTTTGAAAATCATCATATTGCACTTATCACAAAGGAACAGTTCTATGCGGTGCAGAAGAACAAAAGAAAGGTAATAAAGCCAGCAAAAAAGCAGACCGTGAATATGCTGAAAGGCAAAATCACCTGCGGCTGTTGTGGAAGCAGTATCCATATCCACCCTGAGAAATATGGAAAGGTTTATATGTGTACGCATAGAAAAAGATATGGAAAGGATAGTTGTAACTGCCTGCCTGTAAAGGTAGACGATATATATGCAGCGGTGCTTGCTGTTATAAAGGAGCAGATACAGGTCTTTATTGACAGGGAAAAAATATTAAAGGAACATCACAATGACAGCAGTGTAATCAGACAGGAACAGGTATATACGGAAGCTGTGAATAAGTGTGTCAAGGAAATGGACAGACTTATGGAATTAAAGAGCGGTCTGTATGCTGATTACACGGAAGATTTGCTTGATGAAAAGGAATATCTGCAACTGAACAGGGAGTATTCACAGCGTATTGAGAAATTGAAGATACAGGCTGATGAATACAGGCAGGCGGCAAGTCAGTATGAAAGTGCTGAAAAGACCGTTGCCCAGTTAAAAGCTGAAATGCTCCGTTTTAAAGGAAAACGCAAGTTGACGCAGGAAATGGTCGATTTGTTTGTAGCTCAGGTACGCATATACGAAAACAAGAATCTTGAGATCGTTCTGAACTATGAAGATGAACTGAAAAAATTCGCAGAACTGAATATGGAAAGAGAGGCAGGATAATGGCTGAGAAAAGAAAATTAGCCTTTTATATCCGTCTCTCGGATGCGGATGAGGAGGTAAAAGAAGGAACAAAAGACGAAAGTAACAGTATTACAGGACAGAGAAAACTCTTGTATGCGTATATCAAGAAAACAGAGGAATTTGCAGGTTTTGAGGTACTGGAATACTTTGATGACGGATATTCGGGAACAATGTTCAATAACAGAGCAGAATTCCAAAGGCTCATACAGGACGCAGAGCTTGGAAGATTTGAATGTATCATAGTAAAAGACTTTTCACGATTTGGAAGGGATTACCTTGAAGTAGGCAACTATCTGGAGTTTGTATTCCCTGCAATGGGAATGAGGTTTATTTCTGTCAACGATAATTATGACAGTGACAGAAACTTTGGTGTTACCGGAGGAATGGATGTAGCTTATAAGAATCTGATTTACCAGCTTTACAGTATGGATTTATCAAGAAAGGTAAAGAGTGCCAGAAGGACAAGAAATCTGAGTGGCGAATACACGGCATCATTTGTCTGCTATGGATACAAGAAAGATCCAGACGATAAGCATAAGCTGATAATAGATGAAGAAGCTGCAAAGGTTGTTGTGGAGATATTTTCACTGATCATTGCAGGATATAATGCAAGTGAGGTTGCCCGCATATTAAATGAGAGAAAAATCCCGACAAGAGTTCAAAACCAGTGGAAGAATGGAATCAATTATGTTCCGGTTCATAATAAAGGGGATTATATGTGGGATAATTCAGAAGTTATAGCGATTGTCCAGAATGAGCAGTACAAAGGAATAATGATCCAGAATAAATGTGAAACTGTTGGTTTTGGAGATAATAAGAAGGTTCGCAAACGAAATAAAGAGGACTGGTCTGTTGTAGAAGGTGCAATACCAAGAATAGTAAGCGATGAAATGTTTGATGAAGTCAATAAAATGCTACGGGTTGAAGCCAGAGGGATTGAAAAGAGTACAAAGAAACGTAAGAAAAATCTTTTTATCTGTCCCTATTGTGGAAGAAAGCTGATGAATTCCAGTGCAGTATGTACACCGAAGCTCCTCTGTCCAAAACGCAGGATGGTAAGGACTGGCGAATGTCAGCAGATTTTTATGCTGAAGTCAGAAGCACAGGACAAGGTGCTGGAAATCACAAAGGAAATCTGTAGAACACTTATACAGGAAGAAGAACTTAAAAAGGCATCAAAGGATAAAAGGAAGGTGACAAGCGATGAGTATTTGATTAGTGAGCTTAAAGCGGAGTATGACAGAATATCAAACAGCACAGTTTCTTGTTATCAGTCATACAGAGAGGGAAAGTACACAAAAGAAGAATATGTGCAGCTAAGAAAAACAAACCAAGAGCTGTTAGCTGATCTGGAGAATCAGATATCAGATTTGCAGGAGAAAGTTGCAAATCAGGAGCCTGACGCAGAGGAGAAGATAGAACAGCTAACCCAGTATAGTATGCTGGAGCAGTATGACGGAGATGTACTTTCCAACATAATTGATAAGGTGCTCATTTACAACGACAAAGATATAGAGGTTGTGTTTAAGGGTGAGAACTTTATCCGAAATGCAGTGTAGTAAACAAAATGAGTAATACAGAAAGCCAGTAGTGAAAAAGCTGCTGGCTTCTTCTATGGGTAGTAACGAAAAGGTTAATAGTAATAAACTATTCTGTACTTTAAAAATCAGTAAGGGTTTGATAGAATATGTACAGAAAAAAATAAAATTTTTTTGTCCCAGTCTTGACAGATGCAGGATTCCCAATCTGGTGGTATGTTGCACCAACGATCATCAATACGTTTTTGGAAAAATATGATCTTACCGGGAAAAAGATCGTCCTGTTTGCAACCTCAGGTGGAAGCGGATTCGGTAATACCGTACTGGAGTTACAGCCATCTGCACCAAAGACAGAGATCGTAGAAGGAAAGATTCTAAATCGGATGACAAAACAGGAAATTTCAGACTGGGTAAAAGAATTATAACTTAGATAAAAAAGGAGTGGGTCAAATTATGGCAAAAATCGTACAGACAGCAGGCAGAAACGCACTCGGAACATTTGCTCCTGAGTTTGCACATTATAATGATGACGTTCTCTTTGGAGAGAACTGGAACAATCAGGACATCGATGTAAAAACAAGAAGTATCATCACCGTTGTTGCACTCATGGCTTCCGGTATTACCGATTCTTCCCTGAAATTCCATTTACAGAACGCAAAGGCACATGGCGTGACACAGAAGGAGATCGCAGCGGTGATCACACATGTTGCATTTTATGCAGGCTGGCCAAAAGGCTGGGCAGTATTTAACCTTGCAAAAGAGGTATGGAACGACAATGAGGGCGACCTTCCATATGAAGATGAGGCGATGAGAGCCCATGCAAGGGAAATGGTATTCCCGATCGGAGAGCCAAATGAGGCATTTGCAAAATATTTTATCGGAAAGAGCTATCTTGCCCCGGTATCAACCAGCCAGGTTGGAATCCATAACGTAACCTTTGAGCCGGGCTGCCGTAACAACTGGCATATCCATCACGCAAAAAGCGGTGGCGGACAGATCCTTGTCTGTGTAGCAGGTCGCGGCTACTATCAGGAAGAGGGCAAAGAAGCGATCGAGATGAAACCGGGCGACTGCATCAATATCCCGGCAGAGGAAAAACACTGGCATGGAGCAGCACCGGACAGCTGGTTCTCACATCTTGCCATAGAAGTACCGGGAGAGGAAACATCCAATGAATGGTGCGAACCGGTAACGGATGAAGAATATGAAAAATTAAAATAAGCAACTAATATAAAACCTCCCGGGTATCCAGTTTGGGTATCCGGGAGGTTGTTTTTCCTTTGTATTTTTCAATGATCATCCGCCGGTATGAAGAATGTTACTTGCGGAAAATTTATTTTCGGAAAATTTATTTTCCTGACATCCGTTTTTCCTGTGCCTCGATCATTTTTTTCACCATATAACCGCCGACAGAACCGTTCTGTCTGGATGTTAAGTTACCATTGTAACCATCCTTTAAAGGTACGCCAATCTCGCTTGCTACCTCGTATTTGAAACGGTCTAATGCACTTTTTGCCTCTGGAACTGCTGCTCTGTTTGATGAACGACTTGCCATAATAGTTTTCCTCCTTTGGTATGTTTCCTGCTCGTTTGTAGGTGTAATAAAACCTTGAGAAAGAAATTGTTCTTTCTGTTTGGTTCAGTGATAGTATATGAAGTTTTGTATCAGGTAAACATGCAGTTTTTGTCAGATTTTCTAAAAAAAGCCGTTTGACTTGTAAGCGCTTACAAAAATGTATTTACAAAAAATGTATTTTTCGCTATGATAGAATCAAATTGCAATAGTGCAAAAACAGGTGTAGAAGCATGGAGGAGAAGATGGATACAAACAAGATCGAGAAATACATGGATGAACTGTTAGAAAAAAGCACACCGGATCGCCCAATCTGGAACATTGAAAAGATTTTGCAGGGGAAAAAATCAACCTGGAATTACATTGACGGATGTATGATAAAAGCAATCCTTGAGATGTATTCCATTACAAAAAACGAGAAGTATTTTGCATTTGCAGATAACTTTATCGATCACAAAGTAAGAGAAGACGGTTCCATTGATGGATATTCCGTAGAAGAATTAAACATTGACAATGTCAATGCAGGAAAAACATTATTTGAATTATATGATCTGACCGGAAAAGAGAAATACCGAAAGGCGATCGACCTGGTCTACAGCCAGATTGAGCAGATGCCCCGTACCAAAGAGGGCAATTTCTGGCATAAAAATATCTACCCAAATCAGGTATGGCTGGATGGACTTTATATGTGTCAGCCATTTTATATGGAATATGAGACACGTTTTAACAATAAGAAAAATTATGACGATATTTTCGGACAGTTTTTCAACGTAGAAAAAAATATGCGTGATCCGAAAACCGGACTTTACTATCACGCATACGATTCTTCCAGACAGATGTTCTGGTGTGATACAGCGACAGGTCTCAGTCAGAATTTCTGGCTTCGCGCATTGGGCTGGTTTTCCATGGCACTGCTTGATACATTGGACAAGGCAGATCCGTCTGTAGGAGAGCCTTATGAGAAAATGAAACAGATCTTCGTTGATCTGATGGATGCGATGTTAAAATATCAGGATCAGAGCGGTATGTGGTATCAGGTTGTAAATCTGGGAGGCATGGAACGCAATTATTTAGAGACAAGTGGAAGCTCCATCCTGGCATATGCACTGTTAAAGGGTGTAAGACTTGGATTTTTACCGGAAAGCTATCGCAGTTTTGGCGAAAAGGCATTTCATGGGATCTGTGAAAAATATCTTTCCGAAGATGAAAACGGAGAACTGCATCTGGATGGTATTTGTCTGGTTGCGGGACTTGGAGGTAAGACCATGCGCTCCGGCACATTTGATTATTATATGTCGGAGCCGGTGGTCAAAGATGATGCCAAAGGAGTGGGACCATTTCTGTTAGCATACACTGAGATGAAACGTCTGGAACAGAATTAATCCTCTAAAAGCGTTAAGGCGGAAATATCCGGCTGGATCGTCATAGAGTAATTGGTGTAATACACAACAAAACCGGGTGCGCTGGCATTCGGTTTTTTTACGTTCTTTTTCTGGAGATAATCGATTTCAATCTTGTCGTTGTCCCTGCCTTTGGAATAGTAGGCTGCTAAAGCGGCAGCTTCTTCAAAGACGCGGTCTGGCATCTCTTCGTTGCCTGATTTTACAATGACGTGGGAACCAGGTATTCCTTTTGCATGGAACCACCAGTCATTTCCGGTTGCAAATTTAAAGGTAAGTTCGTCATTCTGATAGTTGTTTTTGCCAACGTACATATGGTATCCATCGGAAGAAACGTAATGGAACGGTTTGCTTTTGATCTTTACCTTTTTTCCGGTGTTTTTGCGTTTGATATAGCCGTATTCGGTCAGCTCTTCCTTGATCTGTACGAGGTCATCCTCCGTTAAGGCAATGTCTAAGGAGGTTGCAATGCTCTCCAGATGCTCAATCTCCATTTTGGTTTCAGCGATCAGATCAGTCAGTGCCTCAGACGTACGTTTTAATTTGTTGTACTTGTCAAAATAACGCTGGGCATTTGTCTTGGCATCCAAAGTCGGATCTAACGGGATCTGGATCGTCTCACTGGTATAATAATTGAAAGCTTCTAATTGTCTGGCACCTTCTTCTAAACCATATCCATAGGTGTGGATCAGTTCTCCATATACTTTATATTTATCACGTTTTTCCGTATCTTTTAACTGCTTTTCCTGCAGGACATATTTTTTGCGGTTGCGGTCAAGAGCAGTAGATACGATCTTTCTTAAATCGACGGATTTCTGACGGATCCTGGTGTAGACGTTTCGTTTCGCATAGTACTGTTCGAGTACTTCCGAGATGGAATCATAGCGTGTCATCGTATAGGTTTCTGTAGCAGTTTCATCACCGTAAACAGGCGTATCTGCGTGATCTAAATATTCAGATAACTGGAAACAGGAAAATTCCACCGGTTCCCTTCCGCGGGAAATTATGTTCGGACAGTAATTCTGATTTTTCACATCATCCATCATCCAGGAAAAATTGTGGAACAGGTGTTTTTTCTCATCTGCATTGAGCGAGTCGACAGACATATCGCCATCCATGCTTGCTCTGTGGCAGATCTCATTTGCAATAACAGGACTGATACCGGTAAATGAAGTATAGATCGCCTTTGCGATCGGCATCGGTTTTGTTAAAACGGATCCAAGGAAAGCCTCTTCGGTCACTTCCAATGGATTTAACCTGTCATCCTGTGTGGCAGGGATGCAGTACATTCTGCCGGGTAAGACTTCACGCAGGGAACTCATCAGCGAGGAGACATGTTTGATACTGTCAATGATCATTCCGTCGGAATTGCAGAAGATGATATTACTGTGTTTTCCCATCAGTTCGACGATCAGGATTTTGGTGCACAGATCGCCAAGCTCATCCAGATGTTCGATCTCGAAGTGGATGATGCGTTCCATATGCGGCTGATAGATCTTCGTGATACGTCCGTTTGCAATGTGTTTCCGTAAGACCATACAGAAATTAGGCGCGGTTAAAGGACTCAGTTTGTTGGTTCCAGTCAGGTATAAAAAAGGAAGCGAAGCACTTGCAGACATGGCAAGGCGGAACTGCCCCTTTGATCCTTTTAAGGTAAATAATAATTCGTCGTTTTCCGGTTGTGCGATCTTACTGATCTTTGTATTTAAAATGGTTTCATTCAACTCTGCGACAAGAGATGAAATAACAAGTCCATCAAGAGCCATAAAAATTACCCCTTTCGTTGCTTTGTGCAAATAAAAATATTATAGATGATTTAGAAAAGAAAAACAATAGCGCATTTCGCAGGAAAGCACTTTACAATTTTAGAGAAAGAGCGTAAATTAATAATAGATTTATATAAGTTAGAAAAACCTAACTTATGTGAGATCAAGAAAGACAGAAATGAGGACGATTATGGCAAAAGAATTATTAAAACGAAGCGAGGTAAAGGAAGAATTTACCTGGAATTTAAAAGATATGTATGCTTCCGATGAAGCATGGGAAGAGGAATTAAAGACAATCCTTGCAATCGTTGCAGAACTGGCACAGTATGAGGGTAAAGTAACTGCCAGTGCAAAAAATCTTCTTACCGTATTAGAAAAAGAGGCTGATTTTGGACAACGTCTGGAACTGGCATTCAACTATGCCGAGCGCATCCACGACCAGGATCAGAAAAATGCCACGCATCAGGCAATGAACCAGAAAATGTATGCCCTGTATGCTGATGTCAGCAGCAAAACCGCTTTTGTAGTGCCGGAGATCTTAGAGACATCCGAAGAGGTACTGGAAGGTTATTTTAAAGAGCTTCCGGAACTGGAATTATACCGCAAACAGATCGCAGAGATCAGCCGCAGAAAAGCTCACACCTTATCCAAAGAGGCAGAAAAGCTGATCGCAGCGACCGGAGAGATGCAGGCATTGCCGGATCAGGTATTTTCCGTTTTAAATAATGCAGATTTCGTATTCCCGACCATTACCGATGAGAACGGCGAGACGGTCCGCATTACCCACGGAAACTTTATCCCGTTTTTGGAATGTGCAGACAGAAGAGTGCGGAAAGAAGCATTTGAGACCTTTTATGGTGTATACAAACAGTATGCAAACACACTGGCAGCTCTTTATGGCGGACAGGTAAAACAGCTGATGTTCCAGGCGAAAGCAAGAAATTATCCATCGACCTTAGAGGCAGCAGTGGATGAGAATAATGTTCCATCGTCTGTTTACCACAATCTGGTTGATACCGTAAATAAGAACATGGATAAGATGTACCGCTATGTCAGACTTCGTAAAAAATGTCTTGGCGTGGATAAACTCCATATGTATGATGTCTATACTCCGATGATCCCGGATGCAGCGAAAAAGATCCCATTTGAAGAAGCAAAAGAGATCGTATTAAAAGCACTTGCTCCACTCGGTGAGGACTATGTTGCAAAGGTAAGAGAGGGATTTAACAGTCGCTGGATCGATGTTTACGAAAATGAAGGAAAGAGAAGTGGTGCGTACTCTGCAGGTGCTTATGGAACACATCCGTATGTCCTTTTAAATCACAGTGACACCCTTGATGCCATGTTTACACTGGCACATGAGATGGGACACGCAATGCACTCTTATTATTCCAACTCCACCCAGCCATACATTTATTCCCAGTACAAGATCTTCGTTGCGGAAGTGGCATCGACCTGTAATGAGGTACTTTTAACCGAATATCTTCTGAAAAACACGACCGATCAGAAAGAGAGAGCTTACCTGCTCAATCACTATCTGGACAGCTTTAAGGGAACTGTTTACCGTCAGACGATGTTTGCAGAGTTTGAGATGCGTACAAATGCAATGGCAGAGGCAGGAGAGAGTCTGACCGCAGAAAACTTAAATGCGTTATATCTGGAAATGAACAAGAAATATTTCGGACCGGATATGGTATCCGATGATGAGATCGCATACGAGTGGGCAAGGATCCCTCATTTTTATTATAATTTCTATGTTTACCAGTATGCTACCGGATTTTCTTCCGCAGTGGCACTGGCACATGGCATCTTAAAAGAGGGTGCACCTGCTGTTGAGCGTTACAAGAAATTCTTAAGCGGTGGATGTTCCGAATCACCGGTAGAGCTGCTTAAGATCGCAGGCGTAAACTTAGAAACACCAAAGCCAATCCAGGAGGCACTTGACGTATTCGGAGAGACTCTGGATGAGATGGAAGCACTGGTAAAATAAACTTAGAAAAACATGGTAGTTGACAATATTTGGAAGTGTGAAATATAATAAAAACGCTGATATGAGAAACATATCAGACAAACGAAAAGGAGGATTTTGATTATGAAGTTAATCAAAAGAATGACCTGTGCGTTTTTTGCGCTTTTAATGGTAATTACCATGATCGCAGTGCCAACACCGACACTTGCAGCAGAAACAACACAGGCAAAAACAAGCGTACCTACTAAGGTTCGTGTTTATCCGCAGTCTTATGATAACTCTGCCATATCATTTGACTATGCAAATGCCGGAGACAAGATTGCAAATTTAAAGACCAGCAGCAAAAACTTAGTTGCAAGACAGACCTATCATAGAACAGAGGTTGGAACATCAAGTGGTGAAAATGTAGCTGAAATTGGCTTATATGCAAAAAAAGCAGGAAAGTACACAGTAAGCTTCGATATCTACAGCGAGGACGGAAGTGTAAAACGCAGTTCTCACAAAATAACCGTATTTGCAAAGGCAGATGCTCCGGTTTCCTCTGTTAAGTTAGATGGAAAAGATTTATCAGAGTATGCATATACGATGGTTAACAAAAAGAGCGCGAAGCTTTCCGTAAAGATGACAAAGGGCTACAAATTACAGAAAATTGTAGTCCGTACTTATGACAAAGATGGAAAGTATGTGGAAAAAGCGGCAAAGAATAACAAGAAGATCACTCTTGGAAAATACCCGTATTCCTATACTTACAGCTATGCGAGCAGCTACTCAGATTATAGATACAACTATTGGAGAAAGTATCTGAATGCTCCAACTTATATTGAGATTACATACAAAGATAAGTGGACAAAACAGAGTGAGACAATCACATACATGGTAAGCCGTTTAGCAGACTAGGCGAAGGAAAAAGAGGTTCCCATTACGTTTTCGTGATGGAAACCTCTTTTTTTGCTACCTGCCTTACAGGTAAGGCTGCATTTCCTTTCTTAGCTTTTCTTCCAGTTCAATGACCCGCTTACAATATTCCTGCGCCGTTTCTTCTGCGGCTGCATACTGGTTTAAGTGGCGGTAGAGCGTTTTAATGCCCATATCACAGCCAGTGGTGATCAGGTCTGCACAGTTTCTGTCACTGTCTTCCATGGCGAGTTTCATATTTGTTTTCATCCATGACATACTTTTTGCCATAAGACCGGGATCTTTGGTCTCGTCGCCATAGGCGTGTAGTTTGGCATGCAGTTTATCGCCAATCTCTTCGTGAGCTTGTTTGGAGGCACGCAGGATATCACCGAGCTTCTTATCATTCACTTTTTCCAAGATCTCGTCGATTGAATAGACTGCCATCTGCGTACCGGAATTGCTTTCGCGCAGCAGATAGATCGTATCTTCATTTATCATATCAGATTTCCTCTTTTCTATATTGTAATAGATTAAAAACAGTATCTGACGTGAGCGAAAAAATATACCCTGAAACATAAAATAAAAATAATTTTACAATGTGTCTTGTCACATGTATAGATAAGTGCTATACTGACTGTCAGTTTCATAAAAAAAGGCACACAGGTAAGGTAAAAAAATGACAAAACAAGAGGAAATCAAAGCATTAAAGAAAGAGCGGGATGCGGTGATCCTGGCGCACTACTATGTAGAGCCGGAAGTACAGGAAGTAGCAGATTATATTGGTGACTCTTTCTTTTTAAGTAAAAAGGCGGCAGAACTGACAAACAAAACGCTGGTGTTCTGCGGTGTTTCTTTTATGGGAGAGAGCGCGAAACTGTTAAATCCGGAAAAGACAGTTTTGATGCCGGATGCGTTGGCGGATTGTCCGATGGCACATATGGTGACCAAAGAGACTGTCACTGCTGCAAGAGAGAAATATGACGATCTCGCGGTGGTCTGCTATATCAACTCTACTGCAGAAATCAAGTCCTGGTCGGATGTGGCGGTCACTTCCGCCAATGCGGTAAAGATCGTAAAAAATCTTCCAAACAAGCATATTTTATTTATTCCGGACAAAAATCTTGCAAGACATGTGGCAAAAGAAGTACCGGAAAAAGACATTTTCTGGAGCGATGGCTACTGTCCGATCCATGAAAAGATGTCGGCAGATGAGATCCTGAAACTAAAAAAAGAGCATCCAAACGCCAAAGTACTGGTACATCCCGAGTGTAACGAGTCGGTTTTAAAACATGCAGATTACATAGGCTCAACGAGCGGGATCATTGCATATGCAAAAGAAAGTGGGCAGAATGAATTTATCATTGGAACCGAAGTCGGTGTTTCCTATGCCTTAAGGCAGGCGAGACCGGATGCGGCATTTTATTTTCCAAAAACTCTGCCTGTATGCAGTGATATGAAAAAAATAACATTGGAAAAGATCATTCACGTCTTAAGGACAGGAGAACATGCAGTAAAAGCCGACCCGGCTACCGAAAAAGCTGCAGAGCAGACACTGACCCGGATGTTGGAATATGTAAAGAAATGAGGCGCATTATGAAAAAATTATATTATGATGTCGTGATCGCAGGTTGTGGTGTGGCAGGGCTTTACACTGCATTGCAGCTGCCGCGCGAGAAAAAGATTTTGATGTTGTCAAAGGAAGCATTTGAAAACTGTGATTCCATGCTGGCACAGGGCGGGATCTGTGTTCTGTTAAATGATGCAGATTATGATTCCTACTTTGAGGATACGATGCGGGCGGGACATTATGAAAACCGAAAAGAAAGCGTAGACATTATGATACGCTCGAGCAGGGAGATCATCAATGATCTGCTGCGGCTGGGGGTCCGCTTCGAGAAAAATGCAGATGGCACACTTGCCTATACGAAAGAAGGGGCACATTCGAAGCCAAGGATCTGTTATCATGAGGACATTACCGGAAAAGAAATCACAACAACCCTGCTTTCTCATGTAAAAAAACTTTCCAATGTCACGATGATGGAGTATACTACTATGACAGATATTATTGTGACGTCAGAAACCTGCCGCGGTATCGTCGCAAGGACGAATGATGGAGAAACACTCCAGATCTATGCTGAAGATACCGTCATGGCAACCGGAGGAATCGGCGGATTGTATCAACATTCGACGAACTTCCCTTGCCTGACCGGAGACGGATGTGAGATCGCAAAACAGCACGACGTTGCATTAGAGCATATGGATTATGTGCAGATCCATCCAACCTGTCTCTACAGCAAAAAGCCGGGAAGAAGTTTTCTGATCTCCGAATCGGCAAGAGGCGAGGGTGCAATCCTTCTAAATCATAAGGGCGAGCGTTTTGTCAATGAACTGCTGCCGCGTGATGTTGTGACACAGGCAATCTTAGAGGAAATGAAAAAAGAGGGCGTAGAACACGAGTGGATCTCATTTGTGCATGTGCCAAAGAAGACGATTTTAAATCATTTCCCGAATATCTATGAAAAATGTCTGGAAGAGGGCTATGACCTTTTAAAAGAACCGGCACCGATCGTTCCGGCACAGCATTATTTTATGGGCGGTGTCCATGTGGATTCCGATTCCATGACCACCATGGATCATCTCTATGCAGTCGGTGAGACGAGCTGCAACGGCGTTCACGGAAAGAACCGTCTTGCCAGCAACAGCCTGTTAGAGAGCCTTGTATTTGCAAAACGTGCCGCAAAAAATATTACGATTACACAACAGAAAGGAAACGAAATTTATGAATCCAATTACCATGCAGCTTGTTGCTGATAAATATATCCGTCTTGCCTTAGAGGAAGACATTCACAGTGAAGATGTGTCCACCAATGCGGTGATGCCGGAGTATAAAAAAGGAGAAGTGCAGCTGATCTGCAAAGAAGATGGTATTATCGCAGGTCTTGGCGTATTCGAGCGTGTCTTTACGCTGTTAGACGAAAGCACAAAAGTAGCCTATGCAAAAAAAGACGGTGTAGCAGTCAAAGATGGCGACCGTGTAGAAAAAGGACAGCTCCTTGCAACTGTTACCGGAGATATCCGTGTGCTGTTATCCGGCGAGCGCACCGCATTAAATTATTTACAGCGTTTAAGCGGGATCGCAACTTATACAAACAACGTTGCTTCCTTGCTGGAAGGCACCAATACCAAACTGCTCGATACCAGAAAAACAACGCCTTGCATGCGTATTTTTGAAAAATATGCGGTAAAAGTTGGTGGCGGACAGAACCACAGATACAATCTTTCTGATGGAGTCTTATTAAAAGATAATCATATCGATGCAGCAGGTGGTGTGAAAAATGCAGTCTTCGCAGCAAAAGAGTATGCTCCGTTTGTCCGCAAGATCGAGGTGGAGACAGAAAATCTTGACATGGTAAAAGAGGCAGTCGAAGCCGGTGCGGACATTATCATGTTAGACAATATGACACCGGAGATGATGGCGGAGGCGATCAAACTGATCGCCGGAAGAGCACAGACTGAGTGTTCCGGCAACATCACAAAAGAAAACATCAAGACTATTACAGATCTTGGCGTGGATTACGTTTCCAGTGGTGCGTTGACACATTCTGCACCGATTTTAGATATCAGCTTAAAACATTTAAAAGTACTGGATGAATAGGCAAAAATATTTTAGAAAGGGGTATTCTCATGGAAAAGGAAATGACAGGAGCAGAGAGACGAAAAGCTCTGCTTGCTATGATGCGTGAAACGGAAAAACCATTGTCCGGAACGGCACTGGGAAAGCGGACCGGAGTCAGCAGACAGGTCGTCGTACAGGATATGGCGCTGCTTCGGACGGAAGGCTATCCGATCATTTCAACTGCCAGAGGATACCTGATGGAAGCATCGAAAGGATGCACCAGACTGTTTAAAGTATGTCACACCAATGAGCAGGTGGAAGATGAACTTACCACAATTGTTGATCTGGGCGGTACGGTGGTAAATGTGATGGTCAATCACAGGATCTACGGAAAGCTGGATGCGCAGTTAAACATCAAAAACCGGAGGGACGTGGCGAAATTTCTGGATGATATCAATACCGGAAAGTCCACACCATTATTAAATGTCACTTCCGGCTATCATTTTCATCTGGTCAGTGCAGAGACCGAAGATGTTTTAGACGAGATTGAAGAAGCACTGCGGGGAAAAAAATATCTGACCGAGCTGCTCCCGTATGAAATCACAGAATGATTTGACAGAAACTCCTTTTTTCAGTAAAATCTTAAAGAAATCTTAAATTTTAACAAAGGAGTAGAGTTATCACATGTTTACAATAAAAACGCCCGATCGTTACCTGAAAGAATGGTATCAGAAAAAAGAGACAGCAGTAAAAACCGCTTTTTTTGCTGCTGTTATTTTTGGTCTTATGACACATCTCTATCAATTTACCAATAAATTATACAATTATGACGAACTTGCCAATACGCCCGGAGGCAATGGTGCAAGTGTAGAACAGGGAAGATGGTTTTTAAAATGGATGGGTGACCTTTTACTCAAACATTTTGGAGGCGTTTATTCACTGCCGCTTTTAAACGGAGTGCTGTCTTTACTTCTTTTGGCAATATCGGCGGCAATGATCGTTGAAATGTTTGAAGTGAAAAGTCCGATCCTCTCGGCTGTGATCGGCGGTGTCTTTGTGGCATTTCCATCGATCGTCTGCCTGTTTTTCTATATGTTTACGGCTGTTTTTTATGCAGTAAGTATTTTATTTGCCGTTTGGACCGCATACCTTGTGATCCGTTATCCGAAAAATATCGCAGCGCATGTGGCTGCCGTCTTATTACTGGCATGTTCGCTTGGCGTATATCAGGCATATTTCCCGATCACAGTATGTCTTTTAGTTGCATCCGTGATCCTTTCTGCTGCATTTTCAGAAGAAGAGAAAAACTGGAAGGATGTTGTCTTTCAGGCGGCACGCTATGTTGCAGTCCTTGCAGCAGGAATGGTCGTATACTTTCTGATCAACAAAGCGGTTTTGAGCTACTATGACATGGAGATGATCAGTTACCAGGGCGGAGCAAGTATGGGAAAGATCACATTAGATCAGCTCTTATCGGCAGTGAAACGCTGCTATGTGGACTTTTTCAATCTTGGCAGAGACAATGTTTTAGTATTAAATGCGACCGGACTGATGCGGAAATGCTATCAGGGCATCCTGATCCTTGCAGCATTGAGTGTTGTTCTTTTCCTGATCTTAAGTAAACGGAACTGGTTCCAGAAGATCTGGATGTTACTCGGGATCGCTATTTTTCCGGTCAGTATGTTTTTAGTCTATGTTATGGCACCGGATGCACAGACCTATACCCTGATGGGATATGCAGTGTCCTGTCTTCTGATCTTTTTTGCGGTGTGGGCAGATGCCTATTGCCGCAAGGGCTGTGTGAAGACATGGATCGGGACTGCATACACCTGGCTTTCCGAACTTGTTCTTGTCATGCTTCTGATCAGCTATATCTGGTACGGAAATGGATGTTATATGTCACTGGAATATACCAAAAATCATGATATGGCATATTTCCAGACGATGATCACACAGATCAAGAGCATCGACGGATATGATGATACGCTTCCGGTCGCATTCGTGGGAAATGTGATCGATGATGCGACGAACAATCAGGGAAGCCTGATGGGACCTGTGTTTGCGATCAACGGAAAATCGGAGTCAAATGTAAATGTATTCTCCAGAACACATATCATCACACAGTACTTAGGGTTTGCACCGACCGTATGCGGTTATGAGGAAACAAGAGCATGTATGGAGTCTGAGGTGGTACAGAAGATGCCAAGTTACCCGGATGACGGGTCGATCCAGATCGTAGACGGCATTATTGTCGTGAAATTCTCGGACTATGAACTGTAACATACAGAATGGAGTTTGTTAAAATGGAACAAAAGTTAGTGCAAAACAAAAGAAAACGGCTTTTTTGCGGGATCGGGGTCTTAGTAGAATTAATCGTACTGCTGATCTGTCTGACCGGCATGTTTACCGCATCGGGACGTTTTAGTCAGAAATTTGAAAATGACACACTTCCGGTCGGAAACAACCGTATCTCATTGGAGCGTGGATCGTATCAGGTTACCATGGATTATGATCTGACCGTGGATGCAGTGCGTATTACACCGTTATATGAGGCATCCTATGGACCGGATGATGCAGAGACGATCCTTCTGACAAAGGAATTTCAGGAAAAGACCTTCGAATTGCTTCTGCCGGATCAGGTAAATGAATTTTCGTTTCAGCTGCCGGAACTGGAAAATGCAGATGATCTTGTGATCCATTCCATTACCATGGAGCGCACCAACCAGTCAGAACGTGTCCGTTTCTTTGTGGTACTTTGTATCTTTTGTGCCGTGGATGTCCTGTTTTATCTTGGCAGGAAAGGTCGTTTTGGAGCATGGTCGGTGGAGAAACGCGGCAGTGTGCTCTGTATCGGGCTGATCGTTCTATTTGCCTGTGTGCCGTTAATGACGAATTATTTGTTGAGCGGACAGGATCTGACCTTTCATCTGATGCGTATCGAGGGACTTGCCGAGGGATTAAAGCAGGGACAGTTCCCGGTAAAAATGCAGCCGGTCTGGCTCAATGATTATGGATATCCGGTTTCCATCATGTATGGAGATCTGTTCTTGTATGTCCCGGCAGTTCTGCGGATTATCGGCTTTTCGTTACAGGCAAGTTATAAGATCTATCTGGTCATGATCCAGATCATCACTGCGATCAATACTTATCTCTGCTGTAAGGAGATCGCAGAGGACAGAAAACTTGGTGTCGTGGGATGTTTCTTATATGTGTTTGCCACAAACCGAATGACTAATATCTATTACCGTGCCGCAGTGGGAGAGTATACCGCACTGGCATTTTTGCCACTGGTATTTTTAGGTCTGTTTTATCTGCTCGGCGAAAAAGAACGAACCAAAGCAGAGCAGAAAAAGGTGTTTTTCCTTCTGGTCATGGGCTACACGTTCATGCTGGAATCCCATATGCTGAGTTTTAACATCGCAATCGTATTTTCCATCATTTACTGTCTGTTCCACTTTAAGAAATTCCTGCAGAATTTCTGGTTCCTGGTAAAGACAGCCCTGATCACGATCGGATTAAATCTTGGATTCTTAGTTCCGATGGCAGATTATATGATCTCGCACGATATGAAAGTGAAATATGCAAGCCAGATTGAAAATATGCAGGAACATGGACTGTTCTTATCACAATTATTCCAGATGTTCCGTTTTCCGGTCAGCCTGTCTGGAAATGTAATGAATGGTGTGGGCGGAGATATGGCAATCGGCATCGGACTTGCCTATATGTTAATGCTTGCTCTTTTCGTATGGGAATTATGCTGCTGTTTCTGGAGAAAGAAAAAAGGCTTGGCAAATGAGGGCATGATCCAGACAGAACCTGTCCGGATCTTTGTGATCTTCCTTTTGTGCCTTGTAATGTCCTGTTATTTCTTCCCATGGCACGCGATCAGTAAGATACCGGTACTTGGCAGTATCTTAACACCGTATCAGTTCGCATGGCGTTTCATTGGGATCGCAACGTTTTTAGGAGTCATTCTGACCATGTATGCGCTAAAGGCATTGGAGAAGCTGACCGACCGCACGATCAAGGTTGCCGCCATTGTAGTCTTGGGTACGCTGACTTTGATCGGTTCCCAGTATCTGATGGACAATAAAGTATCCGATTCAACTGCCCGTACCAAAGTTACCAGTTCGGCATCCATTTATACAGCAGGAGCGGTGGCAAACGGAGAATATCTTTTCGTGGAAAATTCTGCCATGGCGATCATAGACCAGCAGCCGGTCCCTGCTGATGAGACAGCGGTATCGATCACATCCTACGAAAAGAAAAACAGCCGTATCTCAATGGAATGTGAGAACTTGACCGATGAGGTACAGCAGGTCAAAGTTTCATTTTTAGATTATAAGGGCTTTGTTGCCACCGATAAAACGACCGGGGAAAAACTGGACACAACCTGCGATGAACAGCATATTTTAACCGTTCTGCTGCCGGCAGGCTATCAGGGAACGGTACAGGTATGTTTTAGGCAGCCATGGTACTGGAGAGTGGCAGAAATTGTCTCATTGGCAGTGCTGATTGCATTGTTTGTATATGGATGGAAAGGCTATCGTTATGAAAAAAGAGAACTTGCGTAGGCTGTTTTGTGCAGAACATATCATTATTTTCTTCTGTTTCCTTCTTGCGGTATTTGTCCGGTTTTACCGGCTGAGTGAAGTGCCTTACGGGCTTCACATTGATGAGGCAGGAATGGGCTATGATGCCTGGGGACTTGCACATTTCCGCGCAGACCGCTGGCTGAACATCAAACCGGTCTATCTGGTCAACTACGGTGGCGGGCAGAGTGCGCTGTATGCGTATTTATGCGCCTTTTGTATCAAAGTATTTGGAAATGGGGATATCAATGTATTTTTGATGCGCCTGCCTGGCGTACTGGTCAATCTGACCGCCTATGCTGCCGGGATCTGGCTGGTCGCAAGGCTGCTTGGCAAACGTGCTGCAGCCCTTGGGTCATTCCTTCTGGCAATCCTTCCTTACTTTATCATGCAGTGCCGGTTTGGACTGGACTGCAACCTGCTTGTAAACGCCCTTACCATCTGTATCGCATTTTTGTATCTGGCAATGGAACGGCAGAAATGGGGTTATTTCCTTTTGGCGGGACTTGCGTGGGGTGGAACCTATTACACCTATGCCCTGAGTTATGTGGCAAATACGCTCCTTTTACTTTTGATCAGTGCGTATGCGATCTGGACGAACCGTAAACTGATCTTTAAGATCTTTGTCATGTGGGTGCCGGTGGTACTGCTCGGACTGCCGCTTGCGGCAATGGTGTTCATCAACCAGTTTGATCTGGAACAGTTCAACGGACATTATTTTACGATCCCAAAACTCGGATTTTTCCGTGGCAATGAAATCAAACTCCAGAATATTTTTTCTAATTTTATTACCGTGATAAAAAGTGTCCTCTTCAAAGACTGGATCCCATATAATGCCTTGCCTTGGTATGGAACGCTTTATCTGATCTCCATTCCATTTGTGATCATAGGCTTTATTCTGTTACTCCGTCACGCAAAAGAGGTGCTTTCGCGCAGGGAGTGGGATGTCTCTGTTTTATTTCTCGCCGTGTTCCTTGTCTATTTTCTGATGGGACTGCTGCTCGGGGGAGATGGGCCAAACATCAATAAATTAAACGGATTGTTTTTCTCTGTCTTCTTTTTCCTCGTTTATGGCGTCACAGAGACGTATCACTGGTTGAAAGGGAAAAAAGAAAAGTTTGCAAAGTGCATTGGTGGAACCGTGATCGTATTGTATGTGATCTGTTTTTCCTGCTTTGCCAACTACTATTTCTTCCATTACAGTGAAGAAATCTATCCGCAATATCTGTTTACAAGCACATTTGAGAAGATATACGAAAATCTTCAGAAGGAAGATGTCTCCGATAAGACGATCTATATTGATGCAGAGTACATCTATTACCTTTTGAGTGCGAAAATCACACCATATGAATATAACATTTGGGTGTCAGGAACAGAGCAGTACAAAAATGTCATATTCCATCTGCCGGATGCGATCGAGCCGGATGCCGTGTATATCGTCCGGGAAACAAATGAGGAATATATCGGCCGTTTGCAGAATACTTATCAGGAACAGTGCAGTGATGAAATGTTTGTCTGCTACTATTGACTTCTCAAAAAAATACTTTTATAATAAATTTACTTATGCGTATGTATAGAAATGAGGTAATTATGATCAAAAGTATGACCGGCTTCGGCAGAGGTGAGTATGCGGACGAGAACCGCAAGTTCATCGTTGAAATGAAAGCCGTAAATCACCGGTATCTGGATGTCGGCATCAAGATGCCAAAGAAATTAAACTTTTTTGAAAGTGCGATCCGCGGCCTCTTAAAAGAGTATATGGAGCGCGGAAAAGTAGATATATTCATATCCTATGAGGATTTTACCGGGGATAATTTCTCAATCAAATACAATGCCAGCGTTGCAGCACAGTATCTGACCTATTTAAAAGAGATGTCCGAACAGTTTGGTCTGGAAAATGATATCCG
Source organism: uncultured Roseburia sp. (assembly GCA_900550935.1). Taxonomy (GTDB): domain Bacteria; phylum Bacillota; class Clostridia; order Lachnospirales; family Lachnospiraceae; genus Roseburia. Next base: position 24,539 of record URUD01000013.1, read on the forward strand.
GGTCAGCAGCTTATCGAGATATCCGGAAGTCTTTACCATGGAAGAGCAGTCAATCGATGAGGAGGCTCTCTGGGCAGGACTGGAAAAAGCACTGCGGCAGGCGTGTGAACAGATGGTTGAGAGCCGCTTAAAAGAGGGCGAACATCTGAAAAATGACCTCTGTGAGAAATTACAGGGGATGCTTTCCTATGTTACTTTCATCGAAAGCCGTTCTCCACAGATTGTGGAAGAATACCGGGCAAAGCTCGAGACAAAGCTTTCCGAGCTGCTCGCAGACAGACAGCTTGATGACAGCCGGGTTGCTGCAGAAGTGGTTCTTTTCGCAGATAAGATCTGTGTGGATGAAGAGACCGTAAGACTCCGCAGCCACATCAAGAGTACCTTAGATACCTTGGAGGCAGGTGGCAGCGTAGGAAGAAAGCTCGACTTTATCGCGCAGGAGATGAACCGCGAGGCAAACACCATTTTATCAAAGACAAATGATCTAGAGATTTCCGATATGGGCATTAATCTCAAAACGGACATTGAAAAAGTACGTGAGCAGATACAGAATATCGAATAGGATGAAAGCATATGGCAAGATTAATGAATATCGGATTTGGCAATGTGGTAAATACCGATAAGATCGTCAGTATCATTTCTTCGGATTCTGCACCGGCAAAGCGCATGATACAACGGGGAAAAGAGCAGGAGGTTCTGGTCGATGCCACACAGGGACGCCGGACCAAGAGTGTTATTTTTACCACAAATGGACAGATTATTCTCTCTGCCCTGCAGCCGGAAACTTTGACCGGCAGATTTAACAGCAATGATGCGGAGGTGTATGATGATACAACGGAATAAAGGGATCCTGACCGTGGTTTCCGGTTTTTCCGGTTCAGGAAAAGGAACCATAATGAAAGAACTGATGCGAAGATACGCGGACAGATATGCACTGTCCATCTCAGCAACAACAAGAGCCCCAAGAGAGGGCGAACGCGATGGGATTGAGTATTTCTTTCGCACAAAAGAACAGTTTGAGCAGATGATAAAAGAAGATGCCCTGGTCGAGTATGCACAGTATGTTGGCAACTATTATGGAACGCCGCGTGCTTACGTTGAGGAGCAGCTAAATGCAGGAAAGGATGTCATCCTTGAGATTGAGATTCAGGGTGCATTAAAAGTAAAAGAAAAATTCCCGGATACACTGCTTTTGTTTGTGACACCGCCAAGTGCAGAAGAATTAAAAAACCGTCTGGTCGGAAGAGGAACCGAGACGATGGACGTGATTGAGTCACGTCTTGCTCGTGCGGCAGGCGAGGCAGAAGGAATGGAAGCCTATGATTATCTGGTGGTAAATGACGTGTTAGATGAATGCGTGGAAGAAGTACACCACCTGATTTTAGGGGAACACCGCCGTGTTTCAAGAAATATAGACAGGATCAATGAAATGAGAGAAGAACTCAAAAGTTTTCAATAAAAAGGAGAGATAATTATGATACATCCATCTTATGTAGAATTAATGAAAGTAGTAAACAATGACGTTGAGATCGGAGAGGAGCCGGTAGTAAACAGCCGTTATTCCATCGTGATCGCAACTGCAAAACGTGCACGCCAGATCATCGCAGGTGATGAGCCAATGGCAGACAAAATCGTATGTCCAAAGCCACTCTCAATCGCAGTAGAAGAGCTTTACGAAGGAAAAGTTAAAATTATTCCGGATACTGAGAATGAGGATTAATACTATATGAAGTTATTATTTATATCACTTGGCTGTGACAAGAACCTGGTAGATACAGAGTTTATGCTTGGCTTGCTCCGGGATGACCAAAGATGTCAGGCGAATGGCATGGAGATAACCGATGATGAATTTGAAGCAGATGTCATCATTATCAATAGCTGCTGCTTCATCAATGATGCCAAAGAAGAGAGCGTCAATACCATTTTAGAGATGGCAGAACACAAAAAAGATGCAAACTTAAAGGCACTCATTGTAACCGGATGTCTGGCACAGCGGTATCAGGATGAGATCCTTCAGGAGATACCGGAAGTAGATGCGATCCTTGGAACCAATTCCTATGAGGATATTGCAGATGCGGTATTCAAAGCATTAGAGGGCAGCCACTATGAGGAGTTCAAGACATTAGAGGGACTTCCAAAGATAAACAGTAAGCGTACTGTGACCACAGGCGGTCATTTCGCATACTTAAAGATCGCAGAGGGATGCAACAAACGCTGTACCTACTGTATCATTCCTTATATCAGAGGAAATTACAGAAGTGTTCCGATGGAAAACCTGATCGAGCAGGCAAAAGATCTGGTCACAGGCGGCGCGAAAGAGCTGATCCTTGTTGCACAGGAAACAACACTTTATGGTGTCGATCTGTATGGCAAGAAATCCCTGCATCGTCTGTTAGATGAATTAAATAAGATCGAAGGACTGTTCTGGATCCGTATCATGTACTGTTATCCGGAGGAGATCTACGAGGAGCTGATCGATTCGATCCTCCGCAACAAAAAGGTATGTCATTACCTGGATATCCCGATCCAGCATTCCAGTGATGCCATCTTAAAGAGAATGGGACGCCGCACCAGCCAGGAAGATCTGGTACGCATTGTCACACATTTAAGAGAGCGTATCCCGGATATCACACTCCGTACCACATTGATCTGCGGTTTCCCGGGAGAAACACAGGAAATGCACGAAGAACTGATGCAGTTCGTCAATGACATGGAATTTGACCGTCTGGGTGCATTTACCTATTCACCGGAAGAGGAAACACCTGCTGCAGAGTTTGCCGATCAGGTAGACGAAGAACTCAAAAAAGACTGGCAGGCAGATGTGATGGAATTGCAGGAAGAGATCATCTGTGATAAAAATGAGACCATGAAGGGCAGAGCGTTATATGTGTTCATTGAGGGCAAAGTAAGCGATGAAAATGCCTATGTCGGAAGAACCTATCGGGATGCCCCGGATGTAGACGGTTACATTTTTGTAAATACAGACGAAGAACTGATGACCGGTGACATTGTAAAAGTACAGGTAACCGGTGCTTATGAATATGATCTGATAGGAGAGATAATAAAATGAATCTGCCAAATAAATTAACAACGATGCGTGTGATCTTAATTCCATTCTTTGTATTTTTCATGCTGGCACCTTATTTTGAGGGCTATGGAAACTATATCGCAGTTGCCATCTTTATCGTGGCAAGTCTGACCGATATGTTAGATGGAAAGATCGCAAGAAAATATAATCTTGTTACGAACTTTGGAAAATTTATGGATCCGCTTGCAGACAAATTATTGGTATGTTCTGCCATGATCTGTCTGATCGAGACAGGGCAGCTGGCAGCATGGATCGTGATCGTGATCATTGCCAGAGAGTTTATCATCAGTGGTTTCCGTCTGGTAGCTTCCGACAATGGCGTTGTCATTGCAGCAAGCTATTGGGGCAAATTCAAGACCACATTCCAGATGCTGATGGTGATCGTACTGATCTTAAACATCGATCATCCGTTTTTCCAGATACTCGGTGTGATCCTTACTTATGTTGCACTGATCCTTACCATCGTTTCATTGATCGATTACATTGTAAAAAATATTAATGTATTAAAAGAGCAGAAATAGCCATGGGAGAGTACATGACAAAGAGGAAATCAGATTCCAGCGCTGCGGAGGCCATCGGGCAAGAGGCATCCGCAGCGCTGGAATATTCCATTTATGGTTTGTTAAAAAAATATCATATTACAATGACAACTGCGGAATCGGCAACCGGCGGAATGATCGCATCTACGCTGATCAATGTTCCCGGGATATCCGCTTTTTTTCAGGAAGGGTATGTTACGTATTCGAATGAAGCAAAAGTCAAGATGATCGGTGTAAATCCGGAAACGATAGAACGGTACGGTGTTGTCAGCAGTGAAACTGCCTTTGATATGGCAGAAAGTGCAGCCAGAGTCGCACAGACAAATGCGGCATTATCGGTGACCGGCGTGGCAGGACCGGATGGTGGGACAAAGGAGTGTCCGGTCGGACTGGTATTTTTAGGCTGCTACCTAAATGGGGTTACCGTGACAGAACGTCATATCTTTGCCGGAGACAGACAGGATGTCAGAAAAGCGGCGACCACACGGGCGTTAGAACTTTTGAAAGAGTGTATTATAGAAGCGTACCAAAAAAGTGAGCATTAAGCAGGATGGAGGGCAACCATGAGAATTATAGCTGGAAGTGCGAGAAGTCTGCCGTTGCAGACGGTGGCCGGGATGGATACCAGACCAACGACCGACCGCATCAAAGAGACCCTATTTAATATGTTACAGGCATATGTCTCGGGAAGTTATTTTCTGGATCTGTTTGCAGGAAGCGGTCAGATGGGATTAGAGGCAGTCAGTCGCGGAGCCAATTATGCCGTATTTGTAGAGAATAACAAAAAAGCGGCAGCCTGTATCGAGGCAAACATTGCATTTACCAAGTTTACCAAAGAGACAAAACTTTATACTTCCGATGTGATGTCTGCACTCAGGACAATGGAGGGCAAGTATAAATTCGATGTGATCTTTATGGATCCTCCCTACAATCAGGAACTGGAAAAAGAAGTTCTCACTTATCTGTCGACTTCGTCCTTACTCAAAGAGGATACCCTGATCGTTGTGGAAGCATCTTTGGCAACCGCATTTGATTATTTAGATGAACTTGGATTTAGAATGCAGAAATTAAAGACCTATAAGACCAACGAACATGCTTTTATCTGCAAAAAATAAGATGGCATGGGGGAGGATACTGATGAAAAAAGCAATTTACCCGGGCAGCTTTGACCCGCTTACCTTAGGACATGTCGACATTATTGAACGTTCTGCGAGGATCGTAGACGAGCTGGTGGTTGGGGTCTTAAATAATAGCGCAAAAAATTCGTTGTTTTCTCTTGAGGAACGTGTTAGTATGATAAAAGAGATAACAGGACATCTGCCAAATGTAACAGTGGCATCTTTTGATGGGCTGCTGGTAGATTATATGAAAGAAATTGATGCTACCATTATTGTCCGTGGCTTGCGGGCAGTAACAGATTTTGAATATGAACTCCAGATTGCACAGACGAATCATGTTGAGAATCCGGATGTTGAGACGATTTTTCTGACAACGAGTCTTCAATATTCTTATTTGAGTTCCACAATCGTGAAGGAATTTGCTTCTTATGGCGGCGATATTTCAAAATTTGTTCCAGGGCAGTTCATTGACCGGATTTATCAAAAATATAATATTACAAAATAAGGAGTGGTTACTATGGCCAGCAGAATTGAACAGGTGATAGAAGAAATCGAAGACTATATTGATGGTTGTAAACCGCAGACATTTTCATCCACTAAGATAGTGGTTAATAAAGAACAGATGGATGAGCTGCTCAGCGAGCTTCGTACCAAGATCCCAGAGGAGATCAAACGATACCAGAAAATTATCAGCAACAAAGAGGCAATTTTAGCAGATGCACAGACCAAAGCGGATGCCATCATTGCACAGGCACAGGTCAAAACAGACGAACTGGTAAGTGAGCATCAGATCATGCAACAGGCATATGCGCAGGCAAATGAGGTTGTTATGATCGCAACCAAACAGGCACAGGAGATCTTGGACAACGCAACCAATGATGCCAACAATATCCGTATGGGGGCAATGCAGTATACCGATGATATCTTAAAGAATCTGGAAAATACGATCTCACATTCTATGGAAGCTGCAAAGTCACGCCACGATTCTTATATCAATTCCCTGCAGGGATTTTTGGATGTTGTAACAGCAAACCGTGCCGAATTAAGCCCGATGGATGACGAAACCGGTTCTGTCGAAAAAGAATCCGAAGAACTTCCAAACGTACAGATCACTTCTGATATGTTAGGAAAATCTTAAAACGGTTTCATACAGTACATCACACCATAAGCGAGTAATCCTGAAAGGATGGCGAGCAGTATCTTTGCCAGAAGATATTGTTTCATAGAAAGCGCACAGCCCTTTACCATGGAACTTGTTTGTGCTACACCGGATAGCCCGCCAAAGGCGGTAAAAGCCATGGCGAGGACGTAACAGGTGGACCCAGGATAACCGGAAGACGGTAACTGATGGATCCCGTTTGTGATCTCTGTGATGCCGATCAGGAGTGTCTTAATGGGCAGACAGAGCGGCAGTTCGGTCAGAATTGAAGCAAAGATTGAAAAAAGCATAATGTAACCACCGAGTCTGGTTAATGTTTCAAAACCATTCATGATGCCGGCATCTATGATTTTAAAATTCATTTGAGATCCAGATGTCGGCGTTTTTTCTTGTCCGGCTGTTTTCCCTGAACGCGAGAAAAAGCGGCACCAAAACGCACCCAAAATAAGCGGCGGCAGATAGAGAATCAGATAGCTGATCCCGATGAGCGAAGGAGTATTCAGTTCCTGGCACAAGATATAACTGCTGATAAAAACCGGACTGATGTTATTGGTAATGATAAATAGAAGATCGGCTTCTTCTTTTTCCAGTTTGCCGGCTTTTAAGAGCTCCGCACAGTTTTTGCTTCCCATCGGGAAACCAAATAAAAAACCGGTCAAAAGCACAAAACCGCCCTCCGGACTGCATGGGAAAAACGGGCGTATCACAGGATACAGATACCGCATTAAGATGCTTATGGCGTTTGAATAGATCAGGATATTGGACAGTATGGCAAACGGGAGCAGCGACGGTAAAACGCGCTCATACCACAGGATCAGACCGGTAGCGGCGGCATGGACTGCCTGTGCCGGGAAAACTAACAGATATGCGATTAAAATAAAGATACTAAGGAATATTAATTTCTTTTTCATATTAAACTATATGAAGAGCAGGAGGATACTATGAAAAACACAGGAAAATTAAATTTAAAACCGGAAAACGTATTTTACTATTTTGAGCAGCTCGCTGCCATTCCACATGGTTCCAGAAACACGAAACAGATCAGTGATTATCTGGTTTCTTTTGCCAAAGAGCAGGGACTGGAATACTATCAGGATGAAGCAAACAACGTTGTAATGATCGCAGAGGCGACAAAAGGTTATGAGAACGCAGAACCGATCATCATTCAGGGACACATGGATATGGTCTGTGAAAAAGAGAACGGTTATGATATCGACTTCGAGAAAGACGGACTGAAATTATATGTCGATGGAGATTTCTTAAAGGCAGAAGGAACCACATTAGGCGGAGATGACGGTATCGCAGTTGCCTATGCACTGGCGATCTTAGCAGATGAGGAAATCGCACATCCAAGACTGGAAGTTGTGATCACGGTTGATGAGGAGATTGGCATGCTCGGAGCAGAGAGCATTGACCTGTCCATGTTAAAAGGACATAAGATGTTAAACATCGATTCGGATGTAGAGGGACATTTTCTTACCAGCTGTGCCGGTGGAATGACTGTAGAGACTAAGATCCCGGTATCTTACGATGAGCAGAATGGCCTTGTACTGAAACTCGTGCTGACCGGATTAGAGGGGGGACACTCAGGAAGCGAGATTGACAAAGAACATGCAAATGCAAACATTGAGATGGGACGTCTGTTAAAATACCTGCTTGGTCAAAATGAGTTTGGTATCGTATCATTAGCCGGCGGTTTAAAAGACAATGCCATTCCAAGAGAATGTACCGCAACGATCTTAGTTGCACCGGAACAGAAAGAAACGATTCTTTCTGATATCAGAACTATGGAGCAGATCTTAAAGAAAGAATATGAAGTGTCCGATCCGAATGTACGCATTGATGTGACCGAAGAGGGAGAGAAAGAGGCATCCTGCCTTAATGTTATTTCCATGACCAAGATCCTGTTTTACTTAAGAAATGTACCAAACGGTGTCATTCATATGAGCAAGGTAATGCCTGGACTGGTGGAAACATCCTTAAATGCAGGTATCATGAACCTGACCGGGGAAGCATTTGAGATGGTTTCATCCGTGCGCAGCAGCGTTTCTTCCCGTAAAGAAGAACTGGGAGACCGTCTGGAATATCTGGCAGAGTTTTTAGGGGGCGAGATCGAGATCAATGGTTCTTATCCGGCATGGGAGTACCGGAGTGATTCAGAAATCCGAAAAGGCATCAGTGCTGTTTATGAAGATCTGTTTGGAGAAGAACCAGTATTTGAAGCAATCCATGCAGGACTTGAGTGTGGAATCTTATCCGGAAAGATCGATAATCTGGATTGTGTTTCCTTTGGTCCGAATAACTATGATATCCATACGCCAAAAGAGCGTTTGAGCATTTCTTCCACACAGAAAGTATGGGACGTATTAGTAGAGTTTTTAAAGAGATGTAAATAATATGAAAATGCAGATTCGTACCGGTATTCTACTCAGCTTTTTCGCAGTGATTCTGGGAAATATCCTGTTATATGATGTCATCTGCGACGGAGTACGGCGGATAAACTGCTTTTCTTATGAAACAGCATATCAAATCATGAGAGATCATCCCCTCTCGGAGGAACAGACAGATTATTTCTGGAAAGCCTCAGAAGGGGATGTGGTACGTTTTAGCGAACTTTTAACCATGTATTTCGGGGAAGGTGGGATGGTAAAGGAGAAGGAACTTCTTTCCCCCTACATCAGCGATGCAAAAAAATACAAAGGGGAAGAGTTTGAACTGATACAGAAACAGGTGCAGAGCCTGTGGCAGGATTTAAAAAAATTTCCGGTGGGAAAGATCACCAATCAGGCGGATGCTACGGTATCGTTTGAAAACAGCTGGATGCAGAGCCGCACCTTTGGCGGAGACAGAGGACATGAGGGATGTGATATCATGGCATCCGTCAATGAGAGGGGGCTGTATCCGGTTGTGAGTATGACAGACGGCGTGATCGAGCAGGTTGGGTGGCTGAAATTAGGAGGCTACCGGATTGGTGTACGCAGTCCGTCCGGAGCCTATTTTTACTATGCCCATCTTTCGGAATATGCAAAAGAATTTGTACCGGGAGAGAAAGTTACGGCGGGCATGTTACTCGGATTCATGGGAGATACCGGATACAGTGAGATCGAGGGTACCACCGGAAACTTTGCTACACACCTGCATCTGGGGATCTACTTAAATGATGAAAATGGAAAGGAATTCAGCGTAAATTCTTTCCCCATGCTGCAATATTTATGGAACCGGCAGGGAAAACGATTACGCTGAAAAAGGAAAGATGGCAATCCGTTTAGATAAATTTCTGACCGAAGTAGGGATCGGCACGCGCAGTGAAGTAAAAAAATATATCCGTCAGGGTCTGGTAACGATCGACTCCGTTCCGGCGCAAAAACCGGAGCAGAAGATTGATGAAAAAACTGCAAAAGTATGTTTTCAGGGAAAAGAGATCGTTTATGCAGCATATGAATATTATCTGCTCTACAAACCGGCAGGCTGTGTCAGTGCAACAGAAGACCGGCTCCATAAGACTGTTATGGATTATCTTACCGATACGGTAAGAAAAGATCTGTTTCCGGTTGGAAGGCTCGATCTTGATACGGAAGGACTGCTTTTAATCACAAATGATGGTGCACTGGCACATGATCTGCTCAGCCCGTCGAAGCATGTCGAAAAGACTTATTATGCAAAAGTAAAAGGTCGGGTCACGGAAGATGATGTCAACCTATTTAAAAAAGGAGTTGACATAGGGGAAGAAAAGCCCACAAAACCGGCAAAACTGGTCATTATGTCAGAGGATGACACTTCGGAGATAAGGTTGACAATTACAGAGGGCAAGTTTCATCAGGTAAAACGGATGTTTGAGGCAGTAGGAAAAGAGGTTGTTTATCTGAAACGTCTTTCCATGGGCAGCCTGACTCTGCCGGATGACCTTGCTCCCGGAGATTACAGGCCATTAACAATACAGGAATTAGAATCATTAAGGAGAAAATTATGAGTAACGGATTTTTACCGATCAGCAGAGAAGATATGCAGGCAGATGGGATCGACCAGCTGGATTTTGTCTATGTATGCGGGGACGCCTATGTGGATCATCCCTCTTTTGGACATGCCATCATATCCCGTTTATTAGAGGCGCATGGTTATAAGGTCGGCATTATTGCACAGCCGGATTGGAAGGATAAAGATTCCATCTCCATTTTAGGCGAGCCGCGTCTCGGATTTTTAGTGTCAGCGGGAAACATGGATTCTATGGTAAACCATTACTCTGTTTCCAAGAAACGTCGTGCGACGGATGCGTTTACTCCGGGTGGAGAGATGGGAAAACGCCCTGATTATGCGACGGTTGTTTACTGTAATCTGATCCGTCAGACTTATAAGCATACACCGATCATCATCGGAGGCATTGAGGCGAGCCTGCGCCGTCTTGCACATTACGATTACTGGTCCAATAAACTGAAACGTTCGATCTTACTTGATTCCGGTGCGGATATTATTTCTTATGGTATGGGAGAACACAGCATCATTGAGATCGCAGATGCGTTAAACAGTGGGCTTGCCGTAAAAGATATCACTTTTATCGATGGCACAGTCTATAAGACCAGAAACCGGGAAGATATCTACGATGCAATCGAGCTTCCGCACTATGAGGAACTTCTCGCCAATAAAGAAACTTATGCCAAAAGTTTTTATACCCAGTACTGCAATACCGACCCGTTTGTAGCCAAACGCCTCTTTGAGACCTATGACAACAAAATGTTCGTAGTACAAAATCCACCGGCAAAGCCACTGTCACAGAGTGAGATGGATCAGGTGTATTCCCTTCCTTACATGAGGACTTATCATCCATCCTATGAAGTAGCAGGCGGAGTTCCGGCTATCTGTGAGGTCAAATTCTCACTGGTCAGCAACCGCGGCTGTTATGGTGGCTGCAGTTTCTGTGCACTGACCTTCCATCAGGGACGTATCATCCAGACCAGAAGCCACGAATCAATCCTGGCAGAGGCAAACAAGATGGTCTGGGACCCTGATTTCAAGGGTTACATTCATGATGTAGGAGGTCCGACGGCAAACTTCCGTGCCCCGGCATGTGACAAGCAGATGACCAAAGGTGTCTGCCCGAACAAACAGTGTCTGTTTCCAAAGCCGTGTAAGAACTTAAAGGTAGACCATAAAGATTACTTAAAGCTGTTACATAGTCTGCGGGAACTGCCTAACGTGAAGAAGGTATTCATCCGTTCTGGTATCCGTTTCGACTATCTGATCTACGATGAAGATCGTACATTCTTGCGGGAACTGTGTGAACATCATGTCAGCGGTCAACTTAAAGTAGCACCGGAACATATTTCGGATGCAGTTCTGGAAAAGATGGGAAAACCGAGTGTGGATGTCTACGAACGCTTTGTCAAGGCATATAAAGATATGAACAAAAAGCTTGGCAAGGAACAGTATCTGGTTCCATATCTGATGTCATCCCATCCGGGTTCTACCTTAAAAGAAGCCGTGGAACTGGCGGAGTTCCTGCGTGATCTTGGCTATATGCCGGAGCAGGTACAGGATTTCTATCCGACCCCATCCACCATCTCTACCTGCATGTATTATACCGGTCTGGATCCACGTACGATGAAACCGGTGTATGTGGCAGTAAATCCACATGAGAAAGCCATGCAGAGAGCCCTGATCCAGTACCGGAATCCGAAAAATTATGATCTGGTCGTGGAGGCATTGACAAAAGCTGGCAGGACAGATTTGATCGGTTATGACAAACATTGTCTGGTGCGCCCGAATTACCATTCCGGTCATGGACATACCGGGGCAGGAGATGGCAAAAAGAAAAGCTATTCTTCCGCAGGAAATTATTCCACAGGGAGGTCCACGAAAGGAAATGGATGGGCAGAAGGAAAGAAACCGGGCAAAAAGAAAACGATTCGAAATGTGCATAAAAAGAAATAGGAGCAACTTTCATGCGGGAGTTTACGATCACGCCAAACGAGGCAGAACAGCGTTTTGACAAATATTTAAAAAAATTATTGTCGGAGGCACCAAACAGTTTTATCTATAAAATGCTGCGCAAAAAAAATATTGTCTTAAATGGAAAAAAATCAGATGGAACCGAAAAATTAAAAACAGGCGATCAGGTCAAATTGTTTTTATCAGACGAAACCTTTGATAAATTTTCCAAAAGGGAAGCGGAAAATAGGAAAGCCGGAAGTTTAAAACAGCTTAAGGATGAACCGCTTAAAGTACTTTATGAAGATGCGGATGTTCTGATCCTGGATAAACCATCCGGTATGTTGTCACAGAAAGCAAAACCAGAGGATGTTTCTGCCAACGAATATATTTTATCCTACCTTTTAAAGAAGGGTGATCTGACCCAAGAGATGATGCAGACCTTTAAGCCATCGGTCTGCAACCGGTTAGACCGCAATACGTCAGGAATTTTGATCGCAGGGAAATCCTTAAAGGGGCTTCAGATGATGTCTAAGGCATTAAAGGAGCGCTCCCTTGAGAAATACTATCGCTGCATTGTCTCTGGCAGGATCACAGAGAATGCTTACTTAAAGGGCTATCTGAAGAAAGACCCTGCGGCCAATCAGGTAGCGATAAAAACAAAACTGCCTGCAGACGCAGACGGCTACTTCCCAATTGAGACGGCTTATCATCCCATTCAGGTTTACGATGGATATACAGAACTGGAAGTGCATCTGATCACTGGACGTTCCCACCAGATCCGCGCCCATCTTGCCTCAATCGGGCATCCGATCATTGGAGATGTCAAGTATGGCGATCCAAAACAAAACGAGCTTTTTCGGAAAAAGGCACGGGTTACCTCACAGCTTCTTCATGCGTACCGCATCCGGTTTCCACATGATTTTTCAGGTGTGCAGGAGAAACCGTTTGAAGTAACCGCTCCCTATGGGGAAGAATTAAAACGTGCGATCCGATTTATTTCACAGAATACGAAACAGGATACATGAGGAAATAAGTTATGGCAACATGGAATTCAAGAGGGTTAAGAGGTTCTACCTTAGAGGAATTTATTAACCGCACCAATGAAAAATATCAGGAAAACGGGCTGGCACTGATCCAGAAGATCCCGACGCCGATCACGCCGATCCGCATCGACAAGGAGACCAGGCATATCACGTTAGCCTATTTTGACCAGAAAAGTACGGTCGATTACATCGGGGCAGTACAGGGCATCCCGGTCTGTTTTGATGCCAAGGAATGTGCGACCGATACCTTTCCCCTTCAGAATATCCATGAACATCAGGTCAACTTCATGCAGGATTTTGAACGCCAGGGCGGTATCGCCTTTTTTCTCATCAGTTTTACTGCAAGAGATGAGTTTTATTACCTGCGCTTTGAAAAACTTTTGGAATTTTGGGAGCGTGCCAGAGAAGGCGGAAGAAAAAGTTTTCGCTACGAAGAGCTGGAAGAAGACTTCTTTTTGCCGAAGGGACGGATGGTTTTAGTCCCTTATCTTGAGGCACTTCAAAAAGATTTGTTCACAAGGGATTGACAATCATTGTTTTTGTATGGTAGCATATTACCAAGTTACTACACTAAAGTGTATGGAAAGGTATGGATATATTTATGAAAAGACAGTTGTTACATACACCGGAGGGAGTTCGGGATATTTATAATGAGGAATGTGAACGGAAGCTCATTTTACAGAATGAACTTCATCAGACCTTAAAGGAATATGGATATCATCCGATCCAGACACCGACGTTTGAATTTTTTGATATCTTCAATCGTGAGATCGGTACAACTCCATCCAAAGATCTCTATAAATTTTTTGACAGAGAGGGGAATACCCTTGTGCTGCGCCCGGATATTACACCGTCTATTGCGCGCTGTGCTGCAAAGTATTTCAGCGAAGAGGATATGCCGATCCGTCTCTGCTATATGGGAAATACATTCATCAACAACACGAGCTATCAGGGACGTTTAAAGGAAAATACACAGCTTGGTGCGGAGCTGATCGGTGACTCTACCGTGGATGCGGATGCAGAGATACTGGCAATGGCGGCAGACTGCCTGCATCGTGCAGGATTAAGGGAGTTTCAGTTATCAGTCGGGCACGCAGAGTTTTTCCGCGGACTTTCCGAAGCGGCAGGACTTGATGAAGAACAGGAAGAAGAACTGCGGGAACTGATCTCCAATAAAAACTATTTTGGAGTTTCTGAATTTGCAGAGACCCTAAATCTGAAAGAAGATCTGAACAATTTATTCCAGATGCTCGGAAATCTATACATTGGTTCCGATGAACTGCAGAAGGCAAAGGAATATGCGGCTGCCTATCCGAGGATCCAAAATGCGATCAGCCGTCTGGAAGAACTGCATCAGGTATTAAAACTTTATGAAATCGAAAAATATGTTTCCTTTGAACTTGGAATCGTAAGCAATTATCAGTATTACACCGGTATTATCTTTGCCGGATATACCTTTGGAAGCGGAGAGCCGGTCATCAAGGGTGGACGTTATGATGAACTTCTGACTTATTTTGGGAAAAATTCTGCATCCATCGGTTTTGCAGTTGTGATCGATCAGCTTATGGCAGCATTATCCAGACAAAAGATCGAAATCCCACTGGTAAATCAGACCCTGTTACTGGTGTATGAACCAGCACAGCGCCAAAATGCGATCACACAGGCAAGGAGATTTCGTGAGCAGGGACATTATACGGAACTGATCGTCCGTGACGTCAGGAAGGGCAAAGCGGAGTATCAGGCATATGCGAAACGGAATCATATTGCAGAAATTCGTTTTTTAAATGATTAGGAGAGAAAAAATGGAAGATATGAGATACCTTACCTTTGCACTTGGCAAAGGCAGGCTTGCAAATAAAACCCTTGAGATGTTCGAAAAAATTGGGATCACCTGCGAAGAGATGAAAGACAAAGAGACGAGAAAGCTGATCTTTGTGAATGAAGAGTTAAAGCTTCGTTTCTTCCTTGCCAAAGGACCTGACGTTCCAACTTATGTGGAGTATGGTGCGGCAGACATTGGGATCGTAGGAAAAGATACGATCTTAGAGGAAGGCAGAAATATTTATGAAGTCCTTGATCTTGGTTTCGGAAAATGTCGTATGTGTATCTGTGGACCGCAGTCTGCAGCGGAGCTGTTGCAGCACCATGAACTGATCCGTGTTGCAACAAAATATCCTCACATTGCAAAGGATTATTTCTATAATAAAAAACATCAGACGGTAGAGATCATCAAGTTAAACGGCTCGATTGAGTTAGCTCCGATCGTAGGGCTCTCCGAAGTCATCTGTGATATTGTAGAGACCGGTTCTACGCTGCGTGAAAATGGTCTGACCGTCTTGGAAGAGGTTTGTCCGTTATCGGCACGTATGGTAGTCAATCAGGTCAGCATGAAGATGGAAAACGAAAGAATTACAAAACTGATATCAGATTTAAAGACCGTGATCGCCAATTCTTAAAAGGAATGTGAACGCGGTAGAAAGGCAGGATGCGATGAGAATTTTAGAAGTGACAGAGGAAACAAGAACGGATATTTTAGAGAATCTTTTAAAGAGAAGCCCCAATTCCTATGGCGAATTTGAGGGACGTGTCAATGACATTATAAAGAATGTACGTGAGAAAAAGGACGAAGCAATCTTTTCTTATACCGAACAGTTTGATGGTGCAAAGATCGATGCTTCCACGATCCTGGTAACAGACGAAGAGATCGCAGAAGCCTATGAAAAGGTAGATCCCAAATTACTTGCCGTGATCCGCAAGGCATTGGTCAATATCAAAGAATATCACGAAAAACAGCGTCAGTATTCCTGGTTTGATTCCAAGGACAATGGGATCATCCTCGGACAGAAAGTCACTCCGTTAGAAAAAGTCGGCGTCTATGTACCGGGTGGAAAAGCAGTTTATCCATCTTCCGTGCTGATGAACGTGATCCCTGCCAAAGTAGCCGGGGTAGATCAGATCGTTATGACAACACCGCCTGGAAAAGACGGTAAAGTCTATCCGTCCACACTGGTAGCCGCAAAAGAAGCCGGAGTCGACAAGATCTATAAAGTGGGCGGTGCACAGGCGATCGCAGCCCTTGCATTCGGAACAGAGAGTATTCCAAAAGTCGATAAGATCGTAGGACCTGGAAATATCTATGTTGCCCTTGCCAAAAAAGCAGTATTTGGCTATGTAAGCATCGATTCGATCGCCGGACCAAGTGAGATCCTGGTTCTTGCAGACGAGACAGCAAATCCTCATTTTGTCGCAGCTGACCTGCTTTCCCAGGCAGAACATGATGAGATGGCATCTGCCATTTTAGTTACGACCAGCCGGACACTCGCAGAGCAGGTTGCCGTAGAGATCGAGCAGTTTGTGAAAAAACTTTCCAGAAAAGAGATCATCCAGAAATCCTTAGACAACTATGGCTATCTTCTGGTGGCAAAAGATATGGACGAAGCGATCGCAACAGCAAACGCCATCGCTTCCGAACATCTTGAGATCGTGACGGCAAATCCGTTTGAGGTCATGACCAAGATCCACAATGCAGGTGCAATGTTCCTTGGAACCTATTCCAGCGAACCACTGGGAGATTACTTTGCAGGACCAAACCATGTGCTTCCGACAAACGGAACCGCACGTTTCTTCTCTCCGCTCAGCGTGGATGATTTCATCAAGAAATCAAGCATCATTTCTTACTCGAAAGAGGCACTGGAAGCCGTATATCAGGATATCATCCAGTTTGCAGAATGTGAGCAGCTGACGGCGCACGCAAATTCAATCCGGGTTCGATTTGAAGATTAATGAATTTTTAAGTTTTATTTTTTGGATATCCGTACTATAATAGAGATATTGTGAAGAAAACGAAAAGCAGGAGGATGCTGCCATGAGCAGAACAGCAGAACTTGTTCGTAAGACAAAAGAGACAGATATTAAATTATCACTCAATATAGATGGCACTGGGAAATCAGACATTGAGACCGGGATTGGTTTCTTTGATCATATGTTAGAGGGATTTGCCAGACATGGATTCTTTGATCTGGATGTTGATGTGACAGGAGACCTTGCTGTAGACTGTCATCATACAATCGAGGATACCGGTATTGTACTGGGTGGAGCGATCCAGAAAGCTTTGGGCGATAAGAAAGGCATCAAACGCTTTGGCAGCTGTATTCTTCCAATGGATGAGACTCTGGTTCTCTGCGCCATTGATCTGTCCGGACGTCCGTATCTTTCCTTTGATGGAAATTTTACGGTGGAAAGAGTCGGTTACATGGATACAGAGATGGTAAAAGAGTTTTTCTATGCCATTTCTTATGCTGCAGGAATGAATCTTCACATCAAAGTACTTTCTGAAGGCAATAATCATCATATGATCGAAGCAATGTTCAAGGCTTTTGCAAGAGCACTGGATGAAGCAACCGGATTCGATCCACGTATTCAGGACGTATTATCAACCAAAGGTACTTTATAGGAAGGAAATCAGAATTTAAAATATGGAACAGAAAAATATCGTTGCAACAATCTATCTGAAAGACGGACAGGCAGTCATGGGACCGGATGATCTTACTCCATTAATGGATGTTATCCAGCTGGCTAAGCTTTACAACGACAGTGGGATCGACAAGATCATGGTCTTTGACCTGTCCACCGATGATGAAGAACAGGAAAAAAACATTGGGGTGATCCGCAATATCAACCGCAATGTTGAGATAAAAGTATGTGCCGGTGGCAATATCAGCCGGTTTGAGGACATTAAGAAACTCATCTATGCAGGATGTCTGCAGGTCATCGTAAACGGTTCCAAGCCAAACAGTATGGAACTGGCAGAAGAGGCGAGTGACCGTTTTGGCAAGGATCGTATCTTAGTTTCTGTAAAAAACGTGGATTTTATTTTCAAACATCAGAAAGAAATGGATGACCATTTCCATGAGCTTTTAGTATTAAATACCGATGTGTTAAATGCGATTGAAAATATTACAGACGTTCCTTATATCGTATATTTTGAAGCATGCGATTATGAAAAGATCATTGCTGTCTTAAGCCGCAGCAATGTCAGAGGCATTGCCGGAACCTTTATCAATGATCCGAATATGGACATAATGGAGATGAAATCGCAGCTATCCGCTGCCGGGATCAAAATGGACAATTTCGAGCCGGCGTTAAAGTGGGAAGATTTCAAGAAAAATTCCGACGGTATGGTTCCGGTCATCGTACAGGATTACCGCACCGATGAAGTGTTAATGTTAGCTTACATGAATGAAGAAGCATTCGAAACGACCATTAACATCGGAAAGATGACCTATTACAGCAGAAGCCGTAATGAACTCTGGACCAAAGGATTGACCTCCGGACATATCCAGTATGTCAAATCCTTAACTGCGGACTGTGATTATGACACGATCCTGGCAAAGGTATCCCAGGTCGGAGCTGCCTGCCACACAGGCAACCGGAGCTGCTTCTTCAACGAGATCGTAAAAAAAGAATACATGGAGAAAAATCCGCTTAAGATCTTAGATGAAGTCTATGAGATCATCCTTGACCGCAAATCCAATCCGAAAGAGGGTTCTTACACGAACTATCTGTTTGACAGGGGTCTGGACAAGATCTTAAAAAAACTCGGTGAGGAAGCAACGGAAATTGTGATTGCATCCAAAAATCCGGAACCGGATGACATCAAATACGAGATCGCAGATTTCCTGTATCATATGATGGTACTGATGGCTGAAAAAGGTGTGACCTGGGAGCAGATCGCACAGGAATTGTCTCAGCGATAGCCGGATGGAAGTGAGGAGTGAACGTGAACGTTAGCTGGAAGTTGACACCAAAGCCCGGTCATCAGATCTATCTGGATGATCTGCGGGTAATGGCAACCATTTTCGTCATTGGCGTACATACCGTATCGCTGGCAGCCTCAATGGTAGGGGAGGGGAGCATTTCCCATCACATTCTGGAATGTTTCGATTATTTCTTTTTATCCTGCAATCTGCTGTTTCTGATGATCAGCGGAGCGTTGCTGCTTTCGGTACGTGGGGAAAAGACAACGGTTTTCTTTCGGAAACGGTTTAGCAAGGTTGTGATACCATTTCTTGTTTATTATATTTTATACGTCTGCGCAAAAGAGGGCATCGAATGGATCTATCCCAGTCACTGGCTCTCTCTGTTGCAGCGGATCGTTTCGGGTGCACCGGTGGAGGCACCCCATTTTTGGTTAATCTATGTCATATTGTTTTTATATGTGCTGACACCGGCACTCCGGTGGATCTTAGCACATATTCCGGATGCTGTGTTATCCGGCTTTTTGGCGGTGCTTTTTGTACTCTGTACGATCGATACCTATGCACCGCTTTTTGGCATGTCTGCGCCATTTCAGTGGTATACCGGCACGTTTGTCGGGACGTTTGTGTTAGGCTATTATCTGGCAGCAAAATGCAGCAGACGGATGGAGCGGATTTTTTTTGCAGGGGGAGTGGTTTCTTTTTTGATCTCCTGCCTCTGGATCGTTACAAGAAACGATTACAAAGACTATATCTACCAGAATGCACCGACCATGATGCTGTTTGCTGCCATGTTATTTTTACTGGTAAAAAGGAAAGCAGCAGGAAAAACGGAGGAACTGTATCTGGTGTCTCTTATCAGCAGACACAGTTATTCGATTCTTCTGATCCACTGGGGTATATTACATTTCGTGGTAAAACAGGTGCTCCATGTAAATGTGCTCGGTGGCGGCATTGTCGGTGGCTGTATCCTGATGCTGGTACTGACTCTGGTGTTATCGACGATCGCGGCATGGATCTTAGACAAGACCCTGCTCAAATGGCTGATGGTATAATGCCGTTTGTTTTTTCATAAAATAGTACAAAAATACAAGGACATAAAACAATGGAAGATTCCATTTCTTTTTTCAAGGTGCGTCTGTTTCTTGGGGCATGCCTGTTTGCTGTGTTTTTCTACTGTTATCACACGGATACGAAGATCTGTGATCTCTCCGCCACACAGGTCATGGAGCTGATCTCGGATAATCATTATTATACAAATTTAAAAAATTATGTTATGATGAGTGCAAATGAAAAAGAGAGGATTATTTTTGAATGACCAAATTAGCTTTATCAGATGAGATTCTCATGAAGATCGATAAGCCGGCGCGCTATATCGGAAATGAGTTAAACAGTATCATAAAAGATAAAAACGACGTAGACATCCGTTTTGTCATGTGCTTCCCGGATGTGTATGAGATCGGAATGTCACATCTTGGCATCCAGATCTTATACGATATGTTAAACCGCAGGGATGATGTGTGGTGCGAGAGGTTGTATTCTCCCTGGCCAGATCTGCACAAGATCTTAAAAGAGCAGGATATACCGCTTTTTTCATTGGAATCGCAGGAGCCGGTAAAAGATGCAGATTTCTTAGGAATCACGATCCAGTATGAGATGTGTTATACCAATATTTTACAGATCCTGGATCTAAGTCATATCCCTATGTTTGCAAAGGACAGAAACTGGGATGTTCCAATCGTCATCGGAGGCGGTCCGTGCGTTTATAATCCGGAACCGATCGCGGATTTCTTTGATCTGTTCTATATCGGAGAGGGCGAAATCTCCTATGATGCGCTGCTTGATCTGTATAAGACGATGCGAAAGAGCGGTGCGACCAGAGAAGAATTTTTACGGAGTGCGGCAAAAATACCGGGCATCTATGTGCCGTCCCTCTATGAAGTAGTTTATAAAGAAGACGGAACGATTGCTTCCTTTACGCCAAAATACGAGGATGTTCCAGCAACCGTGACCAAACAGATCGTAACCGATATGACCGAAGCGGTTTATCCGGAAAAACCGGTAGTTCCTTTTATCAAGGCAACCCAGGACAGAGTCGTTTTGGAAATCCAGAGAGGCTGTATCCGCGGCTGTCGTTTCTGTCAGGCGGGTATGGTATACCGTCCGACCAGAGAAAAAAACGTGGAGCGGTTAAAAGGACTTGCACATAAGATGTTGCAGTCAACCGGATATGAGGAGATTTCCTTAAGTTCTTTAAGTTCTTCCGATTATTCGGAACTGGAAGAACTGGTAACCTTTTTAATCGATGAATGTAAGGAAAAACACGTCAATATCTCCCTGCCGTCCCTGCGTATCGATGCCTTTTCCTTAGACGTCATGTCAAAGGTACAGGATATCAAAAAGAGCAGTTTGACCTTCGCACCGGAGGCAGGTTCCCAGAGACTTCGTGATGTCATCAACAAGGGACTGACAAAGGAGGTGATCTTACAGGGAGCCGGTATGGCATTTGAAGGCGGCTGGAATAAGGTAAAACTTTACTTTATGCTTGGACTGCCAACGGAGACCGAAGAGGACATGCGTGCCATCCCGGAACTGGCAAATGACATTGCAGTCCGCTATTATGAGATCCCGAAGGATCAGCGAAACGGCAAGTGCCAGATCACGATCTCAACGTCCTTTTTCGTTCCGAAGCCATTTACCCCATTCCAGTGGGCAAGAATGTATCAGCCGGAGGATTATATTGGACGTGCCAAGATTGTAAATGATACAGTAAAAGAGCAGTTAAACCGCAAGAGTATCAAATATAACTGGCATGAAGCAGATGTTACAGTATTAGAGGGCGTATTGGCAAGGGGCGACCGGAAAGTGTCACAGGTTCTTTTGTATGTCTATGAACACGGCGGCATTTTTGATGCGTGGTCAGAATTTTTTGATTACCAGAGATGGCTGGATGCGTTTGAGGCATGTGGCGTTTCGATGGACTTCTATACGACGCGGGAACGTCCGCTTGACGAGATCTTCCCATGGGATTTTATCGATACCGGCGTTACCAAAGAGTTTTTGATCCGCGAATGGAAAAATGCCATCGGTGAGACCGTAACTCCAAACTGTCGGATGAAATGTTCTGGCTGTGGTATTGCAAGATTCAAGACTGGTGTCTGCATCCGCTAGGTGCATGAACGAAAGAAAAGAAAGGCAGAAATTAACATGATAAAAATCAGAATAAAATTTCGCAAATATGGTGTCATGCGTTTTATCGGACATCTGGATATTATGCGATATTTCCAGAAGGCGATCCGCAGGGCAGAGATCGATATCTGTTATTCCGAGGGATTTTCGCCACATCAGATCATGTCGTTTGCAGCTCCGCTTGGAGTCGGCATTACAAGCGACGGCGAATATCTTGATATTGAAGTAAATACAACGAGATCCAGCGCAGAATCCATCCGCGCACTCAATGAGACCATGGTAGAGGGCGTGGAGATCACCGGGTATGTCCAGTTGCCGGAACGGGCAAAAACAGCAATGTCGATCGTTGCCGCTGCGGACTATAACCTGTTTTATAAAGACGGATATGAATGTCCGGCGTCAGTTGAGGCATTTGCAGATGGAATCCGGCGGTTCTTTACCGAACCGGAAGCGGTTCTCATTACCAAACAGACCAAAAAGAGCGAAAAAGTCATGGACTTAAAGACTTTAGTATACGGATTTGAAGTAAGCGGGCAGGATGGCAAGCCGGTATTTTACTTAAATCTTTCCACCGGAAGTACCGATAACTTAAAGCCGGAACTGGTACTTTCCGCGCTCTATGAATTTATGGGGCTTTCCTACGAGGAGAATGCCATCCAGATCCATAGAAAAGATGTCTATGCAAGAACAGAAGACGGGACAGGCTTTGTTTCCCTGTTGGATATGGGAGAAGAGATCGCATGAAAAATCGCTGTCTGATCACAACCGAAGAGATAAAAGGGCAGGAATATTTAATTTCTGCCCTTTATGATGAACATAAGAAAATGGTAGAAGTGACACCGGTGTTAAAGGATAAGGCATCGATCCTTGGAAACATCTATATCGGAAGAGTGGAAAATGTGGTAAAAAATCTGAATGCGGCTTTTATTAAAATAGGGCCGGGGCAGAACGCATATTATTCCCTTGATGAGTGTGAAAATGCCATTTTTACCAAAAAACTCTCCAATAAAAAGCCGCTCGTGGCAGGAGATGAACTTTTAGTTCAGGTGGAACGGGAAGCCATTAAAACAAAAGAACCGCAGGTGACATCCAACCTGACCTTTTCTGGTACCTATGCAGTCTTAACGACCGGAAACCGGAACTTCTCCGTTTCTTCCAAATTAGGGGATGAGACCAGAAAGTTTTACCGTGTCAGCCTGGAGGAATATTTTTCCGGGAAAGAGCATAATTTTGGTGTAATCGTGCGAACCAATGCAAAAAACATAGCAACCGAACAGCTTTTCGGTGAGATTGCTTCCTTACAGCAGACCTATGAGGATTTACTGGAAACATCCCGGCACAAAACCTGTTATTCCTGTCTGAAAGAGGCGGCACCCTTATGGGTAAAGCAGGTAGAAGGACTGCGGGAAGACACGCTGGAAGAGATCATAACCGATGAGGAAGAGATTTTTTCCTACCTCACGGCACATTATAACCGCCTGCCAGTACATTTTTATGAGGATCCGATGATTTCTCTTTCTGCACTCTACAGTGTAAAGGCAAATCTGAAAGAGGCATTACATCAGAAAGTATGGTTAAAATCCGGTGCATATCTTTTGATCGAACCGACAGAGACACTGACCGTCATTGACATCAATACCGGAAAAAACGTGGCAAAGAAAAATGCACAGGAGAATTTTCTGAATGTCAATCTGGAGGCGGCAAAAGAAATTGCAAGACAGCTGCGATTGCGCAATATATCCGGCATGATCTTAGTGGATTTCGTCAATCTGGAATCCAAAGAAGCGAATGACATGCTGTTGCAGACATTCCGCAATGCACTGAAAGAAGATCCGGTTCCGACGAAGCTGGTTGATATGACCAAACTCGGGCTGGTTGAGGTAACCCGGAAAAAAGTGAAAAAATCACTTCGGGAAGCGGTCAAATTTGATTAAAATATGGAGGCAGAACTAGATATGGACTTAAGTTTTTTTGATCTTTTAAAAGTAATTTTTCTTGGAATCGTAGAGGGAATCACAGAATGGCTCCCAATCAGCAGCACCGGTCACATGCTTTTAGTCGATGAATTTTTAAAGATGAACATGACAGATGACTTTAAAGAAATGTTTTTCGTCGTGATCCAGCTGGGCGCAATCCTTGCGGTCGTTGTACTTTACTGGAGGCGGATGTTTCCATTTCAGTTTAAAGACAAGACAAAACCGGTGATACAGAAGGATATCTTCTCCCTCTGGTTTAAGGTTGTGGTTGCCTGCATCCCGGGAGCGATCGTAACGATTTTGTTTGATGATTACATCGAAGCGCATCTTCATACACCGACGGTGATCGCGATTGCCCTGATCTTCTATGGTGTGGCATTTATCCTGATTGAGAACTGGAACAAGACACGGACACCAAAGATCAATACACTTTCGGATATTACGTATCAGACTGCCTTTCTGATCGGATTGTTTCAGGTGCTTTCCATTATTCCGGGAACCTCACGCTCCGGTGCAACGATCATCGGTGGACTTTTGATTGGAGTTTCCCGTGTGGCGGTTGCAGAATTTACCTTCTATCTGGCGGTTCCGGTCATGCTTGGATTAAGTCTGATCAAAGTGATCAAATTCGGATTTTCCTTTAGCGGGGCAGAACTGGTTACACTTGGTGTTGGTACCGTGGTTGCGTTCGTGGTATCCATTCTTGTCATCCGTTTCCTGATGTCTTACATTAAGAAACATGACTTTAAAGTATTTGGCTGGTACCGGATCGTACTGGGTGCACTGGTATTGCTGATCTTTGCCATTCGTTAATTACAGGAGAGGACCATGCTTTTTAATTCATACATTTTTATTTTTGTATTCCTGCCTCTGGCACTTTTGTTATGGCATGGAGCAAATCACTTTGGAAAATATAAACTGGCGCAGTTTTTCATTATTGTGATGTCCCTGTGGTTCTACGGGTACTTTAATCCATCCTATGTACTGATCATCTTAACCAGTATCGTGGGAAATTATGTGTTCAGTGCCCTTATGGAACGGTTGGAACACCGGAAACTTTTCGGGATCTTAGGTATTTCCTTTAATTTAGGGCTGTTATTTTACTTTAAATACTTTGATTTCTTTATTGAAAATGTCAATCTGGCATTTCATTTAAACTGGGCATTAAAAGAGATCGCACTGCCGCTGGGGATCAGCTTTTTTACCTTCCAGCAGATCTCGTTTCTTGCTGACCGGATGATGGGGCGTGCGATCCATTATCATGTGTTGGATTATGTTCTTTATGTCACTTATTTTCCGCAGCTCATCGCAGGACCGATCGTATCGCATGGCGAACTGATCCCACAGTTCTGGGAAAAAGAAAAACGCCGGTTTGATTTCGACAATACGCTGCGCGGGATACGTCTTTTCGTGATCGGACTTTCAAAAAAAGTCCTGATCGCAGATGAACTGGGAAAGATCGCAGATGCCGGTTTTTCCGATGTTGGTTCATTAGACAGTGTCTCCGCCGTGCTTGTGATCTTAGCCTATACGTTCCAGCTGTTTTTCGATTTCAGCGGCTACAGTGATATGGCACTGGGGATTGGAAATATGATGAATCTTTCTCTGCCACAGAATTTCCGTTCGCCTTATCAGTCAAAAAGTGTCAAGGAATTCTGGCGCAGATGGCATATTACCTTAAACGCATTTTTTACCCAGTATGTCTACATACCATTGGGCGGTGGAAGAGAGGGAAAAGCGAAAAAGATACGAAACACCATGATCGTTTTTCTCTTAAGCGGTATCTGGCATGGTGCAAACTGGACTTTTATCTTGTGGGGCATTGTCAACGGACTGGCGATCTCTTTTGAAAATCTGCCCATTTACGAAAAGATCCATCAGAAACTGCCGGATAAAGTCAACTGGGCGATCACGTTCCTGTTCTGGAACCTTGCCATTGCCATGTTCCGCAGTGAAAGCCTGTCGCAGGCGATGCAGTTTTACAAACAACTGTTTTCCTTTACTTATACCGGCGCAGTCTGGTCGCTTCCGGCTTCCCTGGCAGGATTCAAAAATTACGCACTTTATCTGGTCACCGAACATTTCGGAGGATATGAGGCGGCAAGTATGATGTATCGCATTTATATGCTCATAATGTTTTTACTGGCGGCATTTCTATGTACCAGAAAAAATTCCTGTGATTATGTGCAGGAACACCAGGCGACAGCATCCCGGATGTGGGGGCTTGCTTTTCTGCTGATGCTCTGTGTGATTTCTTTTTCCGGTATGAGTACCTTTTTGTATTTTAATTTCTAGGAGGCGGCAATGAGAGAGAGAACATCAAAAAAATTAGTCTGGCATTTCATCGCCGGCTGTGCTGTGTTCCTGGGGGCTGTGGCTCTGCTTGTCTATTTTGTGGATCCGTTTTTTCACTACCATAAACCGTGGTTTGGGTTAAAACCGCTGCAGTATTCCCATCAGTATCAGGCATATGGGGCTGTGGAGCATCTGGATTATGATTCGCTGCTTCTTGGTTCTTCGGTGGTAATGAGTATCAATACCGATACTTTAGACAACCGTCTTGACTGTGTTACCATTAAGGGAGTCGGCAATTCCGCATCCGCGCCGCTTCTGGAAAAATATCTGGAGACTTCCTTTGAACATCATGAATTAAAGCATGTTTTTTACGGACTGGATGTCTTTTCGCTTTATATGACGACGGCGGAGGACAACCTGTTCCCGGAGGAAGTGCGGTATCTGGTCAATAAAAATCCGTTTGATGATGTGCAATATCTCTGGAACGGAACGATCATCGGCGAAAAAATACCGGACATGCTGTTAGCTTCGCGTGCAGACGGATTTTCCTATGGCCTCGCCTATCAGATCAATCATCAGGGCGACTGCAACCCGGACGTTGTACTGGAAAACTATAATCCGACCATCGATGAAGTCGTTTACGAAAAACATGATACCTATTATGGAAGTGAACAGGTAACTGCCAATCTGGACCGGATCGAACAGTTTGTGATCGATCACCCGGAAACGGAATTTGATTTCTTTCTGCCACCGTATTGTATTACCTGGTGGTATCGTGCCTACAACCAGCATCTGCTTGATTCCTATCTCTATACTTTAGGCCAGAGCATGGAGCGGCTGCTTGCACATGAAAATGTCCGTTTTTATACAACGGATTTTAATAATGAAGATGTGATTACCAACCTGTATCTCTATCAGGATGTCGCACACGGCGGTGTTACTGTGACCGAGCAGATGGCACAGGAGATCTGTAACCCGGACTATGAGATCACAATGGATACTTATCAGGACGAACTCAACCATTTGAATCAGATCCTTACCCAGTTCAGGAAACGCGCCGAAACGGAGGGCATTGGTTTTGTTTATGACGGACCGATCCGGCTGGTGGAGCAGGATGATTGAAATTTAGATTGAAATTTATTTGCAAAAAAGGTTGACGTAACCATATTCTTGTGTTATATTAACGAAGTATGCCGCACAGTGAGGTCTGAAAGTCCGTCTATTACTTCATAGATGGCACCATAACTGGCGAGTAATGATAATAGGAGGTGCCATATGTACGCAATTATAGCAACAGGTGGTAAACAGTACAAAGTATCCGAAGGCGATATCATTACCATTGAAAAACTTGGTGTGGAAGCTGGCGAGAAAGTAACTTTTGATCAGGTTTTAGCTGTATCTGACAACGGAATTAAAGTTGGTTCTGATGTAGCAAACGCTTCTGTAGAAGCTTCTGTCGTAAAAGAGGGCAGAGGTAAAAAAGTTATCGTTTACAAGTACAAGAGAAAAACCGGTTACCACAAGAAAAACGGTCATAGACAGGCGTTTACACAGGTTAAGATTGAAAAAATCAACGCGTAATCGAATCTTTTTCAGAACAGACAGGAAATTGTTATGACAACAATAACGGTTTTCCAAAACCAGAAACAGGAAATACTCGGTTTTTCATGCGTGGGACATGCAGGTTTTGCGCGCCGGGGAAAAGACGTAGTCTGTGCGGGGATTTCCATTCTCATACAGAATACCGTAAATGCCATAGAGAAGTACACGGAGGAAGGTTTTTCCTGCGAAGCAGATAAGAGGACAGGAGATATTCGTTTCCACTTTGAAGCCCCACCGGAGCATGATGCTGACTTATTAGTCAGATCCATGATCTTAGGGTTACAGGGGATTGCAGATTCTTATGGCGAAAAGTTCTTAAAACTGCAATTTGAGGAGGTGTAACATATGTTTAAAATTGATCTTCAGTTTTTTGCTCATAAAAAAGGAGTTGGTTCTACAAAGAACGGACGTGACTCTGAGTCAAAGAGATTAGGAGCAAAGAGAGCAGACGGACAGTTCGTAAAAGCTGGTAACATTTTATACAGACAGCGTGGAACAAAGATCCATCCAGGTGTAAATGTTGGTATCGGTGGAGATGATACTTTATTCGCTTTAACAGATGGTATCTTAAGATTTGAAAGAAAAGGAAGAGATAAGAAACAGGCTTCCGTATATCCAGTAGCTGAATAAAACGTACTGTAGACCCGGCAAGACGACCCCATGGTTGCTTGGCGGGTCTATTTCGTATCATTAGGAAAAAAGGTAGAAAATTATGTTTGCAGATAGAGCAACGATTATTATAAAGTCAGGAAAAGGTGGCGATGGTCATGTCAGTTTCCGAAGAGAAAAATATGTACCGGATGGTGGTCCAGACGGTGGTGATGGTGGAAAGGGCGGCGACGTGATCTTCCTCGTCGATGACGGTTTAAATACGCTGACCGATTACAGACACCGCAGAAAATTTGCAGCTCAGCCGGGAGAAGAAGGCGGAAAGCGTAACTGCCACGGAAAAAACGGTGAGGATCTGATCTTAAAAGTTCCGGCAGGAACCGTGATCAAAGATGCCGAGACCGGCAAAGTCATCGCCGATATGTCCGGCGACAATAAAAGACAGGTTATCTTACGCGGCGGCCGCGGTGGACTTGGCAATCAGCATTTTGCAACTTCCACGATGCAGGCGCCGAAATATGCCCAGCCGGGTGGCGAAGCGATCGAGATCGAAGTTAAACTGGAATTAAAAGTCATTGCGGACGTGGGTCTTGTCGGATTTCCAAATGTTGGAAAATCAACTCTGCTTTCCCGCGTGACCAATGCCCAGCCAAAGATCGCCAATTATCATTTTACAACCTTACAGCCGAATTTAGGTGTGGTCGATCTTGACGGTGCAAAGGGATTTGTCATTGCAGATATCCCGGGACTGATCGAGGGTGCTTCGGAGGGAGTCGGACTTGGACTTGAGTTTTTACGCCATATCGAGCGTACCAAAGTTATGATCCATGTGGTAGATGCGGCAGGCACAGAGGGACGCGACCCGATCGCAGATATTCATGCCATTATGAAAGAGTTAGAAGCATACGATCCGTCTCTTTTAAAAAAACCACAGGTCATTGCCGCAAATAAAATGGATGCTGTTTACGGAGACGAAAATGAGATCCTTTGCAGCTTAAAAGATACTTTTGAAAAAGAAGGCATCAAGGTATTCCCGATTTCTGCAGTCAGCGGAAAAGGTTTAAAAGAACTCCTTTATCATGTGCAGTCACTGTTAGAGACCTGCAGCAAAGAGCCAGTTATTTATGAACCGGAGTTTGATCCGGCATTACGTTTCTTTAAGGATGAGCCATATACCATTACAATGGCAGATGATGGAGCCTTTGTTGTGGAAGGACCAAAGATTGAAAAGATGCTCGGTTATACCAATATCGATTCTGAAAAAGGTTTCTTATTCTTCCAGCGTTTCTTAAAAGAACAGGGTATCTTAAAAGATTTAGAGGAAATGGGCATTGAAGACGGAGATACCGTAAGAATGTACGGTTTCGAATTTGATTATTATAAATAAAACAATACACGGAGGTTGTTATGACATTAACAAGTAAACAACGTGCTTATCTGATGAGTCAGGCAAGTACGCTTGATTCCATTTTTCAGATTGGCAAATCAAGTCTTACTCCTGAGATTATCACAGCATTAGATGAAGCACTCGAAAAAAGAGAACTAATTAAAATTTCAGTCTTAAAAAACTGTGCAGATGATCCAAAAGAGATTGCAGCCATCATTGCAGAGCGTACGCATGCGGACGTGATCAAAGTCATTGGTAAAAAGATCATTCTGTTCCGTCAGGCAAAGAAAAATACAAAATTTGACCTGCCAAAATAAGGATGGGAAAAGGGATGACTCATTTGAAAAAGATAGGGATCTTTGGCGGATCATTTGATCCGATCCACATGGGACATATCAATATCGCCCAGAGTGCATATCAGGAATTTGGACTTGATGAAGTCTGGTTCGTTCCGGC
Source organism: uncultured Roseburia sp. (assembly GCA_900550935.1). Classification (GTDB taxonomy): domain Bacteria; phylum Bacillota; class Clostridia; order Lachnospirales; family Lachnospiraceae; genus Roseburia. The sequence continues at coordinate 54,681 of URUD01000013.1, forward strand.
AGGACATTCTCCCAATAAAGAGGAAAGCAAGATGACTCCGGCAGAAATGCGCAAAGAAATGGTGGAACTTGCCATCCGGGAAATTCCTTATTTCAAGGTCTGTGATATTGAACTTACTTCCCGGGAGAAAAGTTATACCTATCGCACACTGGAAAAATTAAACCATCTTTATCCGGATGATATGTTTTATTTCATTATGGGTGCAGATTCGCTTGACTATTTTGAACAATGGGTGCATCCCGAGATCATCTGTCAGAATGCCATTGTTCTGGTCGCTGTGCGGGATAAAATGAATCTGGCTGTCATCCGACAGAAAATAGATCAGATCAGACAACTGTTTCCAGCAGAGATTTACCCGGTTTCTGGCGGAAAAACAGATATTTCATCCAGTCTGCTTCGCCAGTCGCTGGCAAAAGGACAGAAAGAAGCAAGCTGGTCTCTGCTACCGGATGCAGTAAAAAAGTATATTAATGAGCATCAGCTATATCACAGTTAGAAATTATGGAGCGGAAAATATGATGGAGCTTGGCGAAATTCGTAAGAAATTAAAAAAAGAATTGGATAAGGGCAGATACGAGCATACAAAAGGTGTCATGTATACCGCAGGATGCCTTGCCATGGCACACGGCTATTCTGTGGAGGATGCTATGCTTGCAGGATTACTCCATGATTGTGCCAAATGTATCCCGAATGACGAAAAAATCCGTCTGTGCGAAGAAAACGGCATTTTGATCAGTCAGGTAGAATATGATGGTCCGTATCTGCTGCATGCCAAACTGGGAGCTTTTCTGGCGGAAAATACCTATGGCGTGACAGATCCGGAAATTTTGCATGCGATCCGCGTGCACACCACCGGAGCACCGGATATGAGCCTGTTAGACAAGATCCTTTATATTGCAGATTATATTGAGCCTTGCAGGGACAAAGCCCCTGATCTGGATAAGGTACGAAAACTTGCCTTTCAGGATCTGGATGTCTGTATGGCAAAAATTCTCCATGATACTCTTTGTTATCTGTCAAGCAGAGGTGGAAGCATTGATCCAATGACAAAGATGACCTATGATTTTTATAAAAATAATTGGAAAGAAGAATAAGGGAGGACATTATGAACACAGCAGAATTATGTAAGATTGCAGTGGAAGCGTTGGAAGACAGAAAAGCAGAAGACGTAAAAGTAATTGATATCAGAGAGATCTCACCGATCGCAGATTATTTTATCATTGCAAACGGCACCAATCAGAATCAGATCCAGGCAATGCGTGATGCCGCAGATGAGGCATTATACAAAGCCGGTTTAACCGTAAAGCAGGTAGAGGGAAACCAGAATTCCACCTGGATCTTAATGGATTATGGCGATATCATCATCCATATTTTCTCAAAAGAAGACCGTCTGTTTTATGATCTGGAGCGTGTCTGGAGAGACGGAAAAGAAATTGATGTCAAAGAACTGTAAAAAAGAATATCGATTTTAGTATAAAAAATCTCTGAAGTCTGTGCACTTCAGAGATTTTCTTTTTAGCTTAAAAAACGCATTATACCAAATACTTTGCCAAGGATCGAACATTCTTTTACGATGATCGGGTCCATGGTATCATTTTCCGGCTGTAATCTATAGTAGCCATCTTCTTTGTAGAATGTCTTTACTGTGGCGGAGTCCTCAACCAGAGCAACCACGATATCACCATTTCTGGCATCTGACTGGCTCTGCACCAGGATCTTGTCTCCATCAAAAATACCAGCATTGATCATGCTTTCTCCTTTAACGGTCAGCATAAACGTGTCAGTATTTGGCAGAAATTCAACCGGGATAGGGAAGTAGTTCTCGATATTCTCAACGGCAAGAAGCGGCTGACCAGCTGCAACTTTTCCAAGAATAGGTACATTTGCGACTTCACGTCTGGTAAGATTGAAATTGTCATCGATGATCTCAATCGCACGCGGCTTGGTCGGATCACGTCTGATATATCCGTTTTTTTCAAGTGTCTCTAAATGAGAATGTACGGATGAAGTGGACTTTAAGCCGACTGCCTCGCAGATCTCACGGACAGCAGGAGGATAACCTTTATTTAAAATTTCCTGCTTGATATATTCTAAAATCTCCCGTTGCTTTGTACTGATTTTTCCGTATGCCATAAAATCCTCCTGTAATGCGTTCATTCTGAACTTATTTCATATGTTACTACCAGTTTACCATAGAGAACTCCAAAATGCAAACGTATATTCCGAAAACTTGTTCGAAATTTATATTGACAAACAGATGTTCTGGATGTATGATACAGCTATGCAAACAGTTGTTCGTAACATTTGTTCGGGTATTGGTTTATGAGGAGGTCTTTTTTATGAAGAGAAGAGTAGAAAAAAATCATTTTATGTATCTGTTACTTGCATTATCCATATTTTTTATATTAGTCTGTTCCATCTTATTTGGAACGATACGCACCATTGCCGCATCATCTTCGGATGTCCCTTATAAGTATTATACCAGTATCCGGATTGAGGAGGGGGATACTCTCTGGAGTATCGCAGACACCTATTATGATCCTTCTTATGAAGAGATCACTTCTTATATCGAAGAGGTGCGCAGCATGAATCATCTGTTATCAGAGGACGATATTCATGCCGGACAGTACCTTACTATCCCATATTATTCTGGATCATTCTAATTACAAATTGATTTATTTTATCGGTTGTCTTCCTTTGTTTGCGCGGTAGGAGGATTTATGCTATAATCAGTCTTACCGAGTCAACACCACACAGATGGAGCTTAGATATATGAAGAAAAACCGAATATGGATTGCCTGTCTGATCATTCTTTTATGTATCCTGACAGGCAGCCTGCTTTATTTCTTTTATTTCAATACGACAACATTTCCAAAACAAACTATTTCCACATCAACGATAAACAGTACCATCCTTTCTTCTGAGGTAGTGGAGGCGCAGGACCCCACAGAAGAAACAGGGGAATTAAATACGGACACATCGCTTCCGGTGGAAGCCACGGAGACTATAGAAGCAGATCCTCTTCCACATCAGAAGGTAAAAGGAATCTATGTAACCGGTCCGATGGCAGGCAGTGCCGCAATGGATGACCTGATCGCTCTGGTAGATGAGACCGAACTAAATGCCATGGTGATCGACGTAAAAACCGATGATGGAGCAATTACCTACGCAATGGACCTGGATAAAGTGCAAAATACCAATGCCTGTATCGCATATATTCCCGATATAAATGAACTGATGCAGAAATTAAAAAAGCATCACATTTATACCATTGCAAGGATCGTCTGTTTTAAAGATCCTGTTCTTGCCAAAGCACAGCCGGATCTGGCATTAAAAAAGGCAGATGGGACACCGATCACGGATGCCAATGGACTCTCCTTTGTAAATCCATATAAAAAGGAGTGTTGGGAATATCTGACCGCGATTGCTTCTTCTGCGGCAGAGATTGGATTTGATGAGATCCAGTTTGATTATGTCCGTTTCCCGGTGGGAGAGGATGCCAGTCAGGCTGATTATGGCGTAGATCTTAATGCACATCCCAAACAGGAAGCAATCCGGGATTTCTTATCTTATGCAAGAACACAGCTGCATGAAAAAGACATTGTATTTGGTGCAGATGTTTTTGGAACAATCATTGGAAACGACGTTGATGCAGCACTGGTTGGACAGGATTATCAGATGTTAGGCAGTATAGCAGATATCTTAAGCCCTATGGTATATCCCTCCCATTATGGGGCTGGTGTATTTGGACTGGACGTACCGGATGCCCATCCCTACGAGACGGTATATCATGCACTTGATGACTCAAAAAAAGAACTTTCATCCATTACAGCACATTGTGCGACCGTAAGACCATGGCTTCAATGTTTTACCGCTACATGGATTTCAGGACACCTTTCCTATGGAGCCGATGAGATTCAGGCGCAGATCCAGGCAGTATACGATGCCGGATACGAGGAATGGATCTTATGGAATGCTTCAAACCGTTACACAGCCGATGGATTAGAACATTAGAAGGATTTTGATATGTTAAAATTTATTTATGTAATTTTGATGAACTTATTTCGTGCACCGTATATGATACCTAAAATGCGTAAAGAGGCAGATCATCCGGAAAAATACAGCGAGGAAGAACGCTACGAACTGGCGCGCTATGCAATACATCTGATGAAGATGACAGGTGCGATCCATACAAAGGCATATGGCACAGAAAACCTGCCAGAAACGGGCGGATATATGATGTATCCAAATCATCAGGGCAAATATGATGCACTGGGCATTATCGATACCCACGAAAAGACCTGTTCCCTTGTTATGGACAAGGCAAAATCACGTACCATTCTGGTCAGCGAATTTGTAGACCTGCTTGGAGGAAAACGACTGGATAAAAAGGATGTCAGACAGGCACTGACTATCATCAATGATGTATCCCAGGAAGTGAAAGCAGGAAAGCGCTATATCTTATTTCCAGAAGGTGGATACGATTTTAATAACCGCAATAATGTATGCGGTTTTAAAGCAGGCAGTTTTAAGATCGCGCTGAAAACCAAAGCTCCAATTATTCCAGTTGCACTGATCGATTCTTATAAGGTATTTAACAGCTTTACGCTCGGTCCGGTTACCACACAGGTACATTACTTAGAACCAATCTATTCAGAAGAATATGAGCATTTGAAGACACCTGAGATCGCCGAACTGGTTCGAAAACGTATTCAGGATAAGATTGATGAAGTTCTGGCTGACCGGAAATGACTTTTTTTGATTTCCCTATAAAAAAACAGTCCTTTTGTGCCGATTTATATAACGTATTAGTTCTCGCAAAAAATCCCCTTAATTACAAGGGGACTTTCTTTTAGATTGCAACTATTCGTTAAACTTGTGTTTTGCGAATAAATAGTTCTTGCCAGCAAACGCTCTGCCGTGCTATAATCTGATTATGAAAAGTCTTCTGAATCCAGTATAATGGTAAATGGACCGTCATTTAATAATGAGATTTTCATATCAGCACCAAAGATACCACATGCAACATCCGGTACTTCCTGACGGCATTTTTCTATGATATATTCGTACATTTTTTTTGCCGGTTCCGGCTTTCCTGCACGGACAAAGGAAGGTCTGTTTCCCTTTCTGCAGTCTGCATACAGGGTAAACTGTGAAATCAGCAATAAAGAGCCGTCTACATCCTTTAGGGACAGATTTGTTTTTCCGGCTGCATCTTCAAAGATGCGAAGCCCTAACAGTTTGCTGACCAGTTTATCCGCGATCGCGGTGGTGTCGGTATCGGAGATACCAATGAATACCAGAAATCCTTTTTGAATGGAACCGGTGACCGTTTCATCTACCTTACAGGCTGCCTCTGTGACACGTTGAATGACAAATTTCATATTGATCCTCATTTCTCTATAAAAGCTATAGATTGTTATTTTTTTAACTAAATCTATTATAATGTATTTTTATGGATTCTGAAAGCAAAATAACTTCAAAATTTAAATACAAAAGGATGTGTTTATTTTTATATGACATTACAGAAATTATTAAGTTACACCAGACGTGCGGTGGATGATTATGAACTGATCGAAGCCGGTGATAAGATTGCAGTCGGGATTTCTGGTGGAAAAGACTCTCTTACGCTTCTGTATGCCTTAAAGCATTTACAAAAGTTTTCGCAGCCGCTCCAGCTCTTCTACGGTATCTGCATCTTCCAGCTCTTCCTGCCGTGCCGCATATACCGCCCGCACAGACTCCGGATGCTGGCGGATGACCACGCCGCCGCCCTTGCCCTCGGGCAGGGAACACAGAGCGCCGAAATAACTGCTTCCGAACAGAACGGGACTTCCCAGCCGCTCCGTGCCGTCCTCGGCACGAAAGCCCAGCCGGAGGATGGCCCGTTCTTTTTCGTCCAGCGCTGAGAAATCGCGCGCCATCGCCTCGAGGCTTTCTTTCCGCAAGAGCGGCTGATCCCCGGGCAGGAAGATGCATCCCGCAAGGCCGGGCAGCTCCGAAAGCAGCGTTTCGAGGCCGAGGCGCACCGTGTCGTTCCGGCCCGGCAGGCGGTGAAGGATGGTTTTCACACCCGCCTTACAAGCGAGTTCAGCCACTTCCGGTGAACGGGTCACCACCACCCGGGCCGCGAGGGCGGGCGTCTCTGTTACGTCCAGCGCCTGGGCGATGAGGGGCGCGCCGCCGAAGTCGGCCAGCAGCTTATTGGAGCCGAACCGCACCGCCCGCCCCGACGCCATGATGACGCAGCCCACCGCTGTGTTTTCTGTGTACTCCATCCCGCAGACCTCCCGAAATTTCCGTTGCTGTTCATTGCCGAATTGATGCTTTCTGACGGTAGTATTATAGCGGATTTTGTGATAAAATAAAAGAAAAAGGTCACAGGAAAAAGAGAGGATACTGCATATGATGACCATTCGGGAATACAAGCGGGCTGAAAGCCTCGAGGAGGCTTGGCAGCTCAACCAGAAGCGCCCCAACCGTGTCCTCGGCGGCATGATATGGCTCAAGATGGAGAATATCAATGTCGGCACGGCCATCGACCTGTCGGGCCTCGGCCTCGACACCATCGAGGAGACGGACGAGGGCTTTTCCATCGGAGCGATGGTGACGCTGCGTCAGATCGAGCTGCACCCCGGCCTCGCCGCCTATACGGACGGTGCTGTGCGGGAGTCGGTGCGCCACATCGTGGGCGTCCAGCTGCGCAACCTCGCCACCGTGGGCGGCAGTATTTACAGCCGCTTCGGTTTCTCCGACGTACTCACCATGTTCCTCGCGCTGAACGCTTCCGTAGAGCTTTATAAGGGCGGCGTCGTGCCGCTTGCTGAGTACGCCCAGCGCCCCTATGACCGGGACATCCTCGTGCGTGTCCTTGTGCCGAAGGAAAACGCCCGCTTTGTCTACCAGTCGGTGCGCAACAGCCAGACGGACTTCCCGGTGCTGACCTGCGCTGCCGCAAAATTGGCGGACGGCAGCATCCGCGCCGCCATCGGTGCGCGTCCGGGCAAGGCTGTGCTCTACACCGTCGCGCCTGAGGCGGGGGAGACCGCCGAGAAATTTGCTGCCCGCTTTGCTGCCGAGGTAAAGGCTGACATCAAGACTGAAAGCAATCTTCGCGGCGGCGCCGAATACCGCCGCCATCTGGCCGGCGTGCTGACGAAACGCGCCGTCTGTCGTCTGGAAGGCTGAGGAGGACACCATGCAGATAACACTTACATTGAACGATAAAAAGCTTACCGCCGACGTGGCCCCCGACACTCTGCTCATCGACTTCGTGCGCAGCCACGGTTGTCTGAGCGTCAAGAGGGGCTGTGAGACGTCCAACTGCGGCCTCTGCACGGTCTTCCTCGACGACAAGCCGGTGCTGTCCTGCTCCGTTCTCGCGGCCCGCGCGGATGGCCATAAAGTGACCACGCTGGAGGGTCTGCAGGACGAAGCCGCCGAGTTCGGGGCTTTCATCGCGGATCAGGGTGCAGAGCAGTGCGGCTTCTGCAACCCGGGCTTTATCATGAACGCCCTCGCCCTCTTCCGGGAAAAGGAGTACCCCA